>JAZLDQ010000001.1:0-9213 GCA_045614785.1 Alloprevotella sp.
GCTGCCTCAATATTTAAAATAGTATGGCAAATATAAAGATTTCTTTAGACTACAACCTTATAAAACAACTAATTTCTGCTAAAACCTACGATTTGTAGCACTAAGCACGGCCTACTTTATTTAATTTTCCTAATTTTGCACTTCAATCGTTAAACTTACGAGTTGACGAGTTGACAAGATATGAGTTGACGAGAGGGTTAAACTCAAACGCTGAGTATCCCCGCATGTCACAACTGCACGCAGTCTCTCCCGCACGGCACAGTTGTACTCTGTACTCTGTTACCAGTACTTTGATTCCCCCCTGCACTTAAAAACACTCCATATATGGCAAACGAAAAGATTATCCTCACAGGCGACCGTCCCACAGGTCGTCTTCATATCGGACACTACGTAGGCTCGCTCAGCCGCCGCGTAGAATTGCAAAACGAAGGCGACTACGACAAGATGTTCGTATTCATCGCTGACGCACAAGCCCTTACTGACAATATCGACAACCCCGAAAAGGTGCGTCAGAATGTTATCGAAGTAGCGCTCGACTATCTTGCCTGCGGACTCGACCCCGAAAAGGTAACGCTCTTCATCCAAAGTCAGATTCCCGAGCTCTGCGAGCTCTCTTTCTACTTCATGGACTTGGTAACCGTGAGCCGCCTTCAGCGCAACCCCACGGTGAAGACAGAAATCGCCATGCGCGGCTTCGAAAGCTCAATCCCCGTAGGTTTCTTCACCTACCCCATCTCTCAGGCTGCCGATATTGCTGCCTTCCGCGCTACAATTGTCCCCGTAGGTGAGGACCAGCGCCCGATGATCGAGCAAGCCACAGAAATCGTACGTCGTTTCAACTACATCTACGGCGATACCCTCGTAGAGCCTCAAATCATGCTCCCAAAAAATTCTGCTTGCCTCCGCCTCCCCGGCACAGACGGTAAGGCCAAGATGTCAAAATCTTTGGGCAACTGCATCTACCTCTCTGAAACAGCCGACGAAGTGCGCAAAAAGGTAATGTCAATGTACACTGACCCTCTCCACGTCAATGTGAGCGACCCTGGTCATGTTGAAGGTAACGCTGTGTTTACATACCTCGATGCATTCTGCACCGACGACCACTTCGCTCGTCTCTGGACAGACTATGCCAACCTCGATGAACTCAAAGCGCACTACATGCGCGGTGGTCTTGGCGACGTGAAATGCAAGCGCTTCCTCGAAGCCATCCTTCAGGAAAAACTCGAACCCATCCGCCAGCGTCGCAAGGAATTTGAAAAAGACATCCCCGCTATCTACGACATGCTCCGCAAGGGTTGCGAAGACGCACGCGAAGTAGCCGCCAAGACGCTCGACGATGTGCGCAAGGCGATGAAGATTAACTATTTTGACGACGCAGCACTTATTGCTGAACAAGCAAAGCGCTTCAGCCAACAATAACACTCGCCGAAGCTGCAATTATGACAATTCAGCAAATAATAGCAACGTTTTTGCAATCCAAGCCCCTGTTTTTCACACTTAATAGTCAGCAGAAAAGGCTTTGCATTAAAAAAACAAACGCATTATTTGGTCAAAATAAAAAGATTGTCTAACTTTGCACCTCGAAAAAGCGAAACTTTGACAAAAACAAAAAAATACATATAGAAAAATGAAAAGAACATTCCAACCTCACAACCGCAAGAGAAACAACAAGCATGGTTTCCGCCAGCGTATGCTTACAGCTAATGGTCGTCGCGTTTTGGCAGCTCGCCGCGCTAAGGGCCGCAAGAAGTTGACCGTATCTGACGAAGTACACGGCAAGAAGTAAATCTCTGCGCAGTCGGGAGACTGCATGCGTTGAGGTTTAAAATCATATAAGATGGTGTGTCAAAATCAACTTTGACGCACCATCTTATTTTTTTACTAAAATTAAAAAAAACAACTTAAAAGACCCACCGTAAAATACAACCTATTTCACTCTAGAGTGATGTATTAAGAATAAATAGTGTATTCCCTAAGACACTAATTGGAATGTTCTGAGCATCCAATGCTACCTTAAGGCAAAGTGATATACAATCCTTATATAATCAATGGCGACTGCTCGGTGAGTGGTCGTCATTGTTTTAGGCATTAGGTGAATCTGTCGTAAGGTTCTTTGGCGCTTCCTCAGTTTTTTCGGATGCATACTTTGAATTTTGTTTGGGGATTTACTATATTTGCCAAATAAAATAACATATACGAATTAAATTATGAAACAGAAGATTTTCGACCTCACAAGAGGAAAGTATCCGTCAATATATGACAATACGTATATTGGCAATGAAGAAGTTGCGCGTAGACGCATGTTCTTTGATGAAGAATATGATACCGAATCGCTGTTAAGTAATGTCCCTGTATTTCTTGTAGAAAGTAGTATGGCCAACGAATATATCAATGTGCCAGGTTGCGAGTGTATCATACGTGTACCATCTGACAAGACTACATCGGTAGCTAATGGCGATTTTGATATCGACGAATGGGTGAATTCCAAAGAGAGTTCTTGTGACAAACCTATAAAAGAAAGAATCGGTCGTAGCATGTCTATTGTTGACCTTTTGGGTGTGTATGTATATAGTGATACAAACGACCTTATTCCTCGTCGTATTTTTATATGGGTGGATAAGATAATGGAATATGCCGAAAATAACACTAACAAGACAAACTATTCAAAGCGACAGGTTGAATGTAATGCAAAGGAGTTGTTTTATCTTGTACTGTATCATGAACTAGCCCACGCTTTGATGGATGTTGGTTTGTATGGGAAGGCGCCTGCTCCCAATTTCTCTTATTCCGAGGATTATCCTTATCGCTTTATCGAAGAAGCATATGCGAATGCTATTGCTTTGGAGGCATTGTTATCTCAAAAGACAACTTTTCTTACATCGTCAGAGAAGATAGCACAACAATATGTTATAGACTTTGTCAAAAATCAAGGTACTGGATATAGAGAAGGGTGGGACATTTATGAAGAACAACACTCGCTAGATGGGCTTATTATTCAATGGATGTATGTAAAACTACTCTTTAATTATGATATAGCATGCCTCCTAAGAGAATTTTGGAAGTATAAAAGATTTAATGATATCAATTATTTTGAGTCTGTAGGTCGTAAAGGATGGCTTGTCGTACAGGATAGATATAAGAAATGGTGTATGACTGATTTATCAACAGCAAAGCCTGTTAATGGTTTTAAAAAGTATGATTCTTTCTGGTCATTTGATGAAAATGGATTGTGTATGGTTAGATTAGATCAGCACCCGGGATATTTATATGGCTATGTCAATGAACAGGGAGTAGAACAAATTCCTATTGAATATGAACATATATATAGTTTCGAGGATGGTATCACCATTGCAAAAAAGGATGGAAGATATGGTGCTGTAGATTTAGAGAACAACAATGTTATCCCCTTCGGATTACCATATGCTGAAGTGCGTGGTTTCCGCAATGGTCGTGCTGCAGCGAAAGACCACCATGGCAAGTGGGGAGTCATCGACACTAAAGGCAATCTGATTGCACCTTGCACGAGTGATGGCATCGTTTTATAAACCTTTTGTTCTGGCCTGAAGGTCTCAAATGTTTATTAAATCAATGGCGACTGCTCATGTGGGTGGTCGCCATTGTTTTAGGCATTAAGAGAATCTATTGCAAGTGTACTTTAGTGCTTCCTCAGTTTTTTCGACTGCATACTTTGAATTTTGTTTGGGGATTTACTATATTTGCAAAAATCTTGAAAATTGTAACTAAAAATTAAATGTGAATATTATGAACTTTAAATCGTTAAATGATATATTCGAGAATAAATTATTTAGAATTCCTGATTATCAGCGTGGTTATGCTTGGAGAGCCGATAAGGAAGTTGTTGCCTTTTGGAATGACATAATTAATCTTCAAATGGGGAAATCACACTTTACCGGTTCGTTAACACTACAATCTTTAAAAAATTACGATAAGAAAGAAATTAACGCAGAATGGCTTTTGAACTTAGGTTACACTCCGTGGTTTGTTGTCGATGGACAACAACGTCTTACCACAATTACTATCTTCATTCAATGCTTTTGTGAATTCTTGGAAAAGCTAAAGAATACGAATGTATTTTTTATGGGTAGTAGCATTGAAGACAGTGTAAGCCGTATTCGTGAAAAATTTATTTGTCGTGAGAATAAGCAATTTAAGGTGACGAATTATTTATTCGGATACATCAGCAATGAGGTTAGTAATAATTATTTATTACGTGAAATATTCGGAGATAAGTCGGCTGTAATAAAGGAAGAGTCGTACTACACTTTGAATATGAGCGCTGCTAAAAAATTCTTTTCAGATAATCTACAAGACTTCTATAAAAAAAATAAAAAAAACATAAAAGTATTAGAAGAATTGTATCAAAAGGTGACTCAGTTTATGAAGTTTGATTTGATAGAGGTTAGTGACAATGATGATTTCAATATTTTTGTGGCCTTTGAAACGATAAATAATCGAGGACGTCAATTGTCTAATCTTGAAAAATTAAAAAATCGTCTTATTTATTTGGCAACATTTTATCAAGAAAAGTCTCAGGGATTGATGCTAAGAGAATTAGTTAATAAAGCTTGGGCTGAGATTTATAGACAATTGGGACGTAACTTCAATAAGAGATCAAATGGTAAAGTCTTGGTTTTAGATGATGATGATTTCCTACGTACTCATTGGATTCTCTATTATCAATATTCGAGACAAACGGGTAGGGATTATATAGATTTCTTGTTGGAGAAAAAGTTTACAGCTCAGAATGTTATGAGAAACCTTGCCTCAATAGAGGAAACTCAAGAGTTCGCGAGAGATATAGAGGATGATGATAGTGATGACGAACTGATAATTAGCAATACCTTGCAACAGAAAGTAATCTCTGCCGAAGAAATAAGCAATTATGTAATAGATTTGAGAGAAACATCACAAGCATGGTACTATACCTGGTTTCCACATGATGCTAAAGAGCTGGAATCCGAAGAAATTAAATGGATGGAACGCATCAATAGACTTGGCATCGCTTATTTCCGGCCTTTAATTACTGCTCTTTTTCGTAGAAGATTACAAGGTGAAATTTCGAAAGATGATAGTATAAAGCTATTGACACAGATAGAACGCTTCATTTTTATTGTTTTTCGTCTCCAAACTACACGTTCACATTATGGCAGTAGTGAGTTTAACAATGTTGCTCGAGAACTACATTTGGGAAAAAAGTTAGCTAGTGATATTGTAGATATGTTAATTGAGCGCATTAAACGTTCTTTTGATGGCGATGGTTTTTTCAAAGCTCAAAATATGCAAGTGATGGTAGATAAACTATTTGACCAAAAAGAAGATGAAAGAGCTGGATATTATCGTTGGTCATCGGTGCGTTATTTCTTGTACGAATATAACGCAGAACTAGCTAAATCTTGCCATGGTCAAGGTGAACCAAGTTGGGATTCTTTTAAACAGGGTGAAAAGGATTTGATATCCATCGAACACATTTTTCCACATAAGGCTGAAGGTTACTGGGCTGAGCAATTCAAAAATGTTCCCCAAGACAAATGGTATATATATCAAGGCTCTCTAGGTAATTTATTGCTGCTTAGCCAAAAGATTAATGCGTCGCTGCAGAATGATGATTTCAATACCAAGAAGATGGGTAATACCAACGGAGATAGAACTGGATATAAAAAAGGTTCTGCTGCAGAAATCACAGTAAGTCAGTATAAAGATTGGACTCCTGATGCCATTGAAAAAGTGGGTATGGATATGCTTGCTAAAATGGAAGAGCGTTGGAAAATAACTTTCAAGTCAGATGAAGTAAAGAAAAAGTTGCTTCTTCCAGGAATTTACTAACATATAGCCTTATAAACCCATATAGAAGTGCAGTATAGAATTTAATTATATTTAGACTTTGAGAAATCTGTTCTTCAAAGGGCAACTTTTGCGATTATTTCAAAAAAGTCACCCTCATTTTTGAATTTTCTTCACTTTGTTACTATATTATGTCTGAAATTTAGTTTTTCGTAATAAATATTATCGAATGAAAAAGTTGTTTTTCGACATGGATGGTGTGTTGGTTGATTTCCAAAGCGGAATCGACAAGTTGAGTGAAGAAACAAAGCGCGAGTACGAGGGGCGCCTTGACGAGGTGCCCGGCATCTTCTCGCTGATGGATCCTATGCCCGGCGCCATTAAGGCTGCGCACAAGCTGAGTGAACACTACGAGGTCTATATCCTCTCTACGGCTCCCTGGAACAATCCTTCGGCATGGAGCGACAAGGTCAAGTGGCTCACCCATCACTTTGGCGACCTCTTCAAGAAACGCGTTATCCTGACGCATTGCAAGCACCTCGTCAATGGCGATTATCTCATTGACGACAGGGCAAAGCATGGTGCAAGTGAGTTTCCCGGCGAATGGATACAGTTTGGTTCCGACCGTTTTCCCAACTGGGATGTGGTGACACACTACTTGATTAGCAAGAATACGAAGTGACAAAAAACAGTATCCCTTTTGCTATTAAAATACCCGAGGAAGCCCCACACGGAGCTTCCTCGGGCATTATTTTGTGGTATTTGAAAAAAAAGTTACCCCGTTTTTTGAATTTTTTCCTTTTTGTTTCCATATTATATATAAACGAAAGGAAAAATCATGGATACCAAAAACAAAGCATTACAGTCTGTAGCACATTCGTGCGACCTGAAAGGCAAAAGTCTTAGTGAGTCAATTAAATTTCCAACTTTGCTCGAAGCCATTGAGCGCGTTGTGGAACTGTCCAAAGATAGCCAAATGAGCAATGACTTCCTGCTGAATGCCTCGCCCGAGATTGGACTGATTGCCGATAGCTACGACATCACAGAGCAACAGGCGGTGTTGTTTTGCATCTGCATGGAGCGCGGACCGCGTAGAGTGGACTACGATGACTTTGCCCGCCACCTCGACTTGAGCAACATCCGTGTGCTCAGTTATGCTTCCGATGTGGATGCCCTCGTACGCCGTCGTCTGATTCGCTACCGAGATGTTCACGACGAAGACTCGTTCGACGTTAATCAATCCGTTATCAAGGCGCTGAAGCGCAACGAAGCCTATCAGTTGCCCGCGTGTACGGGACTCGACTGCAACGAGCTCTTTGAGAAACTGAGCATGCTGTTCGACGACCTTGACAATGACGCCATCACGCCCGACAACTTGCTTGCCGAACTTGAAGAACTCTTTGCCAACAATCCTCAGATAAGCATGGTGCAGCAGTTAAACGAACTGCGCATTTCGGGCGACCACCTACTGCTCCTCTTGCTCTTCTGCCACCTGCTTATCAATAAAGACGACAACGACATTCGTTTCGGTCAGATGGAGTGCGTGTTTGGCGACAAGAGCGCCTTCACTCGTGCCAAAGGCGAACTGCGCCGAGCCGAGCATCGCCTCATGCAGCACAATCTTATCGAACATCGCTCCGTGGATGGCATTGCCGACACCAACAGTTATTGCCTCACAACCCATGCCAAGCGCACCTTGCTTGCCGAGATGAAACTCTGTAGTGCGGAAGAGAAAATAGCCGACGTGCTCAGCCACAAAACGCTCACCGAGAAACCTCTGTTTTATGCCGAAGCCATTGAGCACCAAGTGTCGGAACTGAGCACCTTCTTCCTTCCTGAGCGCTACAACGAGATACGTGAGCGCATGCAGCAGCGCGGTTTTCGCCACGGTTTCTCATGCCTCTTCTACGGAGGTCCGGGCACAGGAAAAACAGAGACCGTCTATCAGTTGGCACGACAAACGGGGCGCGATATTCTGGTGGTCGATGTGCCACAAATCAAGAGCAAGTGGGTGGGCGACTCCGAGAAAAACATCAAAGCCCTCTTCGATCGTTACCGCGAACTGGTGCGCCGCTCCGAAGTGGCGCCCATCCTCCTCTTCAACGAGGCAGATGCCATCATTGGCATACGCAAGAATGGTGCCACCAATGCAGTAGATAAGATGGAGAACACCATACAAAATATCATCCTTCAGGAGATGGAGTCGCTCGACGGCATCCTCATCGCCACCACTAACCTCGCCGACAATCTCGACACCGCCTTCGAGCGTCGCTTTCTCTACAAAATTAGGTTTGAGAAGCCCGATGCCTCGGTGCGCAAGCTAATTTGGAAGCAGATGATACCCGAACTCTCCCCTGCCGACGCCACTACGCTCGCCACAGCCTTCGATTTCAGTGGCGGACAGATTGAAAACATCGCTCGCAAGCATGCCATCCACGCTGTGCTCCATGGCGAACCCGAGAGTCTGCTCCACACCCTGCAGGGGTACTGTGCCACTGAAAAACTCGACTCCAAGTCGGTGGTCAAGAGAATAGGATTTTAAGTAATCAATGAATATTTACAACATAAAAAAGAAAACCTATGCAAGAACCGAATGTAAAGTGCACTATTGAGGATGATGTCATCACCATTGCCCAAGGCGTAGAACGTATTGAGGAAGGAGCGTTCTGTGAAGTTGACTTCAAGGAAATGTACGTCCCCGCCAGTGTGAAGACCCTCGAGTATCCGCTCGACCTGAGCGAACAGCTCGAAGCCGACCTCTACCTCTATGGTCCGAACACCGAAATTCGTTTTGCCGACCACCTGTCGTGCATCGTCAAGGCATGTATTCATGTCATACCCGAGTATGAACCCCACTATGTGGAGCAGCTCGATGCGACGCACCCAACAGATTGGCGCGAGGCCATCTCCATAGAGCCCATGCCAGCCGATAAGCTCCATCACTATGGCGCTGTAGAGGTACGTGGAGCAAACGAGAAACCTTCGCCCCAGCAGCAGGCTCAGCTCATAGCATTAGGAGACAAATATCAACGTCTGTTAGCGGAGTGGGAGGAGCGTTGTGCTGAACCCTTTGCTGCGGCGCTGGTAGAGTTGCGTGCTGAGGAGGAGACCTTCAAGTCATCATTCAAACTTGTAGAGCGTCCCTTCTGGTTGTTCCCATTCTGCGACAAACCTCAGTCCGAGAAGGCACACAATCGCATCTCCTTTGCCCTCCAGTATGGCCAGTACCTTGAGAATGAGTTCAACGCCACAGCCGCGACGATAAAGGCCAACACCGCCAAGGTTGATGCACTCATGCGGGGTACCGAGGTGCGTAGCATCTCTTCGGCGATAAAGCGCATGCAGCAGCTCAATGCCGAGTGCCAGCGACTCATTGCCGAAGGCACCGATAACTTGCATAGCCTCCGCATC
>JAZLDQ010000002.1:0-42785 GCA_045614785.1 Alloprevotella sp.
ACTGCAAAATATCCAATCTATCAAGTAAAAGAATTAACGGTACAAAATTTATTACCCAAACTTAGTGCAAAAAACACTAAAGTTGTTCTCTTGTACTTCTCTACTTAAAAAGTTTATGAAAATCTATCAATGTGCGATTGCTTGACCGGGGTTATTTCCCGTTAGCGAGTGCAAAATTACAACCTTTACACAAATTGGCAAGAGAATGCTGTGAAAAAAGTTAAGAAAAAACTCTGATTTTGATTTTTATCAGTAATAATTACTTTGTTTTGAATTTTAAATACTCCAATACTTATTTAAATAGCCTGTTTTAGCTCTAAATTCAGGATTTTATGTAATTGCTAAGACTTTTCTTGTACTCATTATTATATAAAGAGGGGATGTTTTCATTGTTTGTAAAGAAGAATTCCGAATGGTATACTCGGAAAAATTTATGTCAGCCTGCACACCACAAGGCATAATTACCTTTTTTTGGGGGGGACCACGGATTTACACAAATCGACACAAATGCCATTCGGAATGTTTTTGCACTGCATGGATTCATGAAAATTTGTGTCAATTTGTGGTTAAAAATTACACAGAGTTTTTTACAGACCACCTCCCCCTTCGGGGAACCCCCTTCTTTTCCCCCGTTATCGGGTGAAAGAAACCTCCTAGCTCAGGAGGAGAAATTGGTTTGACTCACTCGTTGGATTATTTCTTGATGATACATACACTTCTTCTGCAGACTTTTCATTATATAATATATTTCCAAATTGAAAGTCCTTCTTAGCGCCTCTTCGCGTCTTTGCGTGAGATAAAATACAATTACGCCTATGGCGTACGGGCCGACATAAAGTGGCCCCTACAGCATCCGCGGTGTTACCATCACGTGTTGCAACATACGTAAGCTATTCACCACGGACCGACACGGAGATCGGCCTAATTGCCACCAGAATACATTCTAGAACTTAAAAAGACAGGCATGCCAGCATGGCACACCTGTCTTTTTTTTTAAATATTCGGTAATATCGAATGGCTTACTTCACCATCACCTTCTTACCATTAATGATGTAAACACCACGTTTCTTAGCGTCTGTCGGACGTCCGCTGAGGTCATAAATCGTCTGACGTTCGCTTGCAGCATTCACACCGTTCATACCCGTAGCATTGCCCACACTAACGGCGCAAGTAGTGTCTTCAGGATATACACTCTGCGAATCTGGATTCGTAAGTGTTGTCTGCGCAAACTTAAGGTCATAAATACCATCCGCCATCGCGTCTGCCGCTCTTACGAGAATCTTCACGATATCACCTGTGGTATTCTTCACCTTATCATTCTTTGAGCTATAACCCACCACACGGAACGTGTTATCGCCAACCATATTGCCTTCAATATTGTAAGAGCGTGGGAGGCGCGAACCTCTTTCTACGATGTAATACTTATCATCGCCATCTTCTTCGTAAACCACTTCAATACCTTCGGGCAAGACGAGGTCAAACTGGAAGCTAATCACATCCAAATCAGGATTGTTCAGATTCACAAGGATTTCCTTTTCTTCGCCAGGGTTAATCTGGAAGGGTTCGATAAATACAGAAGAAGTTACTTCATTATAAGTAGCCATTACAGAACGTTCTGCTGGAGTATTGAGTTTATTTACATGCGTTCCACTCAACAATATATTAACAATACCTGAAACGTCAGAAACGTTTATTTTATCATCACAATTCACATCTGCTGCTTTCGTATAAGTAGCAGCATCACCTTGTAGAAGCATATTCACCACACCCGACACATCAGAAACATTGATTTTTAAATCACCATTCACATCGCCTACCATCATTGATTCTTCGTAACTACCACGAATCACCACATCATGCGCAGGCATCGTTTCGGGCACTTCGCTCCAACCACTGAAGGTATATCCTTCCTTCTCAGGCACTTCAATTGCAACCAACGCTGCACCGTACTCAACTGAATCAGTCGCTATAACTTCTTCATCGATAACATAAGTAAGGAGATACTTATTCACAATGAAGCTACCTTCAATCGTTACATCCTGTGCAGGCATTGTCGCAGGTACTTCGCTCCAACCGCTAAAAGTATGACCTTCCTTAGTGGGCGCATCAACAGCATTCAATGCCGCACCATATTCTACAGAATCAGAACAAACCACTTCACCTCCAATAACATAAGTAAGAAAGTACTTATTCACAGTAAAGCGACCTTCAATCGTTACATCCTGCGCAGGCATTGTTGTAGGAACATCACTCCAACCGCTAAAGGTATGACCTTCCTTAGTAGGAACTTCTGGGAAAATAATTTCAGCACCATACTCAAGCGAATCTGAAGCTATTATTTCATCACCAATTTTAAATGTTAAAAGATATTTTTCATTCGCTGTAGCGGTATCACCATATTCTAAAATGGTGGTAAATTTCTTCCAACCATTGGCTTGACGATAAAGCGATTTACTACCTTTAGGAACAATCAATGAAACCTTATCATAGTGAATATCTCTATACAACGCCCAATCATAATAAAATCCAAAAACATCTTGTAGAACAGTATTACTCATCGAAATAATCGAACTCAAATTCTGAGGTGAGTAAATAAAACTAGTTAAATTCATCAAGTTATAACAATCTCTCAAAAAGTCTTCACCCAAATGAGTTACTGTACTTGGAAGTGTTAAATCCTGCAAAAGAATACAGCCATCAAAAGCCCAAGATCCTATACTGTCAAGTCCCTCTGGCAATTCTAATGAAGCTATTTGACAACAACCGCTAAAAGTTTCATCCCCAATAATCTTTAAATCACTATGAAATTGAAAAGAGTTTAATGCTGTACAATTAGCAAAAGTACTTTTATTCAATACAGAAACTCCTTGCGGAAGAGCAAATGTATTAATACTTGTACAGTTTGCGAAAGCTTCTTTGCCTATTTCATTAGTTGCCATTGGTAATTGTATGCTATTTAAGTTGGTACATCCGCTGAATGCAGATGGTCCAACAATAAGGGGTACGGATTCTGTTCTATCAATAAACTTTACAATTGTAAGATTAGAACATTCTTCAAAAATACCTTCAGGCAAGCAACTAACTTGCGCACCAATATTAACTTTCTCCAAAGACGTACATCCTTTAAAGATTTCTTTAGCATTAAGATTTACCGCATCATAATTAATAAGACTTAACTGACTACAATTTCTGAATGCACCATCTCCTACTTCTTGCAAACTTTCAGGAAGCGTAACTTTAGTTAGTTGATTAGAACCTTTAAAAGCTCCGTCACCTATCTGAATCAAGTTTTTGGGTAGAATCAACGTCACAAGATCATTATTGCTAAAAGCGTAATCTCCAATACGTCTTAATGACTCTGGCAATGTTAAGTTAATTAGTTTTCCAGAATAATACGCTATGAAATAATCTGAAATAGCTGTCGTACCATCGCGAAAAGAGGAAAATTCTTCTGCATTACTTACGCACAATGCAATATGCCCCATATACTTTACACCACTTTCGATAGGAAGACTTTTCCACCATGGTGTACTATCAAAAGCAGTATAATGCACTTTCATCAATTTATCAGAATAATTCACATTTTTTAAATTGCTGCAATCCTCAAAAGCTCCTGATGAAAGGCTCTTGAGAGAACTTGGCAAATCTACTGAAGATAATTGATTACAGCCTGCAAAAGCTGAACTACCCAGATAATATATTTTTTGAGAGAACTTAACTTCCTTCAAACTTAAACATCTATAAAAAGCCTCAGATGGTATAGAATCCAGAAGGGGCAACGTAAGGGCACCATTATCTCCAATTAAATGACTACAACCAAAAAATGCGTTATTTGCCAAATATTTTAAACTATCCAACTTTACTTCCTTCAAAATTTTACAATCACTAAAAGCCGCATTACCAATTGTATCCACTTGTCCTAAATTTATTGACAACAACTTCTCACAACCTTGAAAAGCTTTTGGCGCTACAGATTTTAATCCACTGGGATATTCAACTTTTAGAAGATTGGTACAATTACTAAACGTAGATAAAGCAGCTTTGTTAATTCCTCGAGGCATAACTATATGCTTGTATGGAAGTCCTTCAAATGCACCAGCTAAATCTGGTCCATAATAATAGTGATAATATTTGGGAGCAATACCTAGTATTGAATTATGTTTTTCATAACTTTCTTCTGTTAAATAATAAGAAGTAGCCTCATACTCAAATCCATAATCACCGATACCATCAAACACCGACGTTTTGTAACAGCCGCCATCATAAATCAATTCAACATCACTAATATCCAAAGATTCGAGAGTTGATATTTTCCCTTTACCTTCTGCTAAATATTTCAAGTCTTCGCTATTCAATGAACCGCAAATTTTCAAACGCAAAATTTCTTCTTCATCTAACTCTATTAAAGTCAAACGAAGTTGTCCTGGAGTTTCTATATTAACAATCAGTTGTCCATCCTGCCAATCTGTACTTCCTATATTTTCATCCAAAACAATAAAATCTTTCCATCCCGCTGCATTTTTAAAAGCATTCTCACATCCTTGTGGCACATAAAGTATGACCTCATCAACACCTCTCATAAGGGTACCTACACTTATAGGCTCTCTCAACTTGCAATGAATAGTATTACCTGCCAAAGCATAATCACCAATTGAAGTCAAGCTTGAAGGCAAATTTATTTCAGAAAGTCCAGATTTATAAAAAGCAGACCCTCCTATACTTGTTAACCCCTCAGGCAACAAGATAGAGTTCAAGCTAGAACAACCTCCAAAGGCATTGTTTCCAATTGAATTCAAATTTCGAGGTAGTAGAACCGACTCTAATGAAATACAATTTTCGAACGCACTCTTCTCAATCGTTGTCACACTATTGGGAATGGTGATATCGGTGAGCGAGATGCAGTTATAAAATGTGCTTCCCTTTATGTTCCTTACACTATCAGGGAGTATAACAGAGCGAAGCTTGCTACAATTCCAGAAAGCTCCCGCGTCAATGTTTGTAATATTAATTGGAAACTCGAAAGATTCCAAAGAAATACATCCAGCGAAAGCCTCTTTTCCTATTGACGTAACACCATTAGGTAGTGTAATACGAACTAAACTTGTACAATTTTTAAATGCATTAGGATTTATACTTGTGATATTTGTAAAGTATTGTAACTCATCAAAGTTTACGATATTGTTGTTATTTTCAAAATTTACAGATGTCACCAAGCTCGCCTCAAAGAGACTAATTTCTCCATCTCCAGTAATATCCCATTTTTTAACACAAGCATTTTTTGTTAATGAGTCGTTAAATTGTATATAAGTGGTATCTTCAAGTGTGCCCTCCAACTCGTCTATAGTTTGAAAATTCCATCCTTTCTCCTTATACAATTTTGTACAACCATGTGGCACTGTAAGAGTTGCAGTAGCATATGTATCACTATCAAATACAGAAGAATTTATCGCATATGGTTGCTTTATATGTGATATTACACGCTTCAAACCCGTACAATTTGAAAAAGCCGAAGTGCCAATACTTGCGACTCTAGTTGGAATGCTTATTTCAGTAAGATCTGCACAATTACTAAATGCATTACTTGAAATACTTATAACATCTTCAGGAATAATAGTAGAATTACATCCTCGGATCAATTCATTAGTAGCACTTCTAATAATAGCATTACAACCGTAACGCGAATCAAAAACACTATTAGCAGAATCAACTACAATAATTTCAACCTTAGGGCATGCAGTTATACCAATATAATCTCTTCCCGCTCCTGTTCTTGAAAATTCTTCAACTTCACTGCCTACAAGTATTTCTGCTATATTGGGAAGTCCACTAAACCAAGTTGGAAATTTCAGAGTATGAATTTCTATATATTTT
The DNA here is from genome assembly GCA_045614785.1 of Alloprevotella sp. Classification (GTDB taxonomy): domain Bacteria; phylum Bacteroidota; class Bacteroidia; order Bacteroidales; family Bacteroidaceae; genus Alloprevotella. Next base: position 5,872 of record JAZLDQ010000002.1, read on the forward strand.
ATACCATTGCATCCACTAAATATATGTGATCCGGAAGTTGTTAATTTATTCGAAATAACTACAGAATCAATTTTTGCACAATTCTCAAAAGCAGAACTTTTCAATACTTGCAGACTATCAAATATCAAAGCACTCTCGAGGTTCTTACAATTATAAAAAGCTTGTAAACCAATACTCCTAAAATTTCGTAGAGAATTTACATACTTGAGGTTGGTGCACCCTGAAAACGCACCATCCCCTACTACTTTTAACTCATTAGGAAAAGTAACTTTAATTAGATTTTTGCAATCACGAAAAGCATCAGCATACAACGTATCAATATTATTTCCTAACACCAATTCATTTATAAAATCAGAATTACTCCATACACTACGTATATATCCATTCGTATTTAGTTCCAAAGTTAACGAACAACCCTCAAATGCTGATTTCGAATCATCTCTCCTAGATATATAGTGAGGAAGCGATATCCATTTTAATTTAACACAATTTTTAAAAGCACCGCTACCAATAGCCATTATAGGAAGATCTGCTATTTTTTCTGGCACAACTACTCGTTCTAACAAATCTTCTGTATATCCTACCACTTTATAATAGAAAGTGGTATCGGCTTGAGCCAATTGGTATTTTACTCCTTGATTATCTATTAAACTACGCTCATGCTTAACGATATTTTCACCCACTTCATAAATAAAGAAAGACTTAAAGCCACTTTTTAAATAGGCAGATTTACTTCCTTCCGGAACTCTTAGAATCGAACGTTCATACACTTCGGCTTTTAAGTTACTAATCGATACATTAGAGGGATTTAATATTAAAGATTCAATCTCTTCTAAGGCTGTACAACCAACAAACGCATCAAAATATATGTCTGTAAGTGATTGGGGGAGCGTCACTCTTTTTAGATTAACATTTTCTGCGAATGCATTTGATGCTATTTTTGTTACTAAACATCCATTTATGTTTGATAAAATATTTATATTTTCAGTTATAAGTTCTGCACAACCAGTTACGCTATAACTCAACACATCGTTTTTCTCATTAAGAGTGTAAATCACCCCCTGAGAATCTGCATATATTTTATCATAAATGGTATCTCCTTCTTCAAAGATTATTGCACTTTTCCAGTAACTAGCAATTTCATAATCTGCGCGCGAACCTTTAGGAACTATTAAAACAGCATTACTCCAAGGAAAGGTATTAGTGTTTATAACTAAAGGAGTTTCTGATAAAGAATATATCCTTTTCAAATTATAGCATTTATAAAATGCATTGCTTCCGATATAAGATAATGAGGGTGGAAGTGTAACAGTACACAATTTTTCAACTCCATAGAAAGCTTGATCAGATATTTTCTTTACAACACATCCCTGTATATCTGCTGGTATTACGATATCGGTCAATAGTTTCTCTTTATCATATCCCGAAACGCTATAGTAAAAACCTGTACTATCGTTATTCAATTTATATACTATACCTTGATTGTCAACATACGACTTTAGGTAAGCAGTCTCTTCATCACCATATATAAGAAAATCACTCCAACCATTTATAGATTCATACTTTGATTTAGCGTCTTGAGGAACTACCAAAATAGCATTTTTCTTCACAGTACTTGTAAATGCTGTAATAGCCCATGGTTCCTTTATCTTTGACACAATCTTGGTCAATCCAATACATCCATAAAACGCATTGTTTCCAATGAATGTAATGCTTGAAGGTAAGGTTATTTCTTTAAGTCCTTCACAATTATAAAATGCCTGGTTTCCTATAGAGGTAAGACTAGAAGGTAAGGTTATTTCTTTCAATCCCTTTCTATTATAAAAAGCCTTATCAGCAATACTTGTAACGCCATTAGGAATAATAGTTGTTTGGTTAGAACCGAACAGTAGTCTATTGGTTTCCTTTTCAATAATTGCATTACAATTATCTCGAGAATCATAAACTGAATTTTCGGTATCAACAACAATATTCTCTAAAGCATAACATCCTTCAAATGTAGATGATGATATTTTCTTTACGTTTTTAGGAACCACTATATACTTGAGATTTGGACACTCCTTGAATGTTCCTTCCATGTTTATGACACTTTCTGGGATATTTACGCTTTCAAGAGTCTCACATGATGTAAAGACATTATTCAAACTCGTTATTCCTTCAGGGATAACGAGTTCTTGTAATTTACGACATTGATTAAATGCAAAATCTTCTATTCTTAAAAGACTGCTAGGTAAAATTACCGAAACAAGATTAACACAATTAGAAAAAGCTTGAGTCCCTATACTTATTACACCATCAGGAATCGTAACATTTGAAAGACTGCTACAATTCCAAAAAACATAATCCTCAATACTTGTGACACTTTTTGGAAGGTTAATTTCAGTGAGGTTGTTGCAACCTTGAAATGCACATTTCTTTATATTCGTCACACTTTCAGGAATATTGACAGATGAAAGACTACTACAGCCTGAGAACGCATATTCTTCAATACGCGTTACGCTCTTAGGGATATTAATGGTTGTCAACCCTCGACAATTCTCGAAAGCTTCAAATGCAATACTCGTTACACTATTGGGAATGGTGATTGAAGTGAGATTACTACAATTCTCAAAAATGCTACGTCCAATATTAGTTACGCTCTCGGGAATGATAATAGATTTGAGATTAGTACAGTCGCAGAAAGCATAACTTTTAATATTCGTTACACCATGGGGGATTGTGATGGAAGAGAGATTACTGCAACCATAAAAAGCATAGTTGCCAATATTTGTTACACTATTGGGAATTATTATGGAGGTTAATCCGCAATTACTGAAAGTGTAATCCTCTATATTTGTAATCTTCTCGGAGAGCGTTATGGAAGTTAGGCTCTTGCAACCTGAAAATGCGTTGCTACCAATATTCGTCACATTGTTTGGAATAGTAATAGAAGTAAGGTTGCTGCAAGATTGAAAAGCGCGGGCACCAATTTCCGTTACACTATTGGATATTGTAACGGATGTAAGACTCTTACAATCACGAAAAGTTTCTTTATTAATACTCATCACACTTTCGGGGATAGTGATAGATGAAAGACTAATACAATAACCAAAAGCATAGTTATTGATTTTTGTTACACTATTAGGAATTGTGATGCATTTAAGACTACTGCAACCATAAAATGCATAGTCTCCAATAATCGTCGTACCCTCGAGGATTGTGACGGAGACAAGACTATTGCAACGACGAAACGCTTCGGCGCCAATACTTGTCACACTATACGTCTTGCTATTATAAGTGACGGCAGATGGGATGGTAACTGTTCCGCTGTATTCATCGTATAAACTATAAGAAGTTCCTTGATATGTTACTCCTACAGTCTGGTTGGCAGAAGACGTAATGTTGTAGTAAATACCATCCACTTCAAAGTCGTGGGCACTAGCTGTGAGGCTGCATAATAGTGCAATCAACGTAGTCATCCAAAATTTTGTCTGTTTCATAATTTTTTCATAAAAAATAATATATATTGCAAATGTATATTTATAATTAGTATTAAATGAGATAATCAATTCAAGAAATACTCTGATTGAAAAATACTATTCGCTAAAAAAAATAGCGAATAGTTATAGTTCTCATAATTAATTTTAAAGCCTTACAATGCAAGTTGTACATTTTTTATTCGTAGTATAAAATGTTTCTTACATCGATTTCTCTAAAAGTTTTCTTTTTCGTTTCTTCTTCTTCGGTAATCTGAGATTTCATTTCTACGCGTCGTTCTGTCCAATTGCCTTGTTCGTCAAATTTTGTGTATGTGTATTTGATTTCTCCTTTTGAGTAAAAATCAACATCAGAAGTTTCGAATGTGATTCTTTCTATTTGATTATCTTGATTGTAGTAATAATAGTAGTCGGCATTACAAGTAAACCCTAATAAAATCTTTTTGCATATTATGTTTCCCTTGGAATTGTAGGTGAAAGAATAAACGTCTCCACCTTCGTGTTCGCTATTGGAAAATTTTATGATTCTGCCTTCGCTATCACGATTTATGATAGGTTTACTACCTTTTGCAATATAAGCCAAAGCGTGTTGTGTGGCTACGCCTTCTGTGTCAAAACATACTGTATAAGAGCTATTTTCGTCCTTATCTTTCTTATTATAATTCCATTTGTTATCGGCTGTATAATTTTGTAATTCAACTTGCTTAACCTTTCCTTTTACGTCGTAAATTTGAAGGTCGGGAGCAATCTTTTGAGTTGGTTTGGATTCAAATATATCCGTACTTATTGATATTGAGGGCAGATGCTCGTCAACCCCCGTTGCAGTAATAATGATGCCATATACAAACAGGAAAAATAATGTTGCAAATGAAATAAGGCCTACTCGGTATTTGCGTGCCAATAAGCGCTTTGAAATTAAATAAAGCAAATAAACCGATGCAATGATAAGACCACCAAAGATAAAAGGCATGATTCCTTGAATAAATGCAAATCCTATCATGATGAGATAATACATAATGGCTCCTATTATCATTGGATATATCAATAAATGAGCCAAAATAGGCATTATAATTTGTCCTTCAACAACTGTTAAAATATCATTATTCTTCTCGATTTTCTTAACTTTTCCATAATCATCTTTGTACACATCATAAGTGTCGTACGATGCATGAGTGTATAATTTTTTTGAAAATTGTAGGAAGAATCCTATTATGCATAATGTGACATATAATGTAGGACTTTCAAAACAGTTCCATTCAATATCAAAATCGAGATCCTGCATAGCCATTCCCCACCCAGCAAAAAGAGCTACAACAAACGACAATGCGATGAAACAAACTGACATGATGCGAACTTTTCGAGTTTGCACAGAATCAGACAAGTACTGAGGACCTGTTCCGTACACCAAAAGCTTATCCATTAATTTCTTTATCATGTTTCTACCATCATCGCGCGTTTTCATCAAAGAACACCATGCTAATGCATATCCATGCCTACGTTTCTGCAATGAAAGCAAAATAAAGAAAGATATCCAAAAACACCAAAATCCAATTAGAATCGAGGTTATAAAAGTATTATCTATTGCTGACCTATCTGTAATCATGAACATGCTTGCAAAACTATAAATGCCTGTTCCAAACCCAACAATTAGCATGAAGAGAAGCAAATAACCGCCAATCTTTTGCCAACCAAGTGTCAACAAGCATGTTAAAGTTATAAATCCGCAAAATATGGAGTATATCTTTTGATCAAATCCCCATAATATGTATGTTTGCACTCCGCTACATAGCATAGTTGCCCATAGTAAGAAGGATGCCCACTTACTACGTTTACGAACTTTTAAATCAATTTCATTTTGATTTGTGAAAGGATAGCGTGCACTCAATTCGTCCAGAAAGCCCTTTACATCTTCTTCTAAACCTTCCTGTTTTGCTTTTTCAAAATATTGTTTAGCCAAGCATACATCTTTGTGGGTGCCCAATCCTGCCATATAGCATTCTCCTAATATTTGATAAACACTTGGAGAAATTTTATCTGCAGGAACTTCTTTAATTGTCAAAAGTCCATATCTAACGGCTTCAGCAAAGCTTCGCACCACACCGCATCCATAGTAATATGCCATGCATAGTCTATCATAGGCTTCCGGAATTGTTTCTGAAGCTTTTTGATAATATTCGAAAACTTTTTTTGCTTCGGCTTCATTATTACTCTTCAAGATAAGGTCGGCAGCATCAATCATTGCGTCGGCATATCCAAGTTCAGCCAATTCTTCAAACAATCTTAATGCTTCGGCTTCATTACCTTCATCTAAAACATTCCAGGCTTTAAGGTAACGTTCTTTTAATGATTCATTTGTTTCCATAAAATTGTTATTGTTTGCTCCTATCATACTGGTTCCCTAATTAGATTATTACTGTCCGCTAAAAAACTGCGGTCGCTTTTCAAACTTTCTTTTCCCGGACAGCCGATGTAAGGGAACTATAAATGCTCCATTACAGGGATAAAATGGCATAATTAAGCTTAAAGTGGCCAAGTATGAGTATGTATCAAGGTTCGGTTGTCCTTCACAGTACGGTTTCTTTAGCGGACAGCCGTTCGGCCTCTTTTAAAGGGGGCTTGTCTTACTTGAAAACGAGGAAAAATAGACACTTATGTATGTTTAGCGGACAGTAATATAATTAGATAGGAAAATCTTATTTAAAAATAAAAAAAGCGTGAGAACCTATACTTGTCACCCGTCCCACCCATCGAGGCTCTCGCATTGCCCACTCTGTTGAAACGAGCAACGCGAAAGCCTCACGCCGATATGTATATACAACATCTATTATACCAATCATTACGACTAGTATAACTCCGAATTGTAAACATACCCACTGAGACATTCACCGTTGCTTTGATTTTAACAGAGTGTAGAACTTGCGAGATTCCGATGAGTTAAAACAAAGCGTAAAGTAAACGCCTTATCTAATATGTAATGAATGCAAACAACCTAAATTCATTGCTGAAAATAAATCATTCTGCAATTCGCAACAAAGTTAATTATTCTTTTTTTAAATCTAATAAACTTTAAAAGATTTTACGCGATATAGGCTTAACAAAAAACTAAAAAGAGGAAACACACAAACAATTATTATTACGCCTGACTGCATATAGGCTGACATAAAATTACCCCTACACAAATCAAAATGCTAATATGTACATTATTCATAACTTGTGCGTTACTCACCATGGGACGTCAGAAATTTTAGAATTCAGAGTACAATTTACAGAGTACAGCTGCCATGCGGCATGTATTTCTACAGACCACCTCCCTCTTCGGACCGAAGAGTACTCCTCCAAAGGAGGAGAAATTAGTTTGACACACTCGTTGGAGTATTTCTGGAGGCAAAAAAATCCTGGTTTTGCAATATTTGTACGTTGAATTAGCACGGGCCGACACGGAGATCGAGCCCTACAGTGTGCAAATTCTCCGCATGGTGTAGGGGTCTGCACGCCACAAGGCATAATTACCTTTTTTTGGGGGGGGACCACAGATTTACACAAATCTTCACAAATACCATTCGGAATGTTTTTGCACCGCATGGATTCGTGAAAATTTGTGTCGATTTGTGGTTAAACATTACACAGAGTACGCCTTGGCGTACGGGCCGACATAAAGTGGCCCCTACAGCATCCGCGGTGGGTATTTGAACGTTTTGCATCATTCGTGTGTTATTCACCACGGGCCGACACAAAGATCAGGTCCATTACAAAAAAAGTATAGACACACCCTTGTGAGATGTGTCTATACTTTTCTACTTTTTAAACAAAATCCGTTTATTTGATTACCTTCTTACCATTGATGATATAAACTCCACGCTGCTTTGCGCTGGTAGCTCGGCCGTAAAGGTCGTAGATAGTCTGGCTCTTACTAGTTGCGTTGATGCTATTGATACCTGTAGCGTTGCCTACGCTGATTGCGCATGAAGTGTTTTCAGGATAAACACTAACGCTTTCTCCTTCTACATCCTTTGTAAGCGTTGTTTCCATAAAGTTGAGGGTATAGATACCATCAGCCAATGTGTCGGCAGCCTTAAGGGTAATCTTAACAATATCGCCAGAAGTTCCCTTAACAGGTTCGTTCTTATTGCTATAAGCTAAAACTCTAAAAATACCATTATCAAACTTGTTGCTATCAACTACGTACGATCTCTTCAAACGAGAACCCGCTTCAACAAGATAGTATTCTTCGTCTTCGTCGTAAACAACTTCAATACCTTCGGGGAGTTGGAGGTCAAACTGGAAGCTGATGACTTCCAAGTCGGGGTTGTTAAGGTTTACGAGGATTTCCTTTTCTTCACCGGGATTGATTTGGAAAGGTTCTATGAATACAGAAGAAGTAACTGCATCATCCGCTGAAAGTACCGCTGTTTCAGCCAAAGACATCTTAGTTGCCGCAAAAGCGTTCATACCTGCAGCACCAGTAAGCAACATTGCTAATGAAAGTAAAAATTTCTTCATAAATAATGGGGTATTAAGTGTTAATAATCGAGAAGATGGTTGTAAAATTACAAATAAAATGATAAGTGACATCATTTTATTTAGTTTTTTTAGTTAGTTGTGCTAAACAATGACACGTAGCTTCAACTAAAATCGCATTCCAATGAAATCATGTTAAGAAATATAATTACTCCTCACGGCGCACAGACCGACAGAAATTTTAGAGTTCAGAGTACGATTTACAAAGTACAGCTATCATCCGGAAAACACAGCGGGTGAGTCAAACCGAATTCTCTTCCTGGCCAGGAGGAGAATTTAGTTAGACTCTTTCACAAGCTTGCACGTTGGAATATTCTCCGAATGGCAGTTGTACATATTAGTAGACAAGTTGACGAGTTGACAAGTTAACGAGAAGCCATCCGGATGGTAGTTGTACTCTGTACATTGTACTCTAAAAAAGCTTTGCTCTTTTGTCTGCTTTAGAAAAACAAAAAAAATTAAAAAAGGTTGTTTTTTGTTCGAAATGGAAGGTTTTGAGGGCAAAATTGGAGGTAAAAATAGAGACTTACAAAGTAGAAAAAAAGATCTTTGATGTCGTTCCTCCGATGTTTGAAGAAATTTAAATGACCTTTGAGGTCATTTTTGCCATTTTGGGGGCAAAAAAAAGGAAGAAACTGCGTAGCTTCTTCCTTGTAGTACAAAGATACAACATATTCGGGCGAAATCCAAATCTGCTTTGATTCATGTTTAATCAGCATTTGTCTGCTTTACTGTCCAAATTTTTACCTTTTTGTTGTCATAATAGGGGCTAATTGCCACTTGTGCGTTGTTTCACCACGGGCCTACACGGTGATCGGTCCCTACAGTATCTGCTTGATACAAAACAACCTTTAGGATATCCTATCCTTTTGCTACCTTATGGATGACATATGTCACTACGCCCCAAACGGAGAACTGTTCACAATCGCCTACGTGGATTTCCTTGTAGGCTGAATTGGCGGGGCGAAGCACAACGCCATGACGATGAACATCAACATACTTCACAGTGAATTCTCCATTGAGCACACACAATGCCATGGTGCCTGACGTTGCTATAAGCGAACGGTCAACGACCAGGATGTCGCCTGGAAACACCCCTGCTTCAATCATCGACTCGCCTACTACACGGGCATAGAAAGTGCTCTCGGGATGTGCCACAAGGTCGCGATTCAGATCAATGCCACTGTCTATCAAATCCTGAGCTGGCGAGGGAAAACCTGCATGCACTCCTCCGTCGGCAAATGGAAGTTCCATTTCGGATGTTGTATCTACCGAATGTATTGTAATTTCAGCCATATTCAGAAAACTTTTAAAATTTTAGCGCAAAAATAATAGGTTTTCACAAATAAGTCCTACCTTTGCATCAACTTTTACTAAGGGGTGCTCAATTTTTTGTTGAGCTGAGATCAGACCCTCCGACCTGAACCAGATAATGCTGGCGTAGGAATTCGTAGAAGGTGTTGTGCGTGTTTTCGGCTGATTGCCGGCTTCATGGCGAAAATCCACATTACCACGATCCCCCTTTTCATTATTCACACAATTATTATTAGTAATGAAAAGATTTTTATTAATGTCAGCAGCCCTTACTACAGGGGTTGCACAACCTTGCTTATCGCAAAGCGATAGTCTTCATGTCAACTTAAGCGAAGCCACGGTCATCGCCACACGTGCTACTCGAACAACTCCCATTGCCTTTACAAACATCAGTGCCAAGGAACTTGAGCGTTCAAACTTCGGTGCAGACATCCCCACATTGCTCTCCACAACACCCTCGTGCGTCAGCACAAGCGATGCAGGGGCTGGCATTGGCTACTCGTCGCTACGCATCCGAGGCGTTGACGCCACGCGTATCAACGTAACTATCAATGGCATACCAATGAACGACGCTGAGAGCCACAACGTGTTTTGGGTGAATACACCCGACCTCGCTTCGAGCGTGGACGACATGCAGATACAACGCGGTGTGGGCACATCTACCAATGGTTCGGGAGCCTTTGGTGCGAGCCTGAATCTGCAGACCACCTCGTGCCAAACAAGCCCCTACACGGAAGTTCAACTCGCTGCAGGTTCATATGGTACGCACAAGGAAACGCTTCGTCTTGGAACGGGGCTCATCAATAAGCACTGGACCTTCGACGCTCGTCTCTCAAACATCGGAACGGATGGCTATATCGACCGCGCCTCAGCCAACCTCTATTCTTACTACACACAAGCGGCCTATTTTGCGGAAAGTTCAGCTTTGCGCTTTATCGTCTATGGCGGAAAAGAACGCACCTATCACGCTTGGAACTATGCCTCACGCGAAGAGATGGAGGCCTATGGCCGACGCTATAACTCCTGCGGCTATATGTTCACCAACGAAGAAGGAGTGCAACACTTCTACGACGACCAGACCGACAACTACACACAGACGCACTATCAACTATTGGGTAGCCACCAGTTCAATAAAAACTGGAAGATAAACGCTGCGCTCCACTACACCCATGGCGAAGGCTACTACCAGGAGTACAAAACCAACCGTAAACTCATAGAATACGGCCTCACGCCCTACACCACAGCTGATGGCACGCTGGTAAAGAAATCCGACCTCGTACGCCGCAAATCGATGGACAACGATTTTGGCGGCCTCACCTTTTCAGTCAACTACCAAAGCAAACGACTTAATGCCACGCTCGGCGGTGCGCTCAACCGCTATGTAGGCGACCACTTTGGCCACGTCATCTGGACAAAAAACTACGTAGGCCAGGCCAATCCCAACGACGAATACTATCGCAACCAGGGCAAGAAGTCGGATGCCAACATCTTCGTAAAGGGAGAATACAAACTACTGCCCTCGCTATCTGCGTATGCCGACCTTCAGTTGCGCCACATTGACTACAGCATCAACGGCACGAACGACAAGTACAACAGTCTTGACGCATCGGGCATGCAACGACTTGCCGTAAACGACCAGTTCGACTTCTTCAACCCCAAGGTTGGACTCAACTGGAACGCCACAAAACGACTTCGCCTTTACGCCTCAGCCAGCGTTGCCCATAAGGAACCCACACGCAACAACTACACGGACGGATACTTCACCCATCATCCACGTGCCGAGAAATTGGTGGACTACGAAGCTGGCGCCCACTACACTACAGAGAAGTTCCATGCTGGCGTAAACCTCTACTACATGGACTACACCGACCAACTCGTACTCACTGGCGAACTCAACGAGATTGGCGAACCCGTATCAGCAAACGTCAAAGACAGTTACCGCATGGGCATAGAACTGCAAGCCGCCGCAAAGTTACCCCTCGGATTTAAATGGGAAGCCAATGCCACGCTGTCAAGAAATCGCATTGAAAACTTCTGCGAAACGCTCTACGGCTACGACGATAACTGGAACGACCTTCCAGCCCAGATAGTTCAGCACGGAAGTACGCATACTGCATTCTCGCCATCGTTTGTTGCCAACAATCAGCTGAGCTACGAATACAAAGGTTTCTTTGCACGCCTCACCACCCAATACGTGGGCGAACAATATATGAGCAATGCCGACGTAGCCGCTCATAAATTGAAGGCTTATTGCATCAGCAATCTTGACTTTGCCTATACACTCGAACACCTCGGGAGCATAAAGAGCGCCACTTTTGGCATCACCATCAACAACCTCTTTAACAAGGCTTACGAAAACAACGGGTGGGCTTCGTCCTCATACCTCAACACGCCCGACCAGCGCATCAACTACACTGGTTATGCAGCACAAGCACGCACAAACTTTATGGCACACCTGACGCTGAAAATATAAGAACCAGGGTTGCCTTAACTAATTTTGTAAGAGTACTCGGAGTTTTTTGGAATTCTCAGAAAACTCTGAGTACTCTGAAATTCCTGAGAAATATTCCCCTATAAAACTTCACCCCCATGCTCGAAATCATCGGAGCCATTCTTGGGCTCACCTACATTTACCTGGAATATCGCGCCAGCATCCATCTGTGGATTGTAGGCGCAATTATGCCATTGGTTTACACCTTCGTTTACTTTCAAGCTGACCTTTATGCCCAGGGAAGTCTGCAATTGTTTTACGTAGCCGCTGCCATCTATGGTTGGGGAAAATGGCGCAAGAAGAGAGTTGGCGAATCTGACGACAGCAAAGAAATTCCCATCACACGCATTTCTCTGCGCTGGTTCAAACATTTTATAGTCATCGCGGGCTTCATTGCTGTCCCTTTGTCCATAATCCTCAAACAATTCAACGACCCCATTACGGCAGGTATGGATGCCGTAATTACAGGGCTCAGCCTCGTCGCCATGTTAATGCTAGCTATGAAAGTGGCAGAGCAGTGGCTCATGTGGTTCATCGTGGATGTCATTTGCGTCATCTTCTATCTCTACCTCTCTATCAACACTGACACGAATCTTTACGCAACAGCAGGACTTTACACTCTCTACAGCATACTTGCCATTGTAGGGTATCAGAAATGGATAAAGCTTGCTGAAGAACAGAAGAATCAAGACAAAAAATAATCCTTACTGCACATTCGTTTATGAACAACAAAAAAATTACCATCCTTGCTGATGGCAACTATCCCACTCACAGCATTCCATGCGAGCTGCTTAAGAGCGGATTGCCAGTAGTTTGTTGCGACGGCGCAGCCAACCGCTACATCGAGGAAGGCGGAAATCCCATTGCCATCATTGGCGATGGCGACTCCGTAAGCCCTCGTATCAAGGAGCAATTTGCCCACTGCTTTCACCTCGTGGCCGAACAAGAAACCAACGACCTTACAAAGGCCGTAAGCTTTGCAGCCGCATCGGGCTACACCGACATCATCATCCTGGGAGCTACTGGCAAACGCGAATGCCACACACTGGGCAACATCAGCCTGCTTATGGAATACTACCGACGTGGACTACATGTGCGAATGTTCACTGACCATTGCGAAATTGTTCCCTGCAACAACGAGCATATATTCAACACCGAGGTGGGACAACAGATTTCAATTATCAACATCAATGCCACTCGCTTTGAAAGCTGCGGACTTCGCTACCCTATCTACGACTTCAGCGCTTGGTGGCAAGGCACACTTAACGAAGCTACAACTACCACCACACGCATTTGCGCCCAAGGCGAATACATCGTGCTCATCGATTACCCCAAGGAGAAATAACCTCTCAGCATTGTCATATATAAGCGTAACGCTGCCACCGATATGCTATTGTCGAAAGAAATGGGCGAGTAGTCCGCTATTTTTTGTAACTTTGCAACCGAAAATATCAATCACCCATTAAAACACACTCTATTTAAAAGTGGTATCAGTAGACGGACTTACTGTCGAATTTGGCGGCAGTACGCTTTTCAGCGACATCAGCTTTGTAATTAACGAAAAAGACCGCATCGCCCTTATGGGTAAAAACGGTGCAGGCAAGAGTACACTCCTCAAAATCCTTGCAGGCGTCAGAACCGCTACGCGCGGACAAGTTTCTGCGCCAAAGGACACCGTTATAGCCTATCTTCCGCAGCACTTGATGACGGAGGACGGACGCACCGTGTTTGAAGAAACAGCCCAAGCCTTTGCTCACCTTCACGAAATGGAGGCGCAGATTGAGGAACTCAACAAACAATTGGCAGAACGCACCGATTACGAAAGCGACGAATACATGCAACTCATCGAGCAAGTAGCTACGATGAGCGAAAAGTTCTATGCCATCGACATGACCCACTTCGAAGAAGATGTGGAGAAGACTTTGCTCGGTTTGGGCTTTGAACGTAGCGATTTTCACCGACAAACAAGCGAATTCTCTGGCGGTTGGCGCATGCGTATCGAGTTGGCAAAGCTCTTGCTCAAGAACCCCGACGTACTCCTGCTCGACGAACCCACTAACCACCTTGACATCGAATCTATCGGTTGGCTCGAAGACTTCCTTATCAGCAATGGAAAGGCCGTCGTTGTCATCAGCCACGACCGCAAGTTCGTTGACAACATCACAACGCGCACCATCGAAGTAACCATGGGACGTATCTATGACTACAAGGTGCCTTACACGCAATACCTCCAACTTCGCGCTGAGCGCCACGAGCAACAGATGAAGCAGTGGGAAGAACAGCAGAAGATGATCCAGGAAACCAAGGACTTCATCGAACGTTTCAAGGGCACTTACTCAAAGACATTCCAGGTGCAGAGCCGCGTGAAGATGCTGGAGAAATTGGAGTTGGTAGAAGTTGACGAAGAAGACACTTCACATCTGCGTCTAAAGTTCCCTCCCTCTCCTCGCTCGGGCAACTATCCCGTCATCATGGACGGCGTAGGCAAGGCATTTGAAGAAAAGCGCATTTTCTCGAACGTAAACCTCATGATTGAGCGTGGCGACAAGGTGGCATTCGTTGGACGTAATGGCGAAGGTAAGTCAACACTCGTAAAGTGCATCATGAACGAACTTCAGCACGAAGGAACGCTCACCCTCGGCCACAATGTGCAGATTGGCTATTTTGCCCAAAACCAGGCATCGCTCCTTGACGAAAACCTCACCGTATTCCAAACCATCGACGATGTAGCAAAGGGCGACATCCGCAACAAGATACGCGACTTGCTCGGTGCCTTTATGTTTGGTGGGGAAGCAAGTACAAAGAAAGTAAAGGTGCTCTCGGGTGGTGAACGCACTCGCTTGGCGCTCCTCAAACTATTGCTTGAACCCGTCAACCTCCTTATCCTCGACGAACCTACGAACCACCTTGACCTCAAGACCAAGGACGTTCTTAAGCAAGCACTTCAGGACTTCGACGGCACACTCATCTGCGTAAGCCACGACCGCGACTTCCTCGACGGACTTGCCACTAAGGTTTATGAGTTTGGACACGGACGAGTACGCGAACACCTTTGCGGTGTTTACGAATTCCTCCAGACAAAGAAGATGGAAAACCTTCAGGAATTGGAAAGAAAGTAAACAATCAAATAGAGTAAACAAGTGTTTAGTTAACGAGTAAACAAGATGTTTAGACTCTATCACTAATCTTCCCTGCATTATCCTCAAAACCGAACAAAATCATAACCTCACACTCTATGAAAGCAAAATGGATTGGCGGAATCTTAGGCTTCGCATTTGGCGGTGGCATTCTTGGAGCCATTGCTGGCTACGCCCTAGGTTCACTCTTTGATAAAAGCGAAACAGGGCCCGACCCCATTTCTGAAACTCCCGACGAGCTGAAAGAACAATCGCGTAATCGTTTTCTCTTCTCGCTTATGGTGCTTGCGGCACACATGATTCAGGCGGATGGAAAAATCATGCACTCCGAAATGGAGTTTATGCGACGCTTCCTTCGCCGCACATTCGGAGCTGAAGCCGAACAGCAAGGCAATGAAATTTTGCTAAAACTCTACGAATATCGCAAGCAGCAAGGCGCTAATGCATGGCAGCAGCAAATTCACCAAGCCTGCCACGAGCTTGCCTCCATCATGCCCGAAGCCGACCGCACACAACTTGCAACCCTCTTAGCTGAAATAGCCAAAGCAGACGGTACGATTGCAAATAGTGAAGTCGAAGCACTCAGAGAAATCATTATTCATTTGGGGCTGTCACCTCATCTTGCAGAACAACTCCTCTCACTTGGTGGCACGACCCTCGAAGATGCCTACCGTGTGCTCGGACTTACGCCAGATGCTACTGACGAAGAAGTGCGCAAAGCTTACCGCAAATTGGTGGTTGAACATCACCCCGACCGAGTGGCTCACCTCGGCGACGATGTGAAGGAAGCTGCAACAAAGAAGCTACAACAAATCACTGAGGCAAAAGAACTCATTGACAAAATGCGCAAACAGTAGGTTGCACAAACCACAAAGCAAAGATAAGAGGCACGTACACTGCAAAATCCTCGCAGCGCACGTGCCTCTCAATTTATATTTACTTCACTTCTATTTTCAGAATCCGCTGTGTGGTAGGCGTCAACCTCGCCCGATGGTCCAACCTCTCACCTACAAGCCAAACGATTCCTTCCGCATCGCACACACATAATGCAGCCATCTTTTGCAAACGATTACGCTTGCGGTTAGTCAAAAAGTCTGAAACCAACTGTGTGCCCTTCATCCCGAGCGGACAAAAACGATCAGCCTTAGCAACACTTCTCACCTTTAGCGGAAATTGCAACACATCCATATCAAGCAACGCTACATTGTCTGGCTGCACAAGGGTTTCAATTTGCTGACGCTCCATCGTGGTAAGCACAAGCGTCAATCCGTTTCCCAATTCATAAGTAGCATTGAGAGCAGACAACTCGCAAGGTGAAAGCTCAGCTGGTTTTCGTCCAACAATAAGCGCACTACGGTCGCGCACACAGAGAATATCCCCAGCTTCGTACATCGCTCCCACCTGACGGGAACACGTTTGCGCAATCATTCTGCACTGCGCAGGCGAAAATCCATGAGGCGACAAAAACTCGTAAACGTCCGACACGGGCGATACAGAATTTTCAAGCGAAGAAAGCGACAACTCTTCGGATTCTAAAACATTAGAGAATGAAGTCAAACGATTCTCGACCTCCACCAATCGCTGCATCGTAGCCTCCAACGTAGCTTCTACATTCGGATTCAGCTCGCGCAACAAAGGAAGCAACTCATGGCGCACCTTGTTGCGTCGATAGTGCGTATCGGTATTCGTGGAGTCCTTACAATAAGCTTGCCGCCTGAGTTGCAAATAGCGCTCCACCTCTGTGCGAGAAACGTTAAGCATCGGACGAGCTATGTATCCATTACGCAGACGCATTCCGCAAAGTCCACGTAGCCCACTGCCACGCAAAAGATTGAGCAGCATCGTCTCTACATTATCATCACGATGATGCGCTACGGCAATGCTTTCTGCTCCACGCTCCCGGCGCAATCGTTCAAAGTAGTCATAACGCAACTCACGCGCTGCCATCTCTATACTTACCTTGTGCTGACGCGCATAGCCCGTTGTATCAAAATCCACGCAGCAAAGCCTCACGCCCAACTTTCCACAAAGCTCACGTACGAAAGCCTCGTCGGCATCCGACTCCGCTCCTCGCAAATGAAAGTTGCAATGCACGGCCTCTACACTATGCCCCAGATCCAGCAGTCCCAGCAATAGTGCAACAGAGTCAGCACCGCCCGAGAGCCCCACCAATGTAAGACCATTTAAGGGCGACTTCTTCAACGTTTGCTGTAGTTTTATTAAGAAATTATCCACGTCTCTCAATATATATTAGTAAGAAGCCGACGCCACAATGCCCAGCTCACGCACACGCTCAACAATCGCATCGAGTTCAGCAGGCGTAGCCTTAAGCAATCCCTCGACGGGTGTAGCTCGGTCTATCGTGTAAATCATGACCTGTTGGGGCGCAATTCTTTTTAGAGCCTCCAACCAAGGTTGTACGTATTCGTCAGTAGTATTGTCAACACTCTCACCGGCATGCTCGCCTTTCATAAAAAGCGTCTGCACAATGAGCTTGCCTTTAAACTCACATAGCTGCTCCACGATGCGACCAACATCATACTTTCCCGTCGGACAATCCACTCGCTCAATATACTCTTGCGAAACGGTGTCGAGCTTCAGAATATTATTGTCCACACGCTTCAGCGCCTCTACAACATCGGGCTTGTGCAACATTGTGGCATTGCTCAGCACGCTCACTTGAGCGTTGGGAAAATAAAGATTACGCAGCGCCAATGTGTCATCAATAATCCCTGCAAATTCGGGATGCGCAGTAGGCTCGCCATTACCTGCAAAAGTAAGTACATCGGGTGCACACTGATCTGACTTCATCTGCTGAAGACGCGCCTCCAGTGCCTCACGCACTTCTTGGCGCGTGGGACGTTTGAGCTTCGGACGGTTGTCCCCGTTCAATCCGCATTCGCAATAGATACAGTCGAACGTACACACCTTTCCATCGCTCGGCATAAGGTTGATACCCAAAGAGACACCCAACCGACGACTTTTTATGGGGCCGAATATGGGTGAAGGAAATAATATTGCCATAAGTTTCTAAAAAGAAATTTGTTTTCTAGGTACAATATAGTTTCTATAGTTTCTATAAAAAATCATAAAAAAGTTACCTCACGACAAAAATACATCAACTTTTTAGTTTCAACAAGAAGACAAGCAGAATAGTCTGCAAAAAAACTTAACTTTGCGTCATCGCAAAACAAAATCCCCACATGATAGGCATCATTGACTGCAACAATTTCTTTGTCAGCTGCGAGCGAGTATTTCAACCCCAGCTAGAAGGGAAAGCCGTCGTTGTTCTCTCCAACAACGACGGATGCGTCGTGGCACGCAGCAATGAAGCTAAGCAAATGGGCATTAAGATGGGAGTACCCTTCTTCCAAGTGCAACACCTCGTGAAGCAAGGTCTTCTTCACGTGCGTTCATCCAACTATCGTCTCTATGGTGATATGTCGCAACGCGTGATGTCGCTTGTTCGCAAACACGTGCCCCATCTGGAAATCTACTCCATCGACGAAGGGTTCTTCGACCTTGAAGGCATCAAAGATGCAGAAACCTTTGGCAGAGAACTTGCCGCTATGATTCGAAAATGTACAGGCATCCCCGTAAGCGTAGGGATTGCCCCCACTAAAACGCTGGCTAAAATTGCAAGTAAATTTGCTAAGAAGCATGCGGGTTACCACCATTGTTGCATCATCGACAACGAAGAAAAGCGCATAAAAGCCCTGCAGCTGACAGAAATTGGCGATGTGTGGGGCATCGGCCGTCAACATAAACAACGCCTCACAGAACGCGGCATACGTACTGCTCACGACTTTACCCTCATGCGCGAAACGAGCGTACGTTCGCAGATGGCACTCCCTGGAGTTCATACATGGCGCGAACTACGCGGACAAAGCGTGCTTGACTTTCAGCCCACCTCCGCTAAACGCAGTATGACCAGCAGTCGTTCCTTTCGCGACTGTATCAACAACTACGAAGAATTGCGCTCTATCATAGCCGACTTTGCCGCCAACTGCGCCGAACGCCTGCGCCGTGAGGGGAGCGCGGCCTTAATCGTCACCACCTTCGTCTCAACCAACCGTTTCCGCACAGACGAGATTCAATACGCCAACGCTGCCAGCGTTAAGCTCGATGTTGCCACAAGCGACATTCGCGAACTTGTCGGTGCCGCCCTACAAGCTTTCGACAAAATTTTCCTCCCATGCTATAGTTACAAAAAAGCTGGAGTCAGCCTCAACCAAATAGTATCGAACCAATGCATACAGCAAAACATATTCGACAACGTTGACCGCAACAAACAACAACGCCTGCTAAAAGCCATCGACACTATTAAGTCAAGAGAAGGCAAGCAAGCCATCCGAGTTGCAGTACAAGGCAACGTTCAAAAAGCCATGCGAAGCGACCATACCTCTAGACACTACACCACCTCTCTGGATGAAATAATTGAAGTAATGTAACCTTACTCAACTTTCGCACTCTGTACATTTTAGTAAACAAGTTGACTAGTAAACAAGTTAACAAGAGAGCCATCCGGATGGTTGTTGTACTCTGTACTCTATCAAAAATCCGTTGCTCTTTAGCCTGCTTAAAAAAATGCATTTTTTTTGATTTTTTTTGTTTTTGCTCCGAAATTGGAGATTTTGAGGGCAAAATTGGAGGTGAAATTTATGACATACAAGGTAGGAGAAAAGATCTTTGATGTCGTTCCTCCGATGTTTGAAGAAATTTTAACGACCTTTGAGGTATTTTTGGCATTTTGGGAGCCAAAAAAAGGAGGAAACTGTGCAGCTTCCTCCTTGTAGTACAAAGATACAACATTTTCTGTCGAAATCCAAATCTGCTTTCATTCATGTTTCGTCAGCATTTATCTGCTTTACTATCACAAAATCCTCAATCATAAAACATTCTTTTTTGACAAGCAAATCTTTCAATACCATCTAAGGAATTTGTAGTAAGCAAAAAACATAGCTAGAAGTGGGCCAACAATAAAAACATTCGTTAAAATTCTTTTACACCTATTCACTAAAATGTCGTAACTTTGCAAATGGTGACGATACGAATGTCACAAACCTTTCGCTGAAATAAATTATTTACTTACAATATTTAAATTTTTCACCATGGATTGGTTAGTAAACATCCTTACCAACCTTACCTCTGGCACGTACATCGCGCACTTAGTTATTGCCTACGCATTGGTAATTTCGCTTGGCGTTCGCTTGGGTAAGATTAAGTTTGGTGGCATCGCATTGGGTGTCACGTTCGTACTTTTTGTTGGCATTCTCGTAGGCCACATCTGCAACACGTTCTTCGGAATTGACTACAAGACAGCCAGCGGCGACACTTTAGCCAGCACTCCACAAATCATCAAGTTTGTAATGGAGTTGGGCCTTATTCTCTTCGTATATTGCATTGGTCTTCAGGTAGGTCCTAGCTTCTTTGCCACATTCAAGTCAGGTGGCCTTAAGATGAACATGCTCGCTGTAGGCATCGTAACGCTCGACATCGCAGTGATGGTGGGCCTCTACTACCTCTTCTTCAACGATGGTTCTAAGGAAGCATTCCCCATGATGGTCGGTGTGCTCTATGGTGCAATTACCAACACCCCCGGTCTTGGTGCAGCTAGCGCAACGCTCACAAACTATGAATTTGCAAACGGCATTCCTGATATTGCCAGCGGTTATGCATGCGCATATCCCCTTGGTGTAGTAGGTATCATTCTTTCAACCGTTGCACTTCGCTACATCTGCCGCATCAATCTTGACCAAGAGCGCGAGCAACTCCGCAAGGAAGTGGAAAGCAATCCTCACGCAACACCTAAGCACCTCGTGCTCAAGGTAACAAACAACGCTGTTGTCAACAAGACACTCGAAGAACTTCGCAACTTCCTCAACCGTCAGTTCATCATTTCACGTATCATCAAGGGTGAAGATCTCATCATTCCCAACCGCGACACAAAGCTCGAACTCAACACTCGCGTTCACCTCGTATGTACTGAAGGCGAAGCTCAGGCCATCACAGAGCTCATCGGTGAAGCTGTTGAAGACAAGACTTGGGAAGCCGACACTGAAAAGAAAAACTACGTATCACGCCGCCTCATCGTTACAAAGGAAACAATGAATGGCAAGACCTTCGGTCAGCTCCACTTCTCATCAGTCTATGGTGTGAACGTAACACGCGTAACGCGTAACGGCATGGACCTCTTTGCCAACCGCAACCTCCGTCTTCAGGTAGGCGACCGCTTGCTCGTAACAGGTTCGGAAGAAAACGTAGAACGCCTCGGTCGCGTAGTAGGTGCAAACGTTAAGCACCTCGACCACCCCAACGTTGGTGCCATCTTCTTCGGTATCATGCTCGGTATCATCCTTGGCCAGATGCCAATTCCTATTCCCGGCATCGAAGTTCCCGTCAAGTTAGGCTACGCTGGTGGTCCGCTCGTTGTGGCTATCCTCATCGGCGCATTTGGCTACCGCTATAAGATTGCGTCTTACATGACAACCTCTGCCAACCTCATGCTTCGCGAAGTAGGTCTTATTCTGTTCCTCGCCAGCGTAGGTCTTCAGGCCGGTGCCACTTTCTGGCAAACAATCGTAAATGGTGGTTACAACTACGTATGGGCAGGTTTCCTCATCACAACATTGCCCATTCTCATCATTGGTACAATTGGCCGCTTGAAGTATAAGATCAACTACTTCACACTTATGGGCTTAATTGCAGGTTCGAACACCGACCCACCCGCACTCGCATTTGCAAACCAAACTGCTACTGGTAGCGATGCTCCCGCAGTGGGCTATTCTACGGTTTATCCGCTCACGATGTTCCTCCGCATCCTCACAGCTCAGCTCGTATTGCTCTTCTTCATGGGCTAATCCACAGTCACTACTTATAGGTAGATAAACATAATAAAACATGCGCTACTATTATCTCGTACTAACGACATAACAGTAGCGCATGTTTTTTTACAATATCCACGATAGCATACACAACAAATTGTTAAAAAAGCCAGGAATCCGAATAACTGAACAAAATAAAATCCTTTTTAACATTGTTTTAAATAAAATTCTCTTAAATTTGCAACATTGTTAACATGTGTAAATAAATATTATAAACTCTATAAAACTACTCAGATGAAAAACAAAAGGGATTTTCTCAAAGGCTTGTTAGTCTTTGCGGCTGGAATAGCTTTTTCAGCATGTGTAGACGACACTTACGACATGAGCAAGGACATCGACATGACGATGGGCTTTGGCTCTGAACAACTCCAACTAAAGATTGGTAACTCAGAGAAAATTTGGCTTTCAGACATTCTTGAAGTTGACAAAGAAGAAATGTTGGAAGCCACAACGCAAGGTACATTCTACCTCGTTAAAGGCGACGATGCACGCTTTTCGTTCGACGTACCTTCCTTCTCAGCTACCATTGATGCTGCAAAACTTACGCCAAACATTCCTGTTGTAAGTTTTGATGCCGTAAAGGATGCTATGGGACAGGCAATCCCAGGGCTTAACATTACGCAGATTCCTATTAAGGCAGACTGGTCATCAGGACTTGTACCCTTAAGTATTGAGTCAACCAACGATTTCAGCCTCACCAACCTACCCTCGGAAATCAAGAATCTCAAGCGCATCATTCCCGCTGCCGATAGCCGTACTATCAGTGTGGCACTCGAAATCGTGCCCAACACTTCTTCACAGAAGTTCGTGATCGACAGCTACGAAGGTCTTGAAGTAACATTGCCTTCATTCTTCAAGTTGCAAGGACAAAGCAGCAACATTCTTAACATTGGCAGCAAGTCTGGCCTCAACAAAGAGAGCATAACACTTGCAGAATTTACTGTTGACGCTCTTGAGCTTGAAGGCGAAAAAGGCCTTGACCTTAGCAACAGCAAATCGCTTAACATCGCAGGAAATTATGCTGTAAAAGGTAGCTTCAGCGTAAAGGCTGCAGAAGGTTTCACACTTAAGAGTGGCGATGAAACAACCATCCGCGTCATCGTAAAGGTAGGCAAGCAAAGCAGCAGCGACAAGGTACGCATTTCGTTTAGCGAAGTAGAAGGTGTGTTCAACCCCACCATCAATCCTAACATCTCGCCCATTAACATCGGTAGCGATGTGCCCGACTTCTTGACAGACCCCGAAGTATGCATCATGGCAGCCAACCCCACATTCCGCTTGAACGTTGATATGAGTCAAGTTCCCGTTGACCTCACACTCTGGGGCAACCTCTACGGAGTAAAGGGCAATTCAAACATTGCAGAAGTACGCCTTCCCAGCGAAAACCTCGTTGCGCTTAATGGTCAGCAACAGTCTGTCATCTACTTCTGCCAGGAAGCAACTCCTTTCGACCCCAATGGCGTTGAAGAGTCAGCAGCTATTTACAATGTCAACAATCTTAACGACGTTGTAAAGACAATTCCCGACAAAATTCGCGTAGATATGAACAACGGCAAGATTTGCTTGACCGACGAACTTAGCAAGATAGCACTTGGCCGTACGTACAATGCATCTCTCAACTACAATGTGTACGTGCCCTTCAAATTCAACTCAGGCCTCAAGATTGTTTACGACGAAACTATCGAAGACATGAATGCCGACTTGAAGGACCTTGCAGCCGAAGGTGCAGAAGTTACAGCAATCATTGACAACAAAGTGCCCCTTGCATTACAACTCAAAGCAATTCCTTTGGACACAAGAGGTAAAGAAATTCCTGGTGTTGAGATTACAACCGTTGAAGTACCTGCCAATGCAGAGTCAACCCTCACACTCTCTATCCGATTTGCGAACCCCACAGACCTCCAGAAGCTCGACCAGTTACTCTTGAAGGTAAATGCTGAAACTGTAGCAGATGGCGTAACCCTCTCTACCGACCAGTACTTACAACTCAAGGACATTCGTTTGAGACTCTTAGGACAGATTATTGCTGATTTAAATTAAAACACCTATCGCTATGAAAAATATTTTTAAGAAATATAGCCTTGTAGCTTTGGCTGCGACAACCATGGCCCTTTCTGCCGATGCACAAGAGTCACGCACGTCCTACTTCATGCAAACTGCAAGCTTCCGCCATCAAATGAACCCTGCTTTGCTCGACACTCCCTACAAGTCATTACTTCTCGGTAATATCAACGTGGGAACAACAGGTAACGTAGGCCTCGGAGACTTCATCTACAAATTGGATGGCAACCCCAAGTACGACTACACCACATTCCTCAACCCCTCAATCAGCGCATCAGAGTTTTTGAGCAACATCGACGACAAGAATCGAATGGACCTCTATGTGAACTACAATGTTCTCTCATTCGCTTTCAAGGGATTTGGTGGCATGAACGTACTCGAAGTGAATGTTCGCTCTAATACGAACCTCACACTTCCTTACGAATTTTTCGAATTTGCCAAAACTGCAGGCAATAAGGAAAGCTACCACCTTGAGGATATTAGCATGCGCACTACAAACTACGCAGAGCTAGCCCTTGGACACGCACGCAATATCAACGACAGACTTCGTGTCGGAGCAAAGGTAAAGGTTCTTGTAGGTGCAGCTTATGCAGACCTCAATGTTGACCGAATGGACATCACCATGAATGGCGATGCGTGGAGCATTAATGCCAACACTGAACTCAAAACTGCCATCATGGACGCACAGCTTGAGTTCGAAGATGCAAGTAAGAATGCAGCCGATGGTCGCCGCCGCATCAAGGGCATTGACGAAGTAGCATTTGACCTTCCTGGCATGGGTTTAGCTGTTGACCTCGGTGCCGCCTACAAAATCACAGACGACCTCACCGTAAGCCTTGGCGTAACAGACCTTGGTATGATGAGTTGGAAGAAGGCAAAGACAGCTTCGTCAGCTGGCGAATACAGCTTCAACGGTTTCGACAGCTTCCGCGTAAACAGTAGCGACAAGTCAACAGACCGTCTCGGTCCTCAGCTTGAAAGAATCGGAGATGACCTCGAAGAAATGTTCTCTGTGTACTACGATGGCGAAGAAAAGGTGAACGAGATGCTTGCAGCTACAGTAAATGCAGGTGTTGAGTATGCACTTCCTTTCTACAACAAACTTCGCTTCGGTGCGCTCTACACTGGTCGCATCAATGGAGTTTACAGCTGGCACCAGGGTATGATTTCTGCCAACTATCGCCCTACAAAGTGGTTTGAAATCAATGCCAACACTTCGTTCTCCTCAACAGGTACAAGCTTTGGCGGTGCACTCACCATGAACTTCGGTCTTGCTAAGCTCTACGTTGGAGCAGACCGCGTATTTGGAGATGTTTCAAAAGAATTTATCCCTATCGAAAACATGAACGGACAGGTTAACGTAGGCCTCACATTACCCTTCTAAAACTCACTTCTAACACATGGCATCTTTAGTTTTACTAAGGGTGCCATTTTTTTATCATAAAAATATAGGGCTACGTCCGCCTACGCAAAATATAATTTGTATTTTTGCAAACATGAAATATTCATTTATTGTCCCCGTTTATAATCGTCCTGATGAAGTAGACGAACTTCTCGAAAGCCTTTGCACTCAAACACAAGGCAATTTCGAAGTTATCATAGTAGAAGATGGTTCGTCTATCACCTGCGAAGATATTGTCAAAAAATATGCTTCGAAGCTGGACATACATTATTATAACAAGCCCAATAGCGGACCTGGCCAAACACGCAACTATGGCGTAGCGCGCGCCAACGGAGAGTGGGTACTCATCCTTGACTCCGACGTGGTGCTACCTCCTGGCTACGTAGAGGCTGTAGAAAAGAGCATCGCCAACTATCCATGCGATGCTTTCGGCGGCCCCGACAGCGCGCATCCCTCATTTTCGCCCACACAGAAAGCCATTAATTATGCCATGACCTCATTTTTTACGACAGGTGGCATTCGTGGAGGCAAGAAAAAGATGGATAAGTTCTACCCACGCTCCTTCAATATGGGCGTTCGTCGAGATGTGTACAATACACTTAATGGTTTTAGCGAAATGCGCTTTGGCGAAGACATCGATTTCTCCACTCGTATTTTCAAAGGTGGTTATAAATGTCGACTTTACCCCGATGCTTGGGTATGGCACAAACGCCGCACAGATTTGAAAAAGTTCTTCAAGCAAGTGCACAACTCTGGCATCGCCCGCATCCACCTCACGAAGCGCCATCCTGGTACCTTAAAGCTCGTACATCTGTTGCCAGCAGTGTTCACCTGCGGCGTAGCATTCCTACTTCTGACATTTTTGGCAGGAATCTCGCTGACTGTAGCCAACCAAATTGCGATACAAACAAACTCCGTAAACGGCGAAGCCGAAGGAATGCTATGTGTAGGAACTTTCATTGGTTCTGTGTTAAGCATCGGTGCACTCATGCCCCTCATACTCTACTCTATGCTAATATTTGCCGACTCGCTCCATCTGAACCGCTCTATCAAAGTAGCTACGCTTAGCATCAAAGCCTCGTTTGTGCAGCTCATAGGCTACGGCTCTGGCTTCTTGCGCGCTTGGTGGAAAGAATGCGTGATGGGCGAAGGCGAATTTGAAGCTTTCAAAAAGAATTTTTACAAATAGCACTTCCCTTAAGCAAATATGCCAACAGAACAAAAGCCGCTTACCATCACACAATTGCCTGCAGAAGAGCGCCCGCGCGAAAAGCTTGAGCACATCGGTCCTGAAGCCTTGACAAACGCAGAGTTGCTGGCCATCCTCATAGGTTCGGGCACACCTGGCGAAAGCGTTGTTGGACTCACCCAGAGAATTTTGGCTCACGTCGGTGGTAATCTCATTGAGCTCGGCAAGCTAAGTCTTCAAGAACTAATGGCTTTCAAAGGCATCGGCTCTGCCAAAGCCATCACTATCAAAGCAGCTTGCGAATTAGGCAACCGCAGAGCAATGGAAAAGTCAGCGCAATTCCTAAGCATGAATTCATCGAAAGCTGTGGCCGATTATCTCAAACATCAGATGCGAGAGCTCCAACACGAAGAATGCCGCATCCTCGTGCTTGACAACGCCTTGCGCATGAAAGCAAACGTACTCGTTAGTAAAGGAGCTGCCGACAAGACTTTGGTGGACATACGCACCATTCTCTACGAGCTGATTCAACATCGTGCCGTACGCTTCATCTTTGCGCACAACCATCCAGCAGGCAGCAATCGCCCCAGCCCGCAGGACGACGACATCACCCAACGTCTTAAAGCTGCAGCCGAAGCAATACAAATTCCCCTCATCGATCACATCATCATTGCTGGCGACAACTTCTACAGCTACGCCGATAATGGAAAACTATAACGACTAAACTATGACTCCCGAAGAAAAAATTGCACTTGAAGAACGTATCATCGAAGTGCTGAAAACGGTTTACGACCCCGAAATCCCTGTAGACATTTTCAGCCTTGGGCTCATATATAAAATAGACCTTCACGACGACGCGACCGTTGATATCGACATGACGCTCACAGCTCCCAACTGCCCCGCAGCCGACTTCATCGTAGAGGATGTAAGAATGAAGGTTACAGGCATTACAGGAATTGAAGATGCACGCGTAAACCTCGTGTTTGAACCCGAGTGGCACAAGGACATGATGTCCGAAGAAGCCAAGCTCGACCTCGGATTTATGTAGAATAAAGGTTTTAAGGTTATAAGGTTGTGAGGTTGTGAGGACCAAGCGGAATATTCAGCGTCATTAAAGTCTTTAAGGACTCTATGGGACTCTATGGACTCTATGGAACTTTGCAAACAAGATATACTCTATTCTCAGCACCTTATTCAACTCTTCTTGTCAACTCGTTAACTCTCAAATACATGAAACCTATATATTTTCTTTCAGACGCCCATTTAGGAAGCCGCGCCATTCCTCATGCACGAATGCAGGAACGGCGCTTAGTTCGTTTTTTGGATAGCATCAAGCACAAAGCTGGCGCAGTTTACCTTTTAGGCGACATGTTCGACTTCTGGCATGAGTATCGCTTCGTGGTGCCAAAGGGCTACACACGCTTTCTTGGCAAGATATCCGAACTCACCGACCTTGGTGTCGAGGTGCATTACTTCGTAGGGAATCATGACTTATGGGTTGGCAATTATCTTGAAGAAGAATGCGGTGTGACGCTCCACCGCAAAGCTGAAACTGTCGAGCTTTACGGAAAAACCTTCTTTATCGCTCATGGCGACGGATTGGGCGACAACGATTGGAAATTTCGATTGTTGCGCAGCATCTTTCACAATCGTTTTCTGCAAATTTGCTTTGCAAGCATCCACCCTCGATGGGCTATCGACTTTGGCATGGAATGGGCAAAACACAGCCGCTTAAAACGCAAGGACGGCAAGGAACCACCCTACATGGGCGAGGCCAACGAGCACTTGGTGTGCTACGCTAAAGAATATCTTAAAACCCACCCTGACATCAACTACTTTATTTTCGGCCACCGCCACATAGAGCTCGACCTGCTCCTTTCGCGCACATCGCGCCTTGCTATTCTTGGCGATTGGATTTCTCTATTCTCCTACGCCGTATATGATGGCGAAAACTTCTTTATGGAGCAATACATAGAAGGCGAAACGGAGCTTTAACATTCCTCATTAACGAATCAACTATGGCATTTCTTAAAGCTACAAACATACACAAAAGTTACACGGGCCACACTGCACTTTCTGACGTAAGCATCAGTGTGCCAAAAGGTAAGGTTTTTGGTCTTTTAGGACCAAATGGTGCGGGCAAAACAACACTTATCCGCATCATCAACCGCATCACAATGCCCGACACTGGCGAAGTCATATTCGATGGTCATCCGCTCAATGCTAATGACGTAATGAATATTGGCTACCTACCCGAAGAGCGCGGACTCTATAAGAAAAACAAGGTAGGCGAACAAGCCATCTACCTCGCGCGCCTCAAAGGTTTGAGCCACGCAGAAGCTTGTTCACGCCTCAAATATTGGTTTGAAAAATTCGACATCATGCCCTGGTGGGACAAAAAGCTCGAAGAACTCTCCAAAGGTATGCAACAAAAAGTGCAGTTCATCATTACTGTACTCCACGAGCCGCCATTGCTCATCTTCGACGAACCATTCTCGGGCTTCGACCCAGTCAATGCCGAACTCCTCAAGCGCGAAATCCTCGAACTCCGCGACAAGGGACACACCATCATATTTTCGAGCCACAACATGAGCTCAGTGGAAGAAGTTTGCGACGAAATAGCCCTAATCGATCAATCTAAAGTCGTACTTCAAGGAAATGTCAACGAAGTCAAGGAGCGTTTCTGCGAAGGCATATACAACGTGGAGGGCATTAGCGAAACTCCGCTTCTTCCCTGTGATGATTTTCAAGTAATCAACCACGTACAAAAAGAAAATCTACACACCTACCAACTTCGTTTAACTGAAGGCACTACAGGTTCCGACCTTATAAACCTGCTTTCCAAGCAAATGGACATTCGTAAATTTGAAATCAAAATGCCTACCATGCAGGAAATTTTCTTACGCGTCGTAGGAAACAAACAATAGCCCTATGTCAAAGATTCACATCATCATACAGCGCGAATTTATGACGCGTGTGCAGAAAAAATCATTCATTCTGCTCACCCTCTTCATGCCCTTCCTCATGGTAGCCATCGTGTTCGTCCCCATGTGGTTGTCGAGCATTGAAGACGACACGACAAAAAACATTGCGGTCGTTGACCACACACACAAATACTACCACCTCTTTGAAGATAACAAAGTTTACCACTTCCACACCACTCCAGCTTTTCAGTCCGAATTCTTAGCCGATTCGTCATCCTATGAAGCTGTAATAGTGATTGGAGCCGACCTTTTGCAATATCCCAAATCTCTGAAAATTTACTCACGCCGCGAAGTTCCGATGGACCTCCAAAGCTATGTCGAAACAGAGCTTTCAAACTTTGTACGTAGCGAAAAACTGGCATCTCACGGCATTGATGGGTTGGAAAAGATTATCGCATCATGCGAAACCGACATAGAAGCTGATACCATCAAGCGCAACGATGATGGCTCGGAAAGCTTTTCAGATTCGGGCATTGCCATGGCAGTGGGCTTTATCTTTACATTCCTCATCTACTCATTCGTCATGTCGTATGGCGGCATGGTGATGCAAGGAGTGATGGAAGAAAAGACCAACCGCATCATGGAAATCATGGTGTCGAGCGTAAAGCCCTTTGAACTCATGATGGGCAAAATCATCGGAGTTGCACTCGTAGGCTTTTTGCAAATAGCGATTTGGGGCGTAATGCTCACGCTGATTATTTATGGAGCAAGCCTCGTCTTTGGCGCAGACGTTGAAACCGCAGCAATGGCATCGGCAAACGGAATGCAGATGGGAGCTGTACCCACAACCAATATAGAAAGCAATGCAATCCTCGATGCTGTAGCCTCGCTTCCAGTAGCCGAGCTCGTTATAATGTTCATAGTTTACTTCTTAGGGGGGTATCTGCTCTACGCATCATTCTTCGCTGCCGTTGGCGCCAGCATCAACTCACAAGAAGATTCATCACAATTCATCATGCCCGTAGTGCTCATCATGGTGTTTAGCCTCTATGCAGCCATGGGTAGCGCAGAAAACACAGACGGCCCAACGGCCTTCTACGCTTCGCTCTTCCCCCTCACCTCGCCCATCGTCATGATGGTACGCATTCCCTTCGGTGTACCTCTCTGGCAGGAGTTGCTATCCGTAGCACTACTCTACGGAACAACATTCGTCATGATTTGGATAAGCGGACGCATCTACAGAATAGGTATTCTCATGTATGGTAAAAAACCAACGATAAAGGACCTTATCAAATGGATTCGACTATGATAGCCATCGTTCACCCCGACACATTAGC
The DNA here is from genome assembly GCA_045614785.1 of Alloprevotella sp. Classification (GTDB taxonomy): domain Bacteria; phylum Bacteroidota; class Bacteroidia; order Bacteroidales; family Bacteroidaceae; genus Alloprevotella. The sequence continues at coordinate 36,605 of JAZLDQ010000002.1, forward strand.
TGCCATGGGGATGGCAAGCATTCTTGAGCGCATTATGCCCATGGCAACACCTAGTGTGTTTGCTTCTGTGAAAGAAATGGAGGAGAATGGCAACACAGAATTCGTACACTATTTCGTAGCTGCAGAAGTACTGCTCAGCCAAGCAACATTCTTCCTCGAACGCAGCCGAAAAACGATTGTACTGGTACAAGGTGCAGAGGTGAACCGCATACCACGCGAATTTCGCACGCTTGACTGCCGCCAGTCAGAAGAACAATTGACCCATTCACTTGTACGCCTGGCAGGCATGGCGCACGGCAAACACCACGCACACCCCATCGTTGCTCAAACTCCGGCCCACACCACAACGCTGTCGAAAGCTACCGACCTCACCCAGCGAGAACTCGATGTCCTCCGACTTGTCACCCGCGGTTACATCAACAAAGAGATTGCCGACCAACTAAACGTCAGCCTGCCAACTGTTGTGACGCACCGCAAGAACCTTACGGACAAACTCGGCACGCGCAGTGTCTCCGCACTTACCGTCTTTGCACTCACACACGGCATCATTAAGATGGAAGAAATCTAAGGCAGTTTCTATCATTGGCAGACGCTATGTAGGCAAGAATTTGTGACAGTAAAGCAGACAAATGCTGATTAAACATGAATCAAATCAGATTTGGACTTCGCGCGAAAATGTATTATCTTTGCAATACGAAGGGGAAAACAGGCGGTTTTCCCCTTTTTTTGGCCCCCAAAAAAGCAAAAACGACCTCAAAGGTCATTTAAATTTCTTCAAACATCGGAGGAACGACATCAAAGATCTTTTCTCCTACCTTGTATGTCATAAATTTCACCTCCAATTTTGCCCTCAAAATCTCCAAATTCGGAGCAAAAACAAAAAAAATCAAAAAAAATACATTTTTTTAAGCAAACTAAAGAGCAACGAGATTTTTTATAAAGTACAACTTACAGAGTACAGAGTACAACTGCCATCCGGATGGTTTCGTTAAACGTTAATCTCTAATCGTTCAACGTATAGATAACAGAGTACAAATGCCATCCGGATGGCTCTCTAGTCAACTTGTCAACTCGTTTACTTGTTTACTAATGCATACAGAGTACAACTGCCATCCGGAAATATTCCAGCGGGCGATCGTAACCCAATTCTCCTCCTGAGTTAGCTAATCTTTGCCCACATCTTTACCAGGGCGGCCTGAAGGGCCAACCAGCTACCAGCCCAGGGTAGAGCGACGTAGGAGCGGCACCCTGGGTAAATAGTCCGCATGGATTTCCGCCCTGTAAGGGCAAAAGCAAAATGCATCTGAATATCAATTTATTAAGTTTTATATACTGCTTTTGCCCCTTCAGGGCGAACCATTCGGGGTGGACACCAACCCAGGGTGTCGTTCCCTACGGTCACTTGCCCTGGGCTATGAGCTTTTGCCTCTTCGAGGCGCCCTTTTCCCTTGAAACAAATGTGGGCAAAGATTAGCTGAGTTAGGAGGTTTCCGTCCCCCGACAGTAAGCCCCCCCTTCCCTACAAAAAAAGTTCGTCGTTCCTAGCATCTGCTAAGGACGACGAACTTTGTTTATTCTTTCGAAGCTTTTCTGAAAAAGCTAAAATTCACACTACCGTATGAGCGATGCTCCAAGAAATCTGGATGTTCAGAGAAATCGTAATCTTTACCATGTTCAAGAACGAACAATGTGTCTTCACTAACCATCGCACTATTCATCACTCGCTCGGGCAATTCGCCCAACTCAGGCAACGCATAAGGAGGATCGGCAAAGATAAGGTCGTAATGTTCTCGACAACGCTCAATAAAACGCAATGCGTCTCCACAAAGCGGACGCGCAGCAGGCGTCTTCAGTGACTTTATACACTCTACTATAAAACCAAAATGCTTACGGTCCTTTTCAACCGTGGTGACATGCGAGCAACCACGCGACAACAGCTCTAAAGTTATACTGCCTGTACCTCCAAAAAGGTCTAAAGCCTTCACATTCTCAAAATCCACATAGGCACGCAACACGTTAAAAAGGTTTTCCTTCGCAAAATCAGTTGTAGGGCGTGCTTTAAACGTACGGGGCACATCGAAATGCTTTCCCTTATATATACCAGTAATTATACGCATAACTTATCTTGATTTTGTAAGCAATAAAGTAACTAAATCATAGGGGATTGTTTCGTCGGTCGTCATCTCGTGGCTAAACTCTTGCGAAGGAATCACAGGAAGCACCTTTGTTACAAACTGCTGCAACCTCGCGATAATGGGATTTCGCAAAGAAGAATGCCCCGCAACGTTTATAGTAATATGCTCATGCTTAATGCCTAACTGCGACAATATACTGAGCGTATAGTAAGCCGCATCATCAGGTCCCTGCACTGCGTAAGTATTCACCAACGACAGTTTACCCGCATCCATGAGCAAAACATCAATATCTTGCTCATGAGCGTAGATAAGCATCTTGGGACTTAACTCCCTGCGATAGAAATGCTTAATGACAGCAGTAAAGGCCGACACATAATGCACTTCTCCGAATACTTCTTCAATCGTCTGACAAGTCAATTCGGGCATTCCAAAAAGGAGTGCCATGTTAGCCGCCGGCACAATGTCGTAAAAGACACGATGCTTCACATCCGGACTAACGCTATAATTGTAAAAAGCATCACAATATTCCTCCTGAAAATCAGCCAAAGGAACAGGAGTATAATTGCCTACTACTGAAACCACAACACCCTCATCAGGCATGGGTTGGCACACAGAATGTGTAGCAACAACCTCACGCAATTGCTCCACCAGGGAGAGATTAGCCTGAAGCTGCAGAGTGGTATATTCAAAGACTCTCCCGTCCTCTTGGCGCGCCAAAGTGAGAGATATTGGAGAAAGACGTAATACTAACAATGTAATAGAAATTTTGATTAATTACCCAACTTTAGATGGGTGCTCAACTTTTAAGGCTTTAAGATTATTAAGGCTATCCTATCCGAATGGCCCTTAAAACCTAAAAGCGAAGCGACCTTACAACCTCACAACCTAACTCAAGTGTAGCCCAGCGAAAGTTGAGTTGATTAATTTTCAGATGAAACATCTGTAGTTTCTGACTTCCGACGATAGCGGAGCCACCAACCATAAGGAATAAGCAACGCCAACAAAACGCCAACAACATTGGCATAAACATCGCCCACATCACATCCTCTGAAGTCGGTCAGCGTGCCTTGCATCAATTCAATAGCAATGCTCATCAGAATGGGAGCCAATACTGCATAAAAGGAAGTACGCCTAAAATTAATGCTACGGTGAGACAGTAAATACTCGGTCCACATCACACCACATGTACCAAGATACATCAAAACATGCGCCACCTTATCAAGACCTACAATCGAAGGCAACTCCACGGGGATACTACTAGGCTTGCAGAAACAAAGTATAAAGATGAGTGCTATACAACAAAGCGTGTAAGTGTACTTACGCATTACCAAAATTTATTGTGTTCAGATGAATATTCAAATCCGAAGTGGTGGAGTTTATCACGCAACCAAACTTCATCAATATCCTCCGCCCGACAGAGTTCGTCGAGCGAAGGATATTGGTCACGCAGCTTCATATTTACAAAGCTATAAAGCATCATAGGGTCAGAAGGAAGCATACTTATTTTATTCCCTTAAAATATTAAAATAAGTCGTAATAATTACTTTTCGATTTCAATCGCTCCCGAACCAACCATCTGACCATCAACAAAGATGTAAGCAGAATAAGCACCTGGTTCTATATATTCTGCAACAGGAACATACACTTTAATACGCTGATTAGAGCCATCGTATTCAACAACCTTTGAAGCAGAGCACTCCAACTGCTTGTTTTCATAAGTAAACTGCCCCATCGGATTAAGAATAGTTCCATTAGGCTTTATCAATCGCACATAAACAGTACGAACGCCTGTAGCAGCTGTGACATTGCGCTCGATAGAAAAATCTACAGAGAACGTCTTTATATCCTTACAACGCTTCGCAAATTTACCCGTTTTCTTTAGTGGAACAATTACTACGTTAGTCGCATTAAGCTGCGAGGCTATTTCTACCTTTTCCTGAAGCGCAGCTCGCTCATTGCTTATCTCTGTATTCTGACGGCGCGTACGCTCAGCTTCTGCCAATGCCTTATCACGCTCATTTACAAGCACAATATTCAAGCGCTGCAACGAATCAACCTGGCGAATATAATCGCGAAGTACGGCACGCACTGTTTCAAGTTCCTTCTTCAGGCGTAGTATTTCTGCAGAGCTTGTTGCCTTCACGTTTTTAAGTTCGCGCAACAAATCCTCAGCACGCTTCTGCTCTTTATCTAATAATGCAGCAAGAGAGTCATTTTTAATACTCTTCTTCAACTCACTATACTGCAAAGCAAATTCAGCATACTGATTTTCCATCTCACGCTTGTCCAACTCAGCCAGCTGACGCAATTCTTCAAGTTCTCGTTCCTTTTCCTTCAACTTTTCTGAATCACCACATGCCGAAACAAAAGTTCCTGCTACGACAAGGCTTAAAAAAACAACAACAAAACCAAATGTAAGATTTTTCATAATCCAAATTTACAAGTAAAAAATTGGACGGTAGCTCCATCTGCATCGCAAACGCCACCGTCCATATTAATTAAACATGCGTTGTGTAGCTATTATTCAATGACAGTCACCCAACCATGTGTGTCTGGTTCAATGCCATACTGAATATTACGCAACTTCGTATAAAGCTGTTGGCTGATAGGACCGGGTTTGCCATCCTTAGAGATTACGTAGCTCTGCTTCATATCAAGGTCGTCGATACGTCCGATTGGGCTAATCACAGCGGCTGTGCCACAAGCGCCGGCCTCTTCAAACTCAGCCAATTCCTCAACAGGAATCTGACGGCATTCTACGCTCAAACCTAAATCCTTAGCCAACTGCTGAAGACTCTTGTTTGTGATTGAAGGAAGAATAGAGCTTGACTTGGGCGTTACGTATGTGTTATTCTTGATACCAAAGAAGTTTGCAGCACCACATTCGTCAATATATTTCTTTTCCTTTGCGTCAAGATAGAACTCGCATGAGTAGCCCAAATCATGTGCCAACTTATTAGCACGAAGGCTGGCAGCATAGTTTCCACCTACCTTGAAAGTACCAGTTCCGAAGGGAGCAGCACGGTCGAACTCGCGTACCACTACATAATTCGTTGTATTAAAGCCACCCTTGAAGTAAGGACCTACGGGCGTAACGAAAATCAAGAACATATATTCATCAGCAGGACGTACACCCACCTGTGCACCAGTACCAATCAACAGAGGACGGAGATAAAGCGCAGCACCACTTTCATAGGGAGGTACAAAACGAGCATTGAGTTTTACCACCTTCTTTACCATCTCAGCAAAAAGTTCTGTGGGGAGTTCGGGCATTAAGATACCACGGCATGTGCTCTGCAAACGAGCCGCGTTTTCTTCAAGGCGGAATACACGCACCTTGCCATCAGGGCATCCAAAAGCTTTAAGTCCTTCGAAAGCTTCCTGGCCATAGTGAAGCGCTGTTGCAGCCATGTGAATATTAATTGTTTCAGAGCTGCTTACTTCGATTTCGCCCCACTTACCGTTACGATAGTAGCAGCGAACATTATAGTCTGTTGGCATGTAGCCAAACGACAAGTTTGACCAATCAATTTCTTTGTTCATAGTTTTAAGTTATTGCGTTAATTATTTTATCATCTTTGCGTAATATTTAAATCCAACGGCAAAATTACACATTTAAATAATAGGGGCTAAATTTCCAAGGCTAAATTTCACAAAAAAGTCAAACTTTACTTCTAAAAACAGCTCCCCCTTGTAAAAAAGCGACTTTATAAAACTAGATAGCACGCAAAAAGCTTGACGTTATAAATCGAATGTTAAAAACACAAATAACTTTTTTTTCAGAAATTTCTCAAACTTTTATCGCCATTAGTAAAAAAATAAGTAACTTTGCCAACAGACTAAATAGGTAAATCCGTAAACGCATGTTTACAATCCTATTTAATCAATTCATAATCAAGGAACTAACATTTATAAACTTTAATTAATTTAATTTTTTAAACAATGGCAACAACAAATGCTACTGCACCCAAGGGTGCTACAAAGAAGTCTCAGGGCTTCAAGGGCGTAAAGGCAGGTTGGATCGTTATCCTTATTTGCTTTATCAT
>JAZLDQ010000003.1:0-9301 GCA_045614785.1 Alloprevotella sp.
AAACTTTGCTTCCTGGACTCCTTTTCTTCCATTAAGGCCTTTGCTTTTTTTAGCAAAGCATTCTCAGCCTCAAGCCACTGCACACGCGCCTGAAGCTTCTCTAATTCCGTCTGTGGTTCTTTTTTCTTGGGTCGTCCCATATCTTTCCTTGGTCGTTCGCGAGGACCATTACGCAATACTTCCTCATAACCGCCATGCTTGTACTGCTGGATCCAACGGCATACGCTAGAAAAACTGACGTCATACTCAACGCAAATACGCCACAAAGGTAAACTATCTTTTTCATATTCTTCTATTACGGATTGCTTTAATGCGTTAGTAATGCGTCTTTCCTTGAATTTTTCAAGACCGTCTATGCCATATTTCTCATATCTGCCAAACAAAATATAAAGATAATGATCACGCACATGATAACGTTTCATTAACTCAGACATGCTTGCTCCTAATTCATGTAAGCGGATGATTTCTTTCTTTTCTTTTAAACTGTGATGTATATACATAATGAACCCCAGAAGTTTTTTGTCTAACTTCTGGGGTTCACTTCATTTCGACACACCTTCTTTTTTCTATTGAATGCTTCAACGAATATGTTATACACTTTAGTATGCGCAAAAAAAAATTGATTGTCATCTCGACAACCAATCTTTACTAACCTTAAATCTAATACCATGAAAAACTGATGCAAAGTTAAGGAGTTTTTAAATATGTAACAACAAATTCATAGATAAAATGTTATTTTTTAACACTTCTATGAATTTTATAACATACTTTGTTAGGAGGGGTTATCAAACAAAGACTTATCCCCGTTTTTTATGGCGAGGAAAATAATTCAAGACTTGTTCCCGAAGCATACTTCGATCAAGATGCGTATAAATTTCCGTTGTTGAAATTCGTTCGTGCCCCAACATTTGCTGAATTACTCGCAAATTTGCCCCTCCCTCTAACAAATGAGTTGCAAAGGAATGGCGTAGCGTATGCGGAGAAATCGTCTTTGTTATTCCGGCTCGCTCAGCATACATTCTTAAATTATGAAACACTGTAATTCGCGAGAGATGCTTACTCCGACGAAACGAAAGAAACACATAATCTTCCTCTCCCCGCTTTGGAATAATCGTATTACGATCGACAAACCAAAGTTGTAACTCCTTGATGGTGCTACTAGCAATAGGCACCAAACGATGCTTATCGCCTTTGCCCACGACCTTCACAAAACCTTCATCTAAGAAAAGATCGCTCAATTTGAGGTTACACAATTCCGACACACGCAAACCGCAACTATAAAGCATCTCGAAAATAGCACGGTCGCGACGCCCCTCGGGCAGACTCATATCTATAGCTCCCTCAATATCATCTATCTCACTCGTAGAAAGCACCTCGGGCAAATGTTGTCCCAACTTAGGAGACTCTAGCAATACAGTGGGATCTTCTGCTATATGCTCCTCCAACAATAAAAAACCATAAAAAGAACGCAACGAAGAATGGATACGTGCTATCGTACGTGCCGAAATTCCTAACTCATGGAGAGCCCACGAATAGGAATGAAGATCTTTGAGCTGTAGCTTATCATAGTCCCAGCGTTGCTCCTTTGCATAAGCTAAAAAATTTCGCACATCGCTCAGGTAAGCGCTATACGTATTCTTAGCCAATCCTCGCTCGAGCATCAGGTATCTACGGTAGCTGGGCAAAAGTTTCTTCTGCATAATTATTCAATGACTTCAAATCCAATCGTGCAAAGTGCTTGTTTCACCTCTTCCGCACTTACAGAGCCTCGTACTGTCATCGTCTTTTTAGTAAGCTCAACACTCACACTCTCCACTCCAGGAAGCTCACTCACGACTTTCTCCGCATTGATGCGACAATGATTACAATGAAGTCCTTCTACTCTATAAACACGAACCTCAGTAACCTCGTCGTGACATGTGCATACATTGTCGTGACTGTGGCAAGCGCATTCATGATGACCACAGCCACAGTTGTGGCTATCGTGATGACATCCGCAGCCATGATGTTTGTGTCGTTGCCAGAAGGCATTGAGCAGGAGGAGGGTTAGTACGATGGTACAACCTAAGCTAAACCAATCAAGATGCTCATGGTGGCAAGAATGAAGATTCACCAAGGCTGAAGTAAACCACTCACGCGGCATAAGCAAATCGACAGCATAAGCAAAGCCGACAGCCGTGAGGATTATAGAAAGCACGTACATGAGCAAAGTTCTGCGCCCCATCACCTTACCGACTATGAGGAGCGATGCCAAATTGCAGGCAGGGCCAACCATAAGTAGCAACAGAGCTGCACCAGGAGAGATTCCTTTGAGCATTAAGGCCACTGCGATGGGAATGCTCCCCGTAGCACAAAGATACATGGGAAGCATGAAGATAAGCACAAAAAGGATACTCAGCGTAGTGCTGTCCTTAAAGTAAAAAAAGAAACTATCGGGCACAAGGATGGTGATAACACCCGCCATGAGCAAACCAAACACAAGCCATTTTCCAATATCTTGCATCATATCAATAAACCCATACTGAAAGGCGAGACGCAGTTTTGCCCAAAAGCCTGTAGGGAGTTGTGGGGAGATAGTAGTGTCGCCTGTTAATGGAGTAACGACCTCCTCATTCTTATTTGCTATGTTGCAGAGAGTTCCTCCTAAAATAGCTGTCAGGAATGCTGCAATGGGGCGAATAATAGCAAAAGGCAATCCCATTAATGAGTAAGTTGCGATAATCGAATCTACACCCGTCTGAGGCGTTGCGATAAGGAAAGCTACGGTAGCTCCCTTGCTGGCACCCTCGCGGCGTAGCGACATGGCAGTAGGGATAACTCCACATGAACACAGCGGAAGAGGAATTCCAAAAAGAGTGGCATACAGCACCGATCGCCAATTATTGGCCGACAAATATTTACCATATAGAGCATTAGGAATAAACGCATGCATAAGTCCTGCAAGGAAGAATCCTAAGAGCAAGAAAGGCGACATTTCGCCTATGAGTTGAAGCATTTCGTGCATAAGAAGTTGTGAGATTTATTCTGATATCTCAAATTTTTCAGAATTTACAATTTGTTGTGCCATGGCAGAGGCTGCCACATAACCCGTGGTCCACGCTGCCTGCAGATTAAAGCCACCTGTTACGGCATCTATATCAAGGAGTTCGCCTGCGAAATACAATCCTGGGAGCACACGACTCTCTAAAGTATTAGGATTTACAGACGAAAGGGCAACTCCACCACAAGTGACAAACTCTTCGCGGTGAGGATAGCGTTCGGCTATTTGATAGACATCAGCCGTAAGCGTATTGAGCAATTTATTAAAACCTTTTTTGCCTAATTCAGCCCACGGTTTTTCGGGTGAAAGTTCGCTTCGTTGCAATAGATAATTCCAAAGGCGCGACTGCAAACCGTAAGGGCGAACTGAAGATAATTGTCGTTGCGGATAGCTGCCTGCTAGGGCATGAAGCTCAGCTGCTACGTCTTCTGCATTTGTAATTCCCACCCAATTCACTAATATTTGAGCGGAATAAGCGGCATCAGCCAAGTGGCGAGCTGCATGCGAAGACAACTTTAAGATGGCAGGACCGCTCATGCCCCAATGCGTGATAAGCAAGGGACCTTGAGCACGAAATTTTGTGGCAGCCAATGAGACAATCGCATTTTCGACCACAACTCCCATTAATTCGCGTAAAGGCTCATGCTTAACGGTAAATGTGAAGAGCGATGGAACGGGCGACTCTATAGTGTGCCCTAAATTGCCTAGTTGTGCGAGTAAGCCTTCCGCACGAGGCTGTCCACCTGTAGTGAGCAACACATAGTCAGCTCTGAATACTTCTGCATTGTCAAAAGTAAGTAGGTGGCATTTTTCAATCTCATCGTACGACAACTCCTTAAGTGTATGTAAAAGCTTAACAGCAACACCCAAGCGACGCGCTTCGTTTTGCAAGCAAAGCGTAATGCTGTGGCTGTCTTGCGATACAGGGAACACGCACTCATCTTCTTGCGTTGTGAGCCGTACACCACGCGATTCAAACCATTCGTATGCATCGCGATGGTCGAAAACTTTGAAGAGGCGCTTCATAAGTTTATGCCCACGAGGATAGACGAACTTTAGATCTGACACTCCTTCAAAGGAATTCGTACAGTTACAACGCCCGCCACCACTCACCTCCACCTTTGCTAATGGACGCTTGGCGCGTTCGTAGATACAAACGCTTGCCCCAGGGCAACGCTCTTTCAAAGCAATGGCTGCAAAGAAACCTGCAGCTCCTCCGCCAATGATAGCTATACGCATGGATGGATAAGTTTTAAAAATATGTATAGGTAGGTTCTATAAATTAGTTTTTTTTGGGGGGGTAGATTCTCAGCTTGGTCGCCTTGCTAATCTTTACATAAGATTTAGCTGCACTCGGCAATTAGAAAATCAACTTTCATTGCGCTCGTTGGCAAAATCGCCTCAAGCCAATTTATAGAACCCACCTATAAAAAAGCGGACGAGGAGCGTTTCTGCTTAAAGATAAGCTCCCACTCATTCGTCCGCTTCTACATATCGTCATTATAGAAAAATTATTCGTTCTCCTCCAAGAACTTCTTTACTTCAATTGCAGCCTTGCAACCACTTGCTGCAGCCGTAATAGCCTGACGATAAAGAGGGTCAGCCACGTCACCGGCAGCAAACACGCCTGGCACATTCGTAACAGGTGTTGCACCTTCAGTAATGATATAACCTACTTCGTCTGTATTGACCCATGGCTTTACGATGTCGCTATTGGGTTTGTGGCCAATGGCGAGGAAAAAACCGTCAATCTGGATATCAAGCTGTTTCTCTTCATCTGTGCCCTTCTTATATACAAGGCGTGCACCTTCCACACCATTTTCCCCATAGAGACCTACAGTATTAGTGTTGAAAAGGACTTCAATCTTAGGATTTGCAAATACACGATCCTGCATAGCTTGCGAAGCACGCAAATAGTCCTTGCGTACGATGAGATATACCTTCTGAGCAAGACCTGCGAGGTACGTAGCTTCTTCACAAGCAGTGTCGCCACCACCTACAACAGCTACCGTCTTCTTGCGATAGAAGAAACCATCGCATGTAGCACAAGCACTAACACCCTGTCCGCGATACTTTTCTTCATCAGCCAAGCCTAAATACTTAGCTGAAGCACCTGTAGCAACGATGAGCGTCTTACACTGCACCTGAGAATCGTCGTCGAAGGTAATTGTGAAGGGACGCTGGCTCAAATCAGTCTTCACAGCAATTGCAGAACGAATCTGCGTTCCAAAGCGCTCGCACTGCTGGCGAAGGTCGTCCATCATCTGATTTCCATCAACACCTTCGGGATAACCTGGGAAGTTTTCAATCTCAGTGGTTGTCGTGAGCTGTCCGCCAGGCTGAATGCCTTCGTACAACACGGGTGAAAGGCCAGCACGTCCGGCATAAATACCAGCAGTGTAGCCTGCAGGACCTGAGCCCAATATCAAACAATCAATAAGTTCCATTTTTTTAAGATTTGTAGTTTATCGTAAATCTATTAATTCATAATCAGGGTAAGCTTTAGCATCAAAAGCAAAAGTAGTAGCAGGCGTATTTTGGTTGGTTCGATAACTATTTACATCGATTGTCATCCACATCTGTCCCTTACGCACCTTTATCTGCATAGGAGTACTTAAACTTTTGTCAATAATCAACAGCATCTCCTGCACACTAGCAGCTTTGCTCTTAGCCTTCATACTAACTTCGTGAGCTTCGCGACCTTTGTGCTTTATAGTTTTAGTTGTAAGGTCATACCCCTTTTCGTAAAGCGTTATAAAGTGCATAGGATTAATTGCCTCTATTTCTTCAGGAGTAGGATTGCTGACGTTTACTTCACCACTATTATTAAGAGCTGTCCAAAGTGTAGTTCCGTCAAACCAAGCTTTAAGAGCATCGCTATCAAGTGCAAAACTATTGTTGCGCAACGTAATAACTCCAGTGATTGGAGCTACTGCGTGGCGCGCGCCTTGCTGCATTGCCGTAAACGAAACTATCGTACCTGTACTTTTACGAAAAGCATTGGCGGTGCTATCCATAATCTTCTTTGCCGATTGTGCCATAGCACCGCTGATAATAAAAGGAGCTATGAGAAGCAATAATAACTTTTTCATCATATCGTCAAATTGAGTTGTTAAAATTTTTCTAAAGTGAATTGAGTTTCACTTCTAACTCTGCCAAGTCAGCACAATAAACTTCGCGAGGCTTCGCTCCACGCGCAGGACCTACAATTCCTACCTTTTCCATTTGGTCCATAAGGCGGCCTGCACGGTTGTAGCCAATAGAGAAGCGGCGCTGAATAAGCGAAGTTGAACCTTGCTGATGAACCACGATCTCGCGTGCAGCATCGGCAAACATGGGGTCGAGGCTGCCACTATCTATGCCGTCGCCTCCACCGCTGGAACCACCTTCTTCCATTGCAGGCTCGGGCAATTCGAACGCGGAAAGATAGCCTTGCTGACAAGCGATATGCTGACAAATTTGTTCAACTTCAGGTGTGTCAACAAAGGCACACTGCACACGTGTAGGCGTATTACCAGCCAAGAAGAGCATATCGCCCTTGCCCACAAGCTGGTCGGCTCCCTTACAGTCGAGAATTGTGCGCGAGTCAATTTGCGACATCACCTTGAATGCCATACGAGCTGGGAAGTTGGCTTTAATCGTACCAGTAATGATGTTAGTTGTCGGACGCTGCGTTGCGATAATCATGTGCATACCTACGGCACGCGCCAACTGGGCAATACGTGCAATGGGGAGTTCCACTTCCTTACCGGCCGTCATAATCAAATCGCCAAACTCATCGATAACAACAACGATGTAGGGCATAAAGTGATGACCATGCTCAGGATTAAGCTGACGGGCTATAAACTTAGCGTTATACTCCTTGATATTACGCACACGCGCCTTCTTCAAAAGGTCGTAGCGCGTGTCCATTTCTTGACAAAGACTATTAAGCGTCTGAATAACCTTAGTCACATCCGTAATAATAGCATCGCCCTCAGCAGGAATCTTTGCTAAGAAGTGATTTTCAATGGGTGCATAAATTGAGAATTCCACCTTTTTAGGGTCCACCATCACAATCTTCAACTCTGCTGGATGCTTTTTGTAAAGAAGCGAAGTAATGATAGCATTCAAGCCCACTGATTTACCCTGTCCTGTAGCACCAGCCACAAGAAGGTGAGGCATTTTAGCCATATCGACCATAAAGACTTCATTCGTAATCGTCTTGCCCAAAGCGATGGGAAGGTCGAATGTTGTATCTTGAAATTTTTTAGAATTCAAGATACTTTCCATCGAAACAATAAGAGGCTTCTGATTAGGAACTTCAATACCAATTGTACCCTTACCAGGAATAGGAGCAATAATACGTACGCCAATAGCAGAAAGATTCAGTGCAATATCGTTTTCCAAATTACGAATCTTAGCAATCTTCACTCCTGGTGCTGGAGTGATTTCGTAGAGCGTAATAGTGGGGCCTATCGTTGCTTTGATCGAAGAAATCTCAACACCAAAGTTCTTAAGAACCTGAGTAATGCGATCTTTGTTAGCCTTTAATTCTTCATCATTCTGTTGGAGTTCAGCACCTTCATATTTCATTAGGAGATTAAGCGAAGGATACTTGTAGTTTTCCAAATCCTTTTTAGGATCGTAGGGGCCCTGAAGCTTTACGTCTTCAAGTGTAGCTCCATCAGCCTTTTCTTCATCAACCCCTGCTTCAACCGTAAAACTTTCGTCTGCTTCTACAGGGACTGAATCATCCACTTCTTTATCTAAATCCTGCTGTGCATCTGGCGCTTCATTATCAACTGAAGCTTCTTCATTTTCTGTTCCTTCGTTTAATTCATCCAAATCAATAACTCCTTCGCTGCTTTCAAGCGCTTGATTTTGTGCATCATTAAGAACTTCACCTGTGGTGAGATCAACGGTCAAAGGTCCTTCATCTGTGTAAACTTGTTGAACATCACTTTGAGAACCATTGTCGATTTCAGAAGATATATCGTTATCTCCTTCTTCATTAGCAGCTTTTCGCTTAGGCAAATGCTCTTTAATGTATCCAGTGGGATTGAGCATTGTGCGTAAAACAATAATCGCCTTACTACTAAAATAAATGATGTAGCACAAAGCCAATACAATACATACTACAAAAGCGCCAGTTGTTCCTATTTGTTGCTCAAGCAAACGACTCACGTTTTCACCATGCTCGCCGCCTAAATGAAAAGTGAGTTGTGGGAAGAAAGTTGAGGGTATGACATGGCGCCCAAACAAACTAAGTGTTACAGACGACCAAACCATGAGCAAAGTGCATTGGACAAAACATTTACGCAGCAACACCCTGTATGCCTTTACTAATTTCAATCCCATCAACGTCAAAAATATAGGAATGAAAAAAGCACTTACACCAAAGCACCCTTGCATAAAATATTGCGAAACTCTAGCGCCTAACACTCCACAAGCATTCTTTGCCTCGACAAGCGTACCATTCTCTAAATTAGATAAATCCAAATACCCATGTCTTATGTTCGAAACAAACGCTATAAAAAGAAGCAACGAAATAGCCAACAATATAAACCCTATAGCACTACGAAACTTCTCACCAAATAAGAAGTCCTTAACTCCACCACCTAATACAACATCTGAATACGATTCATCAGGCGTTTTCGCCTTCTTTGCGGAGGTTTTTGATTTGCTATTTTTTTGAGTTTGCTTGGTTGCCATAGAATAGTAGATTAGAACTGCAAAAATACACTATTTTTTTCAATTAATGAGGTAAAAAAGCAATTTGGCTTAGGAAAAACTGATTTTGGTAGGTTCTATAAATTAGCTTGAGGCGATTTACTTAAGATTTTTTGAGATTATTCTTTTTGACACGACGAAGCGTAGCGGGCTACGCTTCAAGGAGTTAAAGAGAAAAAGACAAAAAAGATAACAAAAGCGGCCAAGCTGGGAATCTGCCGAAAGAAATTAAAATAACTAATTTATAGAACCTACCTTATGAATATCTAGTTCATCTAGATACTCTAGAACCTCTAGAAATTCTAGATGCTCTAAAACATTCTCCCTCTTCAACTCGTCCACTAAAATCTCGACAACTTATAAAACAAAAAAGACCTTGCAAGCTGTGTGCTCACAAGGTCTTCGAAAAAGGGCGGCTACCTACTCTCCCACTATACGCAGTACCATCGGTGATGACGGGCTTAACTTCTCTGTTCGGAATGGGAAGAGGTGGAACCCCGTCGCTATAACCACCTAAAATAACGGTGACATATTGACAAATTTTATTCT
>JAZLDQ010000004.1:0-2774 GCA_045614785.1 Alloprevotella sp.
GGCTGAGTTGAAGGCACAGCTTGAGAACAAGTAATCACTTCTTGTGATAGCGGCGCATCTGCGACGCTTCAATCAAAAGCCCGAATGGGATGTACGCCAAGTACTACCCATCCGGGCTTTCTTCATGTCAGCGCCACATCTACTCCCTTTGCACTTTATCAAAAAAAGTCCACACGAATACAATATGACAATATCATTCTCGTTATCTATGCGAATAAAATGGTTAAATTAAGAATGGAGCAGATTGTAATTTCAGAGAGAGTAGAGGTGTTGCTTGCACGTACTGCGGCGATGCTTGATAATGAGGCGATAACAACATCCTTTAGCGATAGGCTCGCAATAGAGCTTCTTGGTGATGAGACAACGCGAGCGCACCGCATACTCTGCAACCTTGCGGGTGAGAGCGGTACAAGTGCACTGATGCGCCGTATCATAGCTGGCATCATAGAGGATGCGCGAGGCGAGGTGCTCACGCCCGAGCGTCACTATGGCGACATGTGTGCTTCGATAGAGGCAATGTTTGTCCCTGCGGAGGTTGACACGGTACACCTCCTATACGCCATAGCGATGGATGAGACGACATTCACGTCGCAAGCACTGTTTAGCTATGGCATTACGGCTGAGGATATACGTCGCGCGATGGAGTGTGACGAGAGAAGTACCCCGCAAATAACTGAAGAGCCCCGCGTTGATGGGGGTGCCGATGTAGAGCAACATCTACGCACCCTGCTCGATGCGCTCGGACACAAGCGCTGCGTGCTGATTGTCGTAGATGACAAGGTAGCAAGTTAAAGGCGCACCACCTAAGAGGGTCAATATTGCAAATTTAGACTATTTTGTTGGGCAAAATTTTGCAGAAACCAAAATAAGTAGTATATTTGCACCGCTCTTTTACAAAAAGGTGGTTTAAGGAGGGTTGGGTGAGTGGCTTAAACCAGCAGTTTGCTAAACTGCCGATATCGTAAGGTATCCGCTGGTTCGAATCCAGTGCCCTCCGCGAAAGATAACCTACAAGGATTTGAATTTCAGCCTTGTAGGTTTTTTTTGTGCCCAAAAAAATGCACCAAAAATGCACCGACCCCGTCTCGACGCACTTCTACGGGTGTTTTTCAAATCCCATATATCTCATACATCCTATCCCATTTTCTTGTCCTGCCTGACAGCAGGAAATGTGGCGTGTAATTTTTCTTCCATTTCTGTAAAAAAGATGCACGAAAAAAGGGAACCACCCTTGTAGTTCCCTCCTAAAAATGGCTTTCCATTAACATTCGCCTTTTCTTATCACCGATTGCAAAATATGGTCTCATAGCCTTGAAGTCCTCGTGTCCCGTGTATGTCCTAATCATCTCTTCTGTCCAACCTTCTTCCGCACAATGCACGACAAAAGTCCTTCTTCCTGTGTGTGTCGCAATGATGTCGCATATCCTTATCGTGATGTCAATTCTGTCAGTTCCGCAATACTCTACTTTGCTTACCTCCCTCGTTATCCCCAACCTACACGCAATCTTCTTCAACGACTTATTCATTTTCTGGTTTGACTTCTTCGGGAACAGCAGTCCCTTTTCAGTATTCCTATCCTTATATTTCATATAGATACTCTTGCTGTATTCATTTAGGAAGATGGTAGGAGCATCATCAGTCTTCTTACTCACAATTGTGAATGATGTCGGGTCATCGGGATTGTCAAAATGAGATTTCTTTAATAACTCCAAATCACTATGCCTTAATGATGTCGCACAACAGAAGCAAAATCTATCCCTTGCTAACTCCAAATTCTTTTCAAGTTCATCAAACTCATAGTTGTAAAATAACAAAAACTCTTCCCAAGTAAGATGATTGAATGGTGTCGGCTTTGCTGTCTTTAATTTCTTGACCTTGTGTTCCATCACTTCTCTACCATACTTCAAATATCCCTTCTCATATGCCCATCTCAAAATCTGCTTAAAGTATGAGATATGGTTTTCAATCGTCGTATTGATATATCGCTTGCTAATGAGAAAGTTTTGATATTCGTCCAATGTCGCACCTGTTATGTTGTCCATCAGCAAATCAGGGTTCATTTCACGAACTTGACTCTGCACTGCACTCAACTTGTCGAATGAAGGGTGTTCCCAAAGTTTCTTTCTGTTTTTGTGACTATTCTTTGCTGGCTTCCAATGCTCTTCCTTGCTCCTAACCTCTACATATATCTTTGCAAACTCTTCGAATGTTAGGTTCTTAATCCTTGTTAGTTTAACGCAAGGATTGCTAAAACTCTCAATAACAAAATCTATCCACTCCTGCCTATCCTTCTTATCTGTCATTTTCTCCAATTCCTGTTCGCCAATAATCGCTTTTTCAATATGGATTTCAAGTTTTGTGAGTTCTTCACGAAGTCTTGTGAGTTCTTGCTGCTTATCCACACTCTCAATCTTACTGACCTTTCTTACAGAATTGGTCTTGTCGTTCCAATCCTTCGGCGATACATACAATCGTGTCTTGCCTCCTACACGGAAGTTTCGCGACACTGATATTCTTACCAGTATTTGGTTCTTCCTGTTTTCGTCCTGCTTCTTGGACAATTCAAATCTAATCGTCATATTCTACGCTACTCCTAATTTTAATTCAATCTCCTTCTTTGAATAGTAATCCATACCACCGACAGTTCTCGCTGTTAGATACCCAGAGTGTTTCCATCTGTTGATTGTTGAAACACTCTTTTTGAAAATCTTCGCAACCTCACGGCTATTATACCACTCCTGCTTCTCCTTTACCTTATTGGCTTCCGCCAACTT
>JAZLDQ010000005.1:0-8596 GCA_045614785.1 Alloprevotella sp.
GGTTCGGCAGAGAAGGTAAACGTAACGAAGGACAATACAACCATCGTAAACGGCGCCGGCGACAAGCAGGCTATTGCTGACCGCATTCACCAAATCAAGGTGGAAATCGCCAACTCTACTTCTGACTACGACAAGGAAAAACTTCAGGAACGTCAGGCAAAACTCGCAGGTGGCGTATGCGTACTTCAGGTGGGTGCTGCTTCTGAAACCGAACAGAAGGAAAAGAAGGACCGTTGCGACGACGCACTTTGCGCAACGCGTGCGGCGATTGAAGAAGGCATAGTTACGGGTGGCGGTGTAGCCTTCATTCGTGCGCAAGCAGCGCTCGAAGGCATGACGGGCGACAATGCCGACGAAACTACGGGTATTGCCATCATCCGTCGCGCCATCGAAGAACCCCTCCGTCAAATCTGTAAGAACGCAGGTGTTGAAGGTGCTGTAATTGTAAATAAGGTGCGTGAAGGCGAAGGCAACTTCGGCTACAATGCAAAGAACGACACATTCTGCGACCTCCGTGCTGCCGGCGTCGTTGACCCCGCCAAGGTTACTCGTGTAGCCCTCGAAAACGCAGCTTCTGTAGCAGGCATGTTCCTCACAACAGAATGTGTCATTTGCGACAAGAAGGAAGACAAGCCCGAAATGCCTATGGGCGCTCCCGGCATGGGCGGTATGATGTAATTTCTACCTTATTAAGAAATAGTAAAGGAGTAGCAATCTTCGCGGATTACCACTCCTTATTTTTTGTATTATCTTTTGACATTCCGAGTTTACGAAACCCGACATACATCTCTAAATCTATACCTATAGAAGCAGATTTTTAGGGCACTTTCACGTCATAGCAGGCGCAATTGATTCAAATATTTTTTGTAAATTCGCATTCCGAAGGGCATACAGTTCTTCCCCTATATGACAACAAACGCAACATTCTATCACAGCTTTTTAAGTATTTTTGTTTACATCCCTTACCACACCAATATCAGTACTTATTGGGAGAGCTGACGGTAGATTATAATCCCCTATTTTTCGTATAAAAATTTCATCAACATCTTAATTTATGGGTAAATTATGTTTGCTCATAATGGTGCTCTGTGCGCCATTATGTGCTATGGGTGTATGCGCCCAAGAAAAGTGCGTGTTGACGCTGGAGGAACTGTTTGCTTTAGCAGACAAGAACAGCAAGTCGCTACACGCAGCATCGTTCGCCATGAAAGAGGCAGAACAGGCGGTGGAGGTTGCTAAAAACGGGAAACTCCCCGACATTGACATTTCGCTGTCAGCAAGTTATTTAGGGAATGGTCATCTGACTGATCGTAACTTCTCAGACGGTCGAAGCGTTAGTATTCCGCATTTCGGGAACAACTTTGCCATCACCGCCACGCAGTTGATTTACGGCGGCGGAAAGGTTGATAACGCCATTGCACTGGCGCAACTGAAAAAAGAAATGGCGGGTGTGAATTTAGAAGCGAAACGCTCGCGCGTGAGATGGATGCTCACGGGATTTTATTTGGATTTGTATCAATATCAGAACGCCCTTCGCGTATATGATAAAAGTATTGAGTTGGCGCAACTTGTGATTAGCGACACTCGCGCTCGAAACAAGGAGGGGGTGGCACTGCAGAACGACGTCACTCGTCAAGAGTTACACCTCAAGAACCTTGAATTAGCGCGCAAGCGTGTAGCGAATTCTGCTGATATTTTGAATTACGACCTCGTTACTTTGTTAGGACTTCCCGAAGGGACGCAAATTCAAGTAGATAGTACCTTGATTGCCCGTCAACTCCCCACGGAAAGTTTGGCGCACTGGCAGGAGGTGGCAAGTACGGGTGCGCATAGTGTCAAGCAATCTGCCTTGGCGGTGAAGATGGGTGAACGTGCCGAAAAGTTGGAGCGTAGCAACTTGCTTCCCAACGTAGCATTGGTCGCGTCCAATCATTTCGACGGTCCAATTACCATTGAAGTACCGGCAATCAACAAAAACTTCAACTATTGGTTCGTGGGTGTGAACGTGTCATACCCCCTTCATTCCCTCTACAAATCAAAGCGCAGTATCAAGCAGGCGCGTATCGCTACAGAGTGGCAGCGCCACAAACAGGAGGAAACTTTGCAACAAACCAATCTCAACGTTTTGGCTGATTATACCCGTATGCTGGAAGCACAGGATGCCGTAGAAACATTGAAGAAGAGTGTTGAATTGGCGCACGAAAACTATGATATTGTAAGTACGCGCTACAGCAATGACTTTGCAATAGTAACGGACTTACTTGACGCTGCCACTCAACGCCTTGATGCGGAGTTACAACTCGTGAATGCTCGCATCAACGTGCTCTTTAATTATTACAAACTCAAGAATACTGCTGGTAATCTATAACACATTCACATTATGAAAAGACATACAAAGAAATTGATTTACAACATCGTAGCCTGCATCATCCTTCTGGGTGCCATCATTGGGGTGTGCGAAAAGTTTGTGCACCTCGGCAATGTAGAGTTTACCGAGAATGCTCAGGTGAAACAACACATTATTCCTGTAAATTCGCGTGTGCAAGGATTTATTAAAGAGGTGCGTTTTGATGAATACTCTCAAGTAAAAAAGGGCGACACACTTGCCATTATTGAGGACGCGGAATTCCGTTTCCGAGTAGCGCAAGCAGAAGCAAATCTTGCCAATGCCTTAACGGGAAAGGACGCTATGCACAATGTGATTTCCACGACACAAACGAATCTCACTGTGAGCGAAGCAAGCATTGAAGAGGCGCGCATCTTGTTGGAGAATGCCGAGCGAAATTACAAACGCTTTGAGGCACTCTATCAGCAGAATGCCGTTACCAAGCAACAATATGACGATACGCAAACTACATACGCAGCAGCAAAGGCACGCTACGAAATGTTGATCCGCCAAAAGGAAAGCGTAAAGGCTATAGGACGTGAACAAAACACACGTCTTGGGCAGAACGATGCGAGTATTAAACTCGCTGAAGCGGCAGTGGAGTTGGCACGCCTCAACCTTTCATATACCGTCATTCTTGCTCCTTGTGACGGTATTACGGGTAAGAAGACGATGCAAGTAGGTCAACTCATCCAACCTGGACAGACGCTCGTTGATATTGTAGATACCAGCGAAAAATGGGTGGTGGCGAATTACAAGGAAACGCAAACTGCCCACATCGAAGTGGGGCAAGAAGTGGAGATTGAAGTGGATGCTGTGCCCGACTATAAGTTTAAGGGCATTGTGCGCTCTATCTCGCAAGCGACAGGAGCGAGTTTTTCACTTATGCCCAAGGACAACTCGTCGGGCAACTTCGTAAAGATTGAGCAACGCATTCCCGTGCGCATTGACTTTGCAGCGAACAATGATTCAACTGCTATGGCACGCGTGAGAGCTGGGATGAATGTGGAATGTAAAGTATTGTACTAATGAGTCACCATCATCATTCCAACCAACCTTTCTCCATTCCGCACATTCGTTTCGTCCCTGAAAAGGTAAAACCCTGGATGTTGATTCTCTTCATCATCGTGCTGAACTGCACGGGTGGAGTTTATCTGGCTGCAGTAAGCGAAATGGTGGGGAGCACACAACTCTTGCAGGAAGACATTATGATGGCGGGGTATGCCTCACTCGTAGGTATGGCACTCTTTTTTGCCATCATGTTTCGCCTCAAATGGGCAGTGCGCCCTAAAACTACTTTGGGCAGTTGCATCCTTGTGCTGATTGCTGCCAACTTGATTTGCATGCACACGTCAAGTGTTCCCGTGCTTGTGGGCGTGTGTCTCGTTTCGGGATACTTCCGCATGTGGGCGATTTACGAATGTAACTCCACCATCCAACTTTGGATAACTCCCAAGCGCGATATGGCAATTTGGTTTTGCTACATTTACCTAATGGTCAATGGCACCATCCAACTCACAGGAATTGCCGCACTTTCGTTCTCCATATGGACGTCGTGGCACTACATGCATTGGTTTGTAATCGGTGCGCTACTCTTGATGTACCTCATTGTATTGATATGCTACAAGGGTATTCAAATCATGCCACGCCTACCACTCTTCGGCATTGACTGGGTAGGAATGCTGTTATGGGGAGCAACCGCTATGTCTGTGCTCTTCATCTGCATCTATGGTGAGCACTACGATTGGTGGGAGTCAGAACACGTATGGTTTGCCACGTTTTTGGGCATCGCAACTTTACTACTTAACCTATGGCGTGCCTCATTCCTGCGCCATCCCTACATCTCGTTACAAATTTTCCGCATTCCGCTCGTGCCTATCTGTGTGGGTATCATCTTAATGATGGACTTACTCTTGGCACCTGGACATATCTTTGAGCATGCGCTGATGGAGGGTATCTTGGGGTATGACCATTTGAACACGCTTACGCTCAATTGGGTGGCAATACTCGGTGTGGTTATCGGCATTATTTTCACGTGGCAAACTTTTGCATTGCGTAAATGGACGTACCAGCGCATGTTGGTTATCGCCTTCACGTGCTTCGCAGGCTACTTGGCGTATTTCTATTTCTACATTGACTACAACCTGCCGAAGGAGGCACTCTTCCTGCCTGTCATCTTGCGTTCTGCAGGTTATGTCATTGTGGCGGTACTCGTGCTAACCGCCAATACACGCCTGCCGTTCCCTTACACCTTTCTCCACGGACTTTCGTTTCAAAACATGTTTAGCGCCGCCCTCGCCGCTCCCATAGGAAATGCTATTGTGGGACGTTGGTTGACCGTTAGAACGACATACCATTCTATGCGACTTGGCGAACATCTTGACAGCACAGCGTTGACCGCTCAACCTTCCTCACTCACGGAACTCTGCGGAACGATTCAAGCACAAGCCTTGCTTGAGTCGATGAAGGAAATCTACGGGTGGTTACTCCTCCTTGCCCTTCTATGCTTGGTAGGTCTGATGATGCGTTATAGCGACATCCGTCCCAGAAAGGTAATTGAACCCACCTACCGCCTTATTCATAGATATATTCGCCGAGATATACGCAGGACGAGTTCCTCTCTCTGAGGATGGATATCAATATTCCTAAGGATGTATAAGTGTGAATCTATAAACAATGGTGGCGTATGCAAGGATTTTTCAATTCCTGACATACGCCACTTATTTTTATTACGTCAGGCGAGCAAACCTTTCTGCTCGTAGTGACGCAAGGTCTTCACCGTGACTTGCATCATCTTAGAAAACGCTCCAATTTTTAACTTTGTTTTTCTACTCATTATCGTACGATTGATTTGCCAGCGAGTGCAAAGTTAAGGCATGCCCTTAGGGACGAGTCAAGAGATTTTTAGAAAAAATGTGCCACCTAAAAAAAACTACTCACAAATCACTCGCGCCATCTCATTGAGGGAAAGACATTGATTGCGTTGGATAGCGAGGCGCTGGTTGTGATGTTCCCAAGGGGCAAGAATGAGCAGACGTCCTTCGGCACAAGCATCAAAGCGCGCGCCTCCAGGTTTGGCAAGGTCGGTGAAACCATTTTCTTGTAAAAGAATGAGCGGACAACCGGCATCAAAGGCAGCACGCATGATGGTTTTCTCTCCGGGGGATATGCTGGGCGAAACCAATACGGCACCTCGCTTGGCTTGCTCCAAGTAGTATGCCTTTTGTTGTGCGATTTCAGTTTCAGTAAGGCGACGTGAACATTGCACTTGCAGGCGCACGGGGTGGGTCAGCAGGTAGCGATTGCCGATAGCTGAAAACTCGTATATTCCTACCTTTACGTTGCGCTGCACGCGGAAAAATTCGGGATGAAGGCGCTTCATGAGTAGGCGGCGAGGGTTATCGCGAAGGTAGATGAACCAGTTATCAAGTTGCCCCTGGCGGCCAAGGAGGCCGTCGGTATAGCCAATGCTCCAGAGGAGGCCGTGCTTGCGGTCGGGATGAGGGTGCAGGGAGGGCACGGTTTCGTTAGTTGCGACGGCGTCGCAACATACAAGATGGGAGGTTACTCGAGGGGCGATGAGCCTGCGGTAAGCTTTGTTTGTGCTTGCTTTAAAGCCCTTGATGATGTGCCCTAAATGCTGGGGCATGCGCTCTTTGACAAAGAGGATGCTGTGCAGATGGTCGGGCATGATTTGTAGGGCAAGCACTTTCACTTCGGGGTGATACAAAGGAATTGCCATCCACTCATGCTCGACTTCCTTTCCGAGCGGTGAAAGTTCAATGCGCGGCTCGTCAAGTGCACCTTTCTCCACCTCAGGATTACCGACAACGCACCCCAACAAAGGACGACGCCCCTCCACCGTAATGGTGATAAGATACATCTGGCGCGCTTCATAATCATGACCTTCGCAACGACGCTTCATTGAGGGTATCATCTCACCTGCAAAGCGCAACTTATCCTCTAATTGTTTCGCTGTAAGTTGTGACATTAAAAACTACACATTTATATCTCCAAGAATGTATATTATTAGGCATGCATAATAATAATCGTCATTCTGAATTTAACGATTCCCCACAGGAAAACGTAGAACCACTAAATTAGCATCTGTAGAGGTGAAACAATTCCTACACTACTTACCCTTCTTCCACAAATCATAGAAATAATAGCACACCGTTAGAATTATAAAAAAAGCAAACCCTTCTGTCAAAGTAACCCATACAGGCAACTTCTCAAAACTTGCAAACAAGATTGGAGAAACAAAACGCACAATGGTAAAGATTACAGCAACAGGTACAGCACGACTAGTTGCTTTTTTGAGCATCGCATTCATATTATGAGGTTTCATAAAAAATATGTTTTATTAAAAAGCTTTGCATATTGCAGGCATTAAGGACTGTCAATATGATTAATATCATTTACAACGCTGCAAATCCAGTCCTGAAGGACTTTGGAAGACAGTAAGGCCGAAGCGGTGTGTAACGGCAAGAACGTGGTCGAAGACTTCGGCTTGCAATTCTTCATACTTCACCCAAGCGGTATTGGCTGAGAAGAAATAGAGTTCGATAGGCATCCCCTGTGCCGTAGGTTGGAGCTGACGCACGAGGATAAGCATTTCCTGGTGCACCTTGGGATGATGCTTCAGATAGTAAGTAATGTACTGACGATAGAGCGAGAGGTTTACTTCCTCACTTCCAGTGCGCTCGTATCCTTCCATCCAGGGTTCTTTTGAAAACTGCTCCCACTCTTGCTGTGTAAGGAAACGCACGCTATTCATGTCGATATTCACCGAACGCTTCACACGACGACCGCCTATTTCAAACATACCGCGCCAGTTCTGAAACGAATCGTTAACCAGAGCATAAGGCGGAACGGTGGTAATGGTTTTGTCCCAGTTGCGTACCTTCACTGTAGTCAGTGTTACCTCCATCACATCACCGTCAGCACCATATTTCGGAACTGTTATCCAATCTCCAGGACGAAGCATATCGTTAGCAGTGAGTTGAATGCCTGCCACAAGCCCCTTGATGGAGTCTTGAAACACGAGCATCAGGATTGCTGTCCCTGCACCAAGCCCCGTAAGAATCACCACAGGACTCTTACCAATGATTTCGCTGATGATGATAATCACACCCACGCAAACCACCACAATCTTCAGCATCTGATAAAATCCCTTGAGCGAACGATGCTTGTAATCCTGATGCTCGTTCGACACAGAATACACCGAATTCAGAACGGCAAAGATGAGGCGGATAGATGCCACGACAATGTAAATCCAGCAGATTTTGAAGACGAAGTCCATCATAAACAGCTCACGGGAGAAGAACGCTGCAAGCATTGCATAGATGGCGATGGGCGGAATCAGATGGCAGGCATTCGAGAGTACGTCATCGTTCAGCAGATGGTCGTCCCACTTGGTTTGTGTCCTTGCCGTTATTTTCTGCACAAAGGGTGTCAGTATACGTTTACACAATAGGTCTAATCCAAACGACACCAGCAAGATAAGAGTTATCAATAGTATGCGCTGCTCTATTGGCATATTGTCTGATTGGAAATCCCATGTTGTGAGCCATTGCGGCAGATGAGAACTTAGTAGAATCATAGTCGTAGTTAATATTTTTGGTGTTCAAAGTTACGTTTTTTTGTGCAAAGCGCTAAGTGCGCCACGCATTTTTATCCATCGCACAGCAAAAAATAGTTTCGTTGAACTCAGATATATTCCTCATACCTCTAAAAAACGAATTAACTTTTGCGTATCTAAAAAATATTCAGTAACTTCGCTGCGCAAACGTTTGTAAAGTCGTTTGCAACGGGCGCTGCCCATCCATCATTGAATCAATCATTAAAACTTTTTAATTCAATAAACATTATGACAATCGACACTTGTGATTTCAAAGGTAAGAAGGTGATTGTACGTGTAGACTTCAACGTACCCCTCGACGAAAACGGTAACATCACTGACGATACTCGTATCCGCGGTGCGCTTCCCACATTGAAGAAGGTTCTCGCTGACGGTGGTTCACTCATCATCATGAGCCACATGGGCAAGCCCAAGGGTAAGGTGAACGCAAAGTTCTCTCTTTCTCAGATCGTTGACGCTGTATCTGAAAAGCTCGGTGTAAAGGTTCAGTTTGCTGCTGACTGCGCTAAGGCTCAGGACGCTGCTGCTGCACTCCAGCCCGGTGAAGTTCTCCTTCTCGAAAACCTCCG
>JAZLDQ010000006.1:0-3745 GCA_045614785.1 Alloprevotella sp.
ACGCCTTCGGGTGAGAATACGTCGAAGAGGCAGATGTTAGAAGTGAGGCCCATCATGAGGGCTGACTGAACCATGTTGGAGCCGATCATACCAGCTGCACCAACGATTACGAGCTTTTCGTCTGTTAAGAATGCCATGTTTTTATTAATAAAATAGGTTTAAATATTCTGTATTTGCGTAGCAGTAATCAATAGCTTTAACGCTCTTGACAAGAGTACGCTTTATTCCTCGCTACAAAGTTACGATTTTCTTGTTGAAAATCATGGTTGAAATCTATATTTTTTCTTTTCCAAGTTTGTTTGCTTATCTATAATATAAGGGTGCACTCACTAAACATTTATTTTGTTTGGCGGAATTTATAAAATTCCTTAATTTTGCATGGTTAAAATTTATTAAAATTCAAATCTATTTTACATATGTCTGAAAGAAAAGTTCGTGTGCGCTTTGCGCCGTCGCCTACGGGTCCCTTGCATATTGGCGGTGTGCGCACTGCTCTCTATAATTATTTGTTTGCCAAGCAGCATGGTGGTGAGTTTGTATTCCGTATTGAAGATACCGACAGCAGCCGCTTTGTGCCTGGTGCTGAAGAATACATCATTGAGGCTTTTGAGTGGCTCGGCCTTAAGTTCGACGAAGGCGTGAGCTATGGTGGTAACTATGGCCCCTATCGCCAGTCAGAACGCCGCGATATTTATAAGAAGTACGTTGACCAGCTTCTCAGCGAAGGTAAGGCTTACATTGCTTTCGACACCCCCGAAGAACTCAACGCTAAGCGCGAATCGGTGGAGAACTTCCAGTACGATGCAAAGACGCGCCTCGAAATGCGCAACTCGCTCACACTCTCTAAGGAAGAGGTGGATGCGCTCATAGCAGCTGGCGAGCAGTATGTTGTGCGCTTTAAGATTGAGCCTGGCGAAGATGTAGTTGTGAACGACCTTATCCGTGGCCGTGTAGTCATCAACTCTTCTATCCTCGACGACAAGGTGCTCTATAAGAGTGCTGACCAACTCCCTACATACCACCTTGCAAACATTGTGGACGACCACTTGATGCTCATCTCTCACGTCATCCGTGGCGAAGAATGGCTTCCCTCGGCTCCCCTCCATGTGTTGCTCTACAAGGCTTTCGGTTGGGAGGATACTATGCCCGAATTTGCTCACCTTCCCCTCCTGCTCAAGCCCGACGGAAAGGGTAAACTCTCTAAGCGCGATGGCGACCGCCTCGGCTTCCCCGTATTCCCCTTGGAATGGCATGCTCCTACGGGCGAAATCAGCTCTGGTTATCGCGAAAGTGGTTACCTCCCCGAAGCTGTTGTCAATTTCCTCGCTCTCCTCGGCTGGAATCCCGGCGACGACCAGGAAATTCTTTCGCTCGACGACATGGTGCGCCTCTTCGACCTTGCCAAGTGTTCTAAGAGCGGTGCGAAGTTCGACTACGTAAAGGGTCAGTGGTTCAATCGCGAGTATATGCAGAAGACCGACGACCTCGCGCTTGCTCCTACGCTCGACGCTATCCTTCGCGAAAATGGCATTGAGCAGCCCCTTGAACGTGTGGCACAGGTGGTAGGCATGATGAAGATGAAGAAAATTAACTTCATCAAGGAACTCTGGCCTCTCTGCGACTTCTTCTTCCGCGCGCCCCAGCAGTTCGACCTTGAAGACAAGTTCGTACGTAAGAACTGGAAGGAAAATTCGAAGGACGAAATGAAGCAACTCTACACGATTCTTGAATCGCTCGCCGACTTCAGCATCGAACCCATGCGCGCAGCTGTCGATAAGTGGGTGGAAGAATCAGGTGCAAAGCCCTGGAATGCATGGCGCGTAGCGCTTGTTGGCGAAGGTAAGGGTCCTGATATGCACGAACTCTCAGCCTTCCTTGGCAAGGAAGAAACACTCCGCCGCCTGGCAAAGGCGATTGAAGTTTTGCCCTAACCATAGCGACACACTCATTTATTAAAAACTCCAGACCGTGGGCCGCGGACGTTGTTTCGTCAGCCAAAGCCCCGTAAGCCTGCTATACATTAACTCCTAAGTACGACGTCCGCAGCGCTCAGCCGCGGCGAGTCGGTTTGCTTATGTATTCAGTCATCATTTACCTTTATGCCATCGCTGCCAACATTGCGGCGCTGTTTAATAAAAAGGTGCGCACCATGGTGAAAGGGCAGCGTGCTGCCTTTAAGAAGTTGCGCGAGGAATTCGACACGAACCAGGACTACGTTTGGGTTCATGCCGCATCGTTGGGAGAGTTCGAACAAGGGCGCCCCTTGATTGAGCGCATCCGCTGCGAACATCCGGAGTACAAGATTTTGCTCACATTCTTCTCGCCCTCGGGCTACGAAGTGCGTAAGAACTACGACGGTGCCGACATCGTGTGCTACCTTCCCTTCGACACGCCCCTCAACGTGCGCCGATTCCTTAAACTTGCGCCCGTCAAGATGGTATTCCTCATTAAGTACGAGTTCTGGCGCAATTACATCCACGAACTCTACAAGCGAGACATCCCCATCTATAGCGTGTCGAGTATATTCCGTCCCGGGCAGGTCTTCTTCCGTTGGTATGGCAAGGGATATGCACGTTGCTTGCGCCGCATCACTCACTTCTTTGTGCAAAACCAAGAGTCTATAGAGCTCTTGAAGTCAATCGGAGTCAGCAATGCAACGCTCACGGGCGACACACGCTTCGACCGCGTGCTCGACATCCGCAAGCAGGCTAAGGAGTTGCCCATCGTTGAGGCTTTTGCCAAGGGTTCAAAGGTGCTGATAGCTGGCTCCTCGTGGGCGCCCGATGAGGACATCTTCATCCCCTACTTCAACGAACAGAAGAATCTTAAACTCGTCATTGCCCCCCACGTGGTCAATGATAGCCACATTGCAGAAATCACGGCAAAACTTAAGCGCCCCGCTTTGCGCTATTCGCAAGCTACGCCCGAGGCGGCTGCTCAGGCCGACTGCCTCATTATTGATTGCTACGGCTTGCTCTCAAGCATCTATCGCTATGCTACGGTGGCTTACATCGGTGGAGGTTTCGGCGTTGGTATTCACAATGTGCCCGAGGCGGCAGTCTATGGTTGCCCCGTGCTCTTTGGTCCTAACAACCAGCGATTTAAGGAAGCACAGGACCTCAAGGCTTGCGAAGGAGCTTTTGAGATTAAGGATGCGCAGGAATTTAATAAGATTCTCACAAAACTCCTTACTTATGAAGAATTGCTTCGATCGTCGGGCACAGCGGCAGGGCGCTACATTAGCTCGAATGCTGGCGCGCGCGACATTGTTTATCGTGCAATAAAAAACATCCTGCTCCGTTGTGAAGCATAATTTATGAAAGGGTAAAATAAGTAAGAACTTGTGACAGTAAAGTAGACAAAAGCTGTTTAAAAAGCAATTAAACCCGATTTGGATTTCGACCGAAAATGTATTATCTTTGCAATACCAGGAGGAAGCTACGCAGTTTCCTCCTTTTTTTGGCTCAAAAATGGCAAAAAAGACCTCAAAGGTCGTTAAAATTTCTTCAAACATCGGAGGAACGATCTTTGATGTCGTTTTTCCGATGTCGTATTTCATAATTTTTACCCCCAATCTTGCTCTCAAAATCTCCAATTTCAGACGAAAAATAACTTTTTTGAAAAAAATGCACGTTCGTAAAGCAGAATAAAGAGCAACGGGATTTTTATAGAGTACAGAGCGTTTATAGAGTACAGATAACAGAGTACAGAGTACAACTGCCATCCGGATGGTTTCTCGTCAACT
>JAZLDQ010000007.1:0-11469 GCA_045614785.1 Alloprevotella sp.
AGATCTTCCTTCTTAGCACAAAAGTTGGCATTTCGGAGCACTTTAATTACAAAATAAAGGGTTTACTACTCGTACCTGTGGATAACTCCGAAAAACGCGATTTGGATTTCGCTCAATTTTGTTGTATCTTTGTAGTACAAAGGGGGAGGCCAAGCGGTCTCCCCTATTTTTTGTCCGAAAAAAAGCAAAAACTACCTCAAAGGTAAGAAAAACTACCTTTGAGGTAGGAATTTTTACATCAAAGGTCGTTTTTCGTACCTCCGATTTGGTTGTTGTTTCACTCCATTCCGCTCAAACTATCAGCCATCTCATCATCTCAAGGTCAATATTTTGTCGCAACAAAAAGATTTTTACTTTTTGAACATAAAAGCCCCAATCAGAAGAGTAATACTGCGAAATATTTTGACAAAAGAATCCGTGCACCAAATTATTTTGCTAATTTCTTAGAGATATCGTTGAGTAATGTGGTGGCCTCTTGCATCATGCCGTGCCAGGGGAGTGAAGTGTCAGTGAGCTTTAGGCCTGCCATTTCGTTGAGTAAGTCTTCGAGTGGCTTAAGAGCTTCGGGTTGGTTGGCATATTTCTTGCGAAGAATCTTAACCTTCTCAAAGGCTTCGATGCCATCAACAAGGCGTTCGAAGCGCATAGTAGAGCGACCATAGGGATACACCTGGAATGTATCGCCCGACCCCCATGAGCGGAAACGTGAGTCGTACTCGGGGCGATGAGGCCAGGAATTGTAAGCCCAGCGGAGCTGACCGTCGTAATCCTTAGAAATAGCATGCCAACTTAGTAGTTCCGACTCCCAAGGTTGTGAATACGTAAAGCTATTGGGGAAGAAGGTGCTACAGCATACGTAGAAAGTTGTTACGTAACCTTTAGCTCGGCGTTCGTTGATTTCTTCCTGTGTGAGGTGGAGCTGACGTTGTGCCACGCAGCAGTCCCTAACGTTGGGTATGCGGCGATAGGATGCGTGATTGTCGGCCATGGCGAAACCTAATTCGGGGGCATATTTGTTGAGTAAACCTACAACAACTTCCATGTCCTTAGGGGAGCGTTCATCAGTAGCAATATTTGTGATTTTGTCCCAACCTTTTTGCTTGAGGTGAGCTACAAAATCTTTTAGGAAGGCACTCCACATTTCTTCGTATTCCTTACTGCCGGGGTTGATAGATTTCACCTTGAAGGTATTGCTCTTTTCTTCGTACCAATTGAGGCGGTTGTTCCACGGGAGCATGGAGTAACAGTTGATTTGCTTTTTGATGCCAATGCTCATCATCGTTTCAACGTAGCGGTCGAAAGCGGTGTAGTCGAAGGCCCATGTGTCGTCCTTGCGTTTTTTCCAGATAATCATATCCTCGTAGTCATCAAAAGTCTGATAACCCCAAGGGTCGCGGTTGAGCGTGGTGGTGATTACCTTTTGTCCAGCTTTTGCTAGCGGGAGCATCTGCTTCTTGATGGCCTCAAAGTGTTCGTCGCTCCAAAGGTCGAGATTCTGTATGCGAGCCACGGCAGCTGGGTGTTGCCAAAGGTCGAGGTGGTAGGTCCACTCTGAATAGTGAGGAAGGGTTTGGTTGATGACCTCAAGCTGGAGCGGAAGCGTTACTTTTCCAGCACCTTTGGTCTTTACGGTGATTTCTGTAGTGTATATACCAGGCGTCGCATCTTGCGGAATTTGGATGCTCACCCATACAGGGCGTACGCTCTTGGCTTCGATGTTGAACACGTCAAGCGTGTCGAGCATGTCGGGCACGAGTATCGACTCGTGCTGAGGGCCACGTTCGCATCGGCAGTCGTAACCGCCACGGTCGGCAAGCGTGTAGCGAACGAAGTGCGTGGTGGCGATTTCAGAACTTAATTTGCCAGTAGGGGAAGTGAAATCTTTCACCTTGCAGGTTACGTTATTAGCGTTTTTGCCTGTCCAAAGCAGGAATTGAGCTGCTACGCGCTCGCCCTTCCAGCCTGCGACTTTCTGGACGCTCGTGTTTGAAGGCAATGGTACCTCGCTGCGCGAATAGAGCGAGTCGGTAGTGACCCATTGTGCTTCGATTTGTTTGACTTCTTCCCACGCTTCAAGGCTGCGCTGGCTTACGGGGACGGGGTCCTTGGCTTCTTTATGCGTAACGACCTTTTGCGCGGCTGAGGGGATAGCCATGCATGCTATGAGGAGTGATGCTATGGATTTGGAGATATTCATAGTAGCTTATGTTGATGAAATTAGTGTATTAGGCGTGAGGTGAAGAAGGGGTAAGGTTTTGTTATTATTCAGTCCGCATGGTTCTTACAACCTCACAACCTTACAACCTCACAACCTTACAATCTCACAACCTTAAAACCTTACAACCTTATAACCTTACAACCTTATAACCTTAAAACCTTATAACTTTATAACCTCACTTGATGCTATTGAGTAGATCCAACTTTCCGTCTGCAATGAGTTTCAGAATAAGTTCGCCAAACAAACCATTCTGCCATGCAAACCACTCGCGTGTAAAGTTGGCAGGATTATTCACGTCGAACGATTCGTGCATAAAGCCAGTGTCGGCATCCGTCTGCATCAACATTTCGATGCAAGCCTTGATTTCGGCATCGTCCTGGCTGGTGAAGGCCTTCATCATGATGCTCATGGGCCATGCCATGTCGTAGCCTACGTGAGGTCCACCAATGCCTTCGCCTTTTGTGCCTTTGAAGAAGTAGGGGTTGTGCTGGCTCCACACGAAGCGGCGTGTGTTTTGATACACTTCGTCGTTGAGGCTGATGTCGCCAAGGTAGGGCATCGCGAGGAGGCTTGGCACGTTGGCATCGTCCATGAGCATGTGGTTGCCAAAGCCATCGACCTCATAGGCATAGATTTTGCCATAGATGGGGTGGTCGTAGGTGGCATGTTCTTTAAGCGCAGCTTCTACTTCGTCGGCAAGGTCGGTGCATTGTTTTGCCAAGTCCTTGCGGTTGTTTACGACAGTAAGGATTTCAGCAGCCTTGCGTAGCGATGTTACAGCAAAGAAGTTCGAGGGAATAAGGAACTGGAATGTTGTCGCATCGTCGGACGGGCGGAATGAAGACACGATAAGACCAACGGGGTTGACGGGAGAACCATTGCCGCGGTTGCTCAGTGTGTCGAACGTGCGGTCCGTAACGCGAAGGAACGTGTATGGGCCTACACCATTCTTGCGCTGCTGCTCCACAAAAGTTTTCAGTGTGAGCTCTATTGAAGCCAACCATTCTTCTGCAAAAATGGATGTATCGCCCGAAACCTTCCAGTATTCGTAGGCAAGGCGGATGGGGTAGCAGTGAGAGTCGATTTCCCACTTGCGCTCGTGTACGCCGGGCTTCATGTCTGTGTTGTCGGTTGCCCAGTAACCACGTTTGTCGGGTTCTTTATAAAATGCGTTAGCATAAGGGTCAAGCATAATGCAGCGGAACTGGCGGAGAATAACGCCTGCAATCATCTTGCGAAGTGCTTCGTCGTCATTAATAAACTGCACATAGGGCCACACCTGTGCGCCCGAGTCGCGAAGCCACATGGCATGGATGTCGCCAGTGTAGATAAAGGTGTCGCCCTCACCATTGGGGTGAACCGTAGTGTCGAGCGTGTTGGGCATACAGTTCTCGAACATCCATGCGAGTCGTGGGTTCGTTAAAAGTTGAACTACTTCAGCTATTTTATTATCAATAGCTGCTGAGGCAAAGAGTCGGCTTTCGGGAGCAGGTCGTTGAGAAACAAATTTTTCCTGTTGTGCACATGCCGTGAATAGTAATGTGGGGAAGATAGCGAGGAAGGCTAATAAGTAAAATCTTTTTTTCATACGTATATAAATATGAGTGTTTGGATGTTTCTGTGGATGGGATGAACCATCATGTGCCTACAAAATTACGATATTATGTTGGAATTTACTGAATATCCCTAAGTAAGTAACAGGTCACTTTTTACACAATCTCTCTACAAGCATCTTCCAAAATAGAAATCATTTCCTCTTCGTGTTTTCTGCAACAGTTTTCAACCCAATCATCGTTCGAATTTTGTTGTATAATCTCTCCCATAAGACGAAGTTTTAAACTCCCTTTTTCGACCATTTTGCCATACGATTTCATCTTTGATTCCGGTGAGAGGTTTGAAAACTTTGAATTTACACTTCGAGAAATAATACACAGATTTCCAAATGTATCTTTGTAATCCCATGAGTCAAAAGAACCATCTGATGGATTTTGTGGGTACCAGTGTTCAACAGAGTTGCGGAATTCAAATTCAAAATCGCTGTATTTGTTTTTATTATTCTTCCATAACAAGTAATCCAAAAAGTTGAACACGATGTGAGGAGTCGTTACACCTAGTTTGTAGTCCTCTCCATCCAAGAAATTCCCCTTGGTTGCCAGTGCCGCTATGTATTCAGCCTCGTTTGTTAATAGGGCTACTTCATCATTCTTAAACAGCCATAGAACAAGCTCGGTTATCCAGTGCATAACTTTTGGGGACGTATATGATACTCGAAGCGCAGACTGAATCATTAAACATTCTTTATTGCGTGGAGCATATGTCGTTTCCCATTCTTTTTCATACTTCAACTTTGTATTTGAATAATATGCTTTCTTTTTAGATGCCTGCCCAGATGTGTGCAATTCCTTAAGACTCCATTCGCCCTCTTTGTCTTCACCTGTAAATTCACGCTTGATAATAAACATATCGAATAGATAACGTGTTTGTAGCAGATGAATAATGAACATTTTTGTAAAGTTTTCTCTGTTTTCAATGATAGGCTTGCCATTTATAGCCCCATGCTTAAGCACGTTTTCAAAGTCAGCAATCAATTTCTTGTCATCAAGTAAGTCGCCCAAATCTTTTTCCAACGAAACATTGTATAAAGTCACAAAAATCCTGAGTGTATGAAGTAAGAAGTTCGGGAATTCAAGGATGCTTTCAAAACGTATATGGGTATCATCGTCAAGTATACCATCCACATTGTCAACTCTGAATTTTGGCTTAATGATTTCACTTATGCTTGCATTGTTCTCCGAATATTCTGTAATCTCAAAACAGTCGCTATATTCACTCCATTCATTAGCAGGCCAGCCATTCCACGCCCCACCGAAAATGTTTTCTCTTTCTGTTCGTGAGAAGTGCATTTGAACATAGCCTGTCATATCGCTACAAGCATTCCATATCCGTGAAAATAGTTCTTGTTCCTTCTTAGTGTTAAGAAATCTCATGAGCCTAGCTTTAAGGATATCATGCTGTTCCAATTGCTCTCCACGGGTGTTCATTATCTCAAAATAACGGTTTAAGTCTGTATGTTTTGGCACTTCTATTCTATA
The DNA here is from genome assembly GCA_045614785.1 of Alloprevotella sp. GTDB lineage: Bacteria > Bacteroidota > Bacteroidia > Bacteroidales > Bacteroidaceae > Alloprevotella. The sequence continues at coordinate 5,311 of JAZLDQ010000007.1, forward strand.
GAGTATCACATGCTGTAAACGTGAAACAAATTCATCCTTGTTTAATCCTTTGTCACTCGTAAACTTTTGACGGATTGCTTTTATGCCATTAAGGATAGACTGATCTATATTTTCATCATAATCGGCAGAAGGCTTTTGGGCGGCTAGTATTTGTTGGATATTAGAAAGGGTATATTTAGATTTAGAACGACAATCAAAAGAGAGTGTCTGTCCTAATCCTCCTTTCAACACTCCTTCTGATACGAGGTATTGTAACAAAAGAAAAAGTGTTGTAAGACGTTGCTGTCCATCCACAACCTCATACGTTTCGGGGGTGCCTTGTACTTTGGAAACAACAAGTGAACCAATATAGTAGTTCTCGGATGAATCAATATCGTTAATATCATCAATTAATTGCACTATCTCTTTGTCTTCCCACGCATAGGCTCGCTGATAGCGTGGAATAACATAGTGAGTTTTTGTATCGAATATTGTTACCTCATCCAATATTTTTAATTCTTCTACCATATTAATTGTATCCATTAAGTTGACGAAGTTGTTTATATAAATTGTTCCAATTTTCGTTGGCTGCTTTGTCATCATCTCTCATGTCAAGTCTCATTCCTGAAATTTCTGTGTGCCTACGCGCATAAGTTATCATGGATATTATAGGTTTTGTATTACTGTATTTGTCATCTTCTACACCTATGGCGTATCTATTAATAGTATCAAAACCTAAATGCTGCATATCAATCCTAATCATCATAGCCCAAGTAAATAGTTTTTTCACGGCCATGACATCAAAGTTGTGAAAACGGTCGTAATAGCAAAGCAAGGCGCAGAAAAAGAGATTTCGTGCATGGTTAAGTCCAATTGATGACGATTTGAAAGACTTATCTAATTCTTCTGCTGAATACACATCTTTTCCGTTTGTAATAATCAGTTTGATATCATGAAAAGCTGGATTCGTTACAATTTCTTCTTTTATATTATGTAGCAGCTGCATATAATGATCAACCATTTCAAAAAAGTCACTTCCTGAAATAAATGGCTCTGTGAGTAGGAAGTAAGGCATGGCTTTGTTGGCTCTGCGCGCGTAAGTGTACCCATATTTCTCTTCAATTCCTTTATAGATGTCTATATCAGCAGAAGTAAAATTGCCACACTTTAGACATTTAGCCCAATTCCATATAGGGAAAAGGTATAGGTCGAACAACTCTCTGATAGCCTTTGGATCTTTTGATTCCCATTTTACTACGGCATTCTGCATTTCATACTTATCGTGAATTTCTCTAAGATGATAAGCTTTAAGCAAATCATGCGGATATAGCGCGCGACCACGTGTGTTTTGAGAATCAAATAATTGGAATGCTTCGTCTATCTTGTCTACTGTAATCACTACAACTTCTAGAATGTGTTCTAGAGCATTGTTAAAAATGGCCTTCTCTGTATAATCAACAGAAGAAAACCACTCTCTAATAATTGTGTAGTTGTCATGTAGATTTTTTTGCGTAATTTTATTCAAAAAATTTATTTTCAACAAATTACACTTAAATTCAGGTTCAAGATATAATTTCAATAAGAGGAATGAAAGTATGCGCTGTTGTCCATCAACAATTTCATACTCATTTTTTTTGTTTTTATGAAGTATAACTGTACCTACACGATATTTGAAGTTCGTGTATTTTCGACTTTCTTCAATGCTTTTCTGAGTATCGAGAATTAGATCTGTTATATTTTTATGAGTCCATTTATACGGACGTTGATAATCTGGTACAACCAATTGCATACCTAACAGTTTATTAATGGAGCTTACCTTTGGTTTCATCGCTTACTTAGTAGTGTTAATATTCTAAACAGAATGTAAATTTAATATTTTTTTTTGCAACGGAGCTTATACAAAGAATTATGTATTATTACTATCTGTTAAAATTTATTCAAACTAAAAAGGAGGTGTATAGCTCGTTTGGCTGGCTGTAAACAAGTATGTGTAGTTTAAAAGTTCAAAAGGTCAAATTGCAGACCGAGATTTTGGTATTTATTTTCTATATTAATTGATATTATTATTTTCTTCAGCAGTATGAAGTATAGAGGAACTCTGCAGTAGATTACTTTCATGAAGTCTAGGATTGTAAAGTGTGAAGCATATTGAATTATTTTTTGCACAAACATAAAGCAGGAATTGCTTGGCGAGGGTGTTCGCTTAGCAATTCCTGCTTTATGTTTGTCGGTCGTGTTTCGTAAAGAACGCGTGACCTTATGTTCTTAGAGGAGTTCGATTACCTGAAGAGCAACCTTGTGTTCGGGGTTGAGCATGAGGATTTCTTCGCAGTACTTCTTACATTCTTCGTCGTGTGCCTTCTTTTCTTCGTCAGTGAAAGTCATGCCTTCAGCTTCCTTGAACTGGCAGTACTTCAAGTGATAGAGCATGAGGTACTGAGCACACTGAATCTTCTGGTTCTTAAGGTTGTCGTTGTCGCCGATGAGTTCGAATGCCTTAGTGTAGTATTCGCGGGGAAGTTCTTCGGGCGCCTGGGGGTTGGTGATCCACAAACGTGCGCGGTAGAAGTAAGGAATGTAGAGCACTTCGGGCTTGTAGTTGCCTGCGTTTTCGGGGTCGTTCATTTCAGCGATGATACCTTCGTAAATTTTGTCAGCATCCTGCTTGAATGCCATCTTAGCATCTTCTGCAATGCTGTCCTTGTTGCTGGCAGCGAGGTAGAGGTTAGCCAAACCGAGATCGTCGCCGAGTGTCTTCTTCTTACCAACGAGTTCGAGGTACTTCTTGTAGTAGGGGATAGCTTCTTCAGCGCGGCGTGACTGACGGAGCAAGTCTGCCAAGTTCTTGAAACCAGGAGCCTTTGTAGAGTCGAGAGAAACAGCCTTTACGTAGTAGTCGATAGCAGCTTCCTTGTTGTCCTTTTCTGTTTCATACTTTGCAGCGTAGAGGTAGTCAAGGTATGTGTACATGCTGTCAGCATACTGCTTTTCGCTGATGTACTTGATAGATTCTGCAGCCTTGTCGAGTTCGTAGTTTTCAACTTCGCAGAAGAACTTATAGCCCTTGAGTGCCTTGTTGTCGGCAGCGAATGCGAGTGCAGCGTTAGCTACGTCCTGGCAGTCGAGGTAGTTCTGGACAGCGAAGAGCGAAAGACAGTAGCGGATACATGCGCGGATTTCGAGGTTTTCAGCAGTCTTGGGAACAGCCTTGTAGTAAGCCTTGTAAGCTTCAACTGCGTTCTTAAATTCGTTCTGAGTGTAGTAGATGTCGCCCAATTCCTTGTCTGCAAGGTAGTATGTAGCATCGAACTGCTTGAGCTTCTTGAGCTTTTCAATTGCAGAGTAGGGGTTGATAGACTTATACACGCGAGCTGACTGCTTGTAAGCTTCGATGTTTGTAGAGTCGAGTGTGAGGATTTCGTCGAACTTTGTACCTGCAACACCATAGTTGCGGCTCAACATGGCTGTTTCTGCGCAGAACATGAGTACGCTGATGTCAGTAGGTGCGATTTCGTAAGCCTGGCGCTGGCACTGGTTAGCGAAGGGGAAGTAGCTGAGACCAGGCTTGCTGCTCATCACAAAGTAGTGACCCATAGCAACAAGAACGTCAGCTTTAGTGCGGTTCTTGCGAATAATCTTCATGAATTCTTTGTTAGCCTTGCCGGGGTCGGTGAGCATCATGCCCATCATCTCGTCGCACTTAGCTTGAAGTTCTGCATCGAGCGCAGGAACATCATAGTTCAAACCTTTGAAGTTGGCAGCAACTTCACCTTCCAAATCTTCGTTGGCTTCAGCTACCTGAGCTGAAACAGGCATAGCACTTGCGAAAGCCATAAGTGCCGCAGCGAAAATAGAATAGAATTTCTTCATTATTATTATAGATTTTGTTGTTATCGATAGTGTGTTCGCACAATTTTTCTAAATCGAGTGCAAAATTACGAAAACTTATGCAGACTATAAAAAAACTTATGCTTAAATGTTGCTTGCAAAAAGTTAATTATTGTATTATCAACTTATTTTGAAAGGTAGAGTAGTTAGTTTTGCACGCTAACGTCCTTTACTTGTACTTGTGCGCTGGGCAGAAGTTGCGAGCCATTGCAAATGATGGTTTGTCCCTTAGTGTCTTTGAGGAAATAGTAGAAACTTTTTACAGCAGAACGGCGACGCGGGTCGGTAGTAATTGCATAAAGCGAGCGTACAAGAGGATAGTCGCCTGTGGCAATGTAATATTGGTAGGGGCGGAAATAGTTGGCTTCTTTGCCACCTTTGCGACTGACCATCATTACCTGCACATCGAGGTTGCGGAATGTGGAGAGAATGCTGTCCTTGCGAAGCCAGTCGACGCCAACAACGGCAATAACGTTTGCATCAGAGCGCGCTGCATCAATAGCTGCAAGATTGGAACCTTGTGCGTAGAGATTTCCGCTGAGTTTTTTACTGAAGCAAAGTGAGTCGGTCATATAGCGCACGGTGCTTGAGCGCGAATTGTCGAAGACAACTTTGATTTCGCCTTTTTGCGTGCCGCGTTCGAGTTGGTTCCAATGGGTAATTTCGCCACTGACGATTTTTTTGAGTTCATCGACGGTGATGAGTGAGTCGGGATTTTGTTTGTTCGTAACCAATGCGATACCGTCGTAAGCAATGAGGCTATGGAGGGCATTGCCTGTTTTGCGCTTGATGATTTCGCGTTCGAAGTCGGTGAGTTTGCGCGTAGCAATGCAGCATCTTACGCTGTCGTCGATGAGCATGTGTATGGCAGAGTCTTCAGTTACGTAGTAGGGCTGCATGTTGGCTTCGGGATGGAGCAAGCCGAATTGTTCAACTTCTTCAGTCATAATCGTGCTGAAAGTTTCGTCAATCGCGACTTTCACGAGGTTTTCTTGCATCCATGCGCCCGGCTTTTTATTTTCGCAGCCGGTGATGAACCCTCCAAAGATAACAGCAATTACTGTTGTTATGAATTTTGTGAAAAATTCTTTTCTCATGATATTTGCGTTGTTAGTTGTTAATACTGCAGCAAAAATACAAAAAAGTTGGCACACTGCAATCGTGTAGTGTGCCAACTTAATTAATTTATCGTTTTTGCAAGGAAATATATCCTACGCAATTTTTCGATTATGCAATGCGGAAACGGATAGGAAGTGTGTACCATACACGTACGGGGTTACCCTGAGACTTCGCGGGGATGAACTTAGGCAACTGCTTAACAACCTTGATTGCTGCAGCGTCGCATTCTTCAGAAAGGCTCTTGCGAACTGTTACTTCGCCAACTGAACCGTCCTTTTCTACCACGAAGCGTACGATTACGATACCCTGGAGTTCCTGTTCGAGGGCGATGCTGGGATACTTGAGGTTGTCTGCAACGAACTTCAAGAGTGCATTTTCACCACCGGGGAACTGCGCCTTCTGTTCTACGATGTTTTCGAGGATTTCGTCTTCTGCGGGGGGAACTTCGTCACCACCTGCCATCTGATTGTCCTTCAAGTCGTCGATGTTGATACCGTCTTCAGTATCACCAACGTAGTCCTGAGAAGCAATGGCGATGTTCGAACGAGTTACTTCCTGCTGGCTCTTAAGAGCCTTGGTTTCGTCAACTTCATCCACGATATCGGGCACAGTAAAGGCGATAGACGCCTTAACCGCAACCTTCTGAACAACGGGCTTTTCGTATTCCTGCTTGATTTACTGCTTGGGTTCTTCCTTCTTAAGTTCTGCGAAAGAAGTTTCCATTTCGGCAGTCATGTCGCGGTTGGCTTCGATAGCAGCTGTAACCGCTGTCTTGATACCAATAATAACTGCGAGTGCGACAATACCGAGAAGTACGTAGATTACGGATACGAGGCGACGCTTTGAAGCCTTCGCACGCATAGCATAAGCGCCGTATCCTTGGTTACGACCTTCAAAGACGAGGTCACACCATTCTTTGGAAGCTAAATCAATATTAGACATGCTTTTTAAACTTTGCTTATGTTATTACTTTTCGTAAGGAACAGCGTTTTGGATCATTTCCAAGTCATGTTCGTTAATCTTGTCAATCACGTACTTACCAATACAGCAAATCTGCATTTCGTCGAGTGCGTTGATGAGGTTGAGATAAGTAGCGCCGTCTGTAGCCTTGATAATAGCCGAGGGCGTAATATCAGAGTTCTTAATATCAGACAAACGTTACTTATATTCCTC
>JAZLDQ010000008.1:0-2216 GCA_045614785.1 Alloprevotella sp.
CTCCTCGCTTCGTACATCGAAGAAGTGCGCATCGGACTCGAACGCATCGGCACTACTACGCTCAGCATCGACGGTCGCGAAGTGGCATTGGCTCAGGCTTCGTTTGCCGACTTCATGCAGTATTACAACGTGACACTCATGAACCCCAAGGTTTTGGCAGGTATGTTCATCGGCGCAATGATGTCGTTCCTCTTCTGCGGTTTGACAATGAACGCCGTTGGTCGTGCGGCTGCTAAGATGGTGGAAGAAGTGCGCCGTCAGTTCCGCGAAATCAAGGGCATCCTCACAGGCCAGGCTGAACCCGACTACGAACGCTGCGTAATGATTTCTACACGCGCAGCTCAGAAGGAAATGGTTGTGCCCTCACTCATAGCCATCGCAGTGCCCATCCTGACAGGCGTCATCTTCGGCGTATCGGGCGTACTCGGTTTGCTCATCGGTAGCCTCAGTTCAGGCTTCGTGCTCGCTGTATTTATGGCTAATGCCGGTGGTGCGTGGGACAATGCCAAGAAGTTTGTAGAAGAAGGCAACTTTGGCGGCAAGGGTAGCGACACTCACAAGGCAACCATCGTGGGCGACACCGTGGGCGACCCCTTCAAGGATACATCTGGTCCTTCACTCAACATCTTGATTAAATTGATGAGCATGGTAAGCATCGTGATGGCAGGTCTCACTGTTGCTTGGAGTTTGTTGTAAAGAAAAACAAGTTTCAGAGTACGAGTCAACAAAATGGTTTGAGAAATAAAAATCGTTCCCGTTAAAACACACTCCGAATGACAGTTGTACTCTGTACTTTATTAGTAAACGAGCGATGAAAAGGAGAAAGGAAAAAGGAGAAAGGAGAAATAGCCATGCGGAAAAAGGAAACTGCGAAGCTGATGAGCGTAAGCGAATAATGGAGAAACCATCCGGATTGGTCACCTTAAAACCTTAAAGCGAAGCGACCTCAAAACCTCATAACCTTATTTAGTAGACGAGTTGGTTTGACTCGAACGCTTGCTTGTACGCTGGTTTTCATTCCGCAAAGCAGTTGTACTCTGTTCTCTGTTCTCTGTACTCTAAAAATCGTGCTCTGTACTCTAAAAACTTTATAACCTCATAACCTCAACAATTATGAAAAAAAGACTATTAAGTTTTCTATCAATCGCCCTCAGTTCGCTCCTTGCGCTCCCCGTTGTGGCACAAAGCGAAACCGTTGTAACACTGGCAGGCAATGCCTACGTTACGGAAGGCAAGGCGCATATTGATGAACATCGTTCTGCTATCCGCAATTGGAACAATACGCAAGACGTCATCAGTTTCTACTTCAAAACTGAAAAGGCTGGCAAGTTTGACCTCACGCTTAAGGCTAAGGGACATTCGCAAATCGAAGTTTCTCTCTTGGGCAAAAAGAAGACCGTAAAGCTCAACAGCGACGAACTTACGAACGTCAAGGTGGGCACTTTCAAGGTGACGAAGGCGCAGTATGTCAAGGTGGATATTCGCGGCAAAAAGTTGCTCAAGGGCGACAAGTTTGGTAGCGTTTCAGCACTGCTCGTTAGTGGCGAAGTAGGTCCCGTTGTTTGTGTGAACGAACAGTTCAGCACGCACTTCGGACGTCGCGGTCCTTCCGTACACTTGGGCTATCCCTTCCCCAAGGGCGAAAAGATTGAGTGGTTCTACAACGAAGTCGTAGTTCCCGAAGAGGGCGACATCCCCAGCAGTTACTACATGGCATGCGGCTTTGGCGAAGGTTACTTCGGCATGCAGAACAACAGCCCCCACCCTCGCCGCATCCTCTTCTCAGTGTGGAGTCCTTACTCTACCGACAATCCTGCTGAAATTCCCGAATCCATGCGCGTACAGCTCCTGAAGAAGGGCCCCAGAACAAAGGTTGGCGAGTTTGGCAACGAAGGTTCGGGCGGTCAGAGCTACATGCACTACGATTGGAAGGCTGGCGAACGCTGCCGCTTCCTCATCGGTGTGCGCCCTGACGACCAAAACACTACAATTTACACCGCTTACTTCTACGACAATCACGAAAACGAGTGGGTGCTCGTAGCATCATGGCGTCGTCCGCAGACTTCTACCTGGTACACCAACGCACACTCATTCCTCGAAAACTTCAACCCCGTGATGGGCTACATCAACCGCAAGGCGTACTACCAAAACCAATGGGCACGCACCGTTGACGGCAGATGGATTCCCTTGAAGAGCGCTCGCTTCACTTGCGACGA
>JAZLDQ010000009.1:0-19175 GCA_045614785.1 Alloprevotella sp.
TGTACTTCTCTACTTAAAAAGTTTATGAAAATCTATCAATGTGCGATTGCTTAACCGGGGTTATTTCCCGTTAGCGAGTGCAAAATTACAACCTTTACACAAACTGACAAGAGAATGCTGTGAAAAAAGTTAAGAAAAAACTTCGATTTTGATTTTTATCAATAATAATTAATTTGTTTTGAATTTTAAATACTCCAATACTTATTTAAATAGCCTATTTTAGCTCTAAATTCGGGGTTTTAGAAAATCGGATGGTATTTTTGGTTACTCATTATTATATATAGCTATGATGGTTTCTAAAGTCGTTAAAGCCTATAAGGTCATTAAGGTTTCTAACGTCATAATATCTTCAAGAATTTAAAAAAATGGTTTCAAAACTTTATTAAATCGTACTTTAGTAATTAATGTTTTGCTTGCCAAACATAATTGCATAAAACCTGCATAATTATTAATTGTTAAAATTTAAAATTTTTGACGCTGGGTGTCAAAAATGATAAATATCAGAAAATGCTTATTTTTAAGAATTATTAACAATTAAATGACTAAATCAGGTGTTTTGAGCCCTAAATTGGTTAATTTTTGAATGACATGCGAGGTCGGAAAAACAACATCAAAGGTAAATTCTCCTATGTTTGAGGTAATTTAAACGAGCTTTGAGGTAGTTTTTGGCATTTTTGAGCCGAAAAAAGGGGAAAACCATGCGATTTTCCCCTTTGTACTACAAAGATAATACATTTTTGCACGAAAACCAAATTTGACTTTTTCACTGGTCTCCAAAATTTTAACATTTCACTACTGAATTTGCTATTTTATAATTAGCAAAACATATATCGTTTTTGTAAAGTCTAAACGACAGTGATTTTTCGAAATATGTGCATAAATGAATATTTTGTGAATATTTTAAAGTTTTTGCTGGTTAAACATAACTTCTAAAATACCTACCTAAACAAATCGTCGAGTGTCAACTCACGTTGCACTATTCTACTATTTCCTCTCCAAGAACAAACAAATGTTTGGATTCCATAGAATGAAATTTATAAAATAATCTGCGTAAGTTATCAAAATTTATAACACTTACGCAGATTATTGTAATATAATAGACTACCTACACTTTTATGTCTTCCTTATTTCACGAACACAACTCCACAGGGGGCTACGCCTGCATCGTAGGTAGCTACATGGCTGCCATCGGCTGCATAATGATAAACGTAGCCAGGCGAGGTATAATCATAGAGAGCTGCATTTGAGGTGATGAAAATTTCATCATCTTCATTGCATTGTATTGAATTGGGCAATGCAGGAAGCGCAGCGTCTGACAAGAAGTTGTCAGTAATCAAACTATCCGTCGTGAGGTCGTATGCCTTATAATAATTAGTGGTGACATAGCTTGTCCAATCCGTCTGAGAGTGCACTACATAAAGCTTATCGCTTGACAATGCTATATATGAACCTTCTGCAACGTAAGTATATTGCTTTGTTGAGGGATTTACCTTCAACACTTTTGAACTTATAGCTCCATAATCACCACGACAAACGGCGTAAATACTTCCATCACTTGCTGCGCACAATTGGCCAGGATTCATTTCTACATCAATATATCCTGCCAAAGATACATCTGCAATATTTAATTCTGCTAGGCGGAAACCATTTTCATACGTAGGATAGTTATAACCATCCGAAATGCTTACGTAAAGTTTACCATCCTGCACAGCCATATTGCAAGGATTAGGACCTACCTCTATGCTCTTGATAAGTTCGAGCGATTGCTCATCGTAACAATTAATGTAGCCATCATTACGACTTACGAAAATCTTACCCTGTTCTGCCACTACCGCATTAGGATTGGAAAGCGTAAGCATATTCTCTATTTTGTGAGTAGCAGCATTGATGACCCACAACACGTTTGATTCGAAAACGGGAACATAAATTTTACCATTAGCAAGCGTTGCTGCCTGTGGAGACCCACCAAGGCTTACACCTTCATTATTTGTTGAAAATACATCGGTAAACGAACTACCCGTTTCGAGGTCAACGCTTGTCAGCGAACCATCAATACCGTCGTAGTATGATCCCTGATTAACGACCAACATTTTTGAGGCAGAAGGTGCTCCGGGGATTTCTCCTGCTTCTGAATTTGAATCACTGTCTGAACAAGCTGCAAAAAGCAGCAACATTGGAAATAAACGTTTCATATATTTTGAGGTTATAAGGTTTTGAGGTTGTGAGAATATAAGGTTGGGAGGATATAAGGTAAATAAACATTGCTACATTTTCCACCCTATTCTTAACATAACGTTTCGCAAAGGCATAGGATAGCGCCTAATAACTTCGTATGACTTGTCAAGCGCATTGTTTACAAATACCCCTGCGTTCAACACTCCATGCGAAAGGATAAAATCACGTTCGATCGAAGCATTTACTTCGGCATAGCCTGGAAGCCTTGTTTGCGGAGCATGGTTGTGCGTACTCCACCTTTCTGAAGCTGCCGTCACTCCTACATTGATATTCAGCCAAGGATTTTCCCAAGACAGGCTTGCAGCACCACTATGTTTAGGCATATAAGCTGGCTGCTTACCATAGTTTATATCTGCGGGCGAACTAATATCTGATGCATTTTGCATAGAATAGTTGGAAGAAAATATCACCGCATGATTAGTATTCAATGGGATTTCTGCTTGTAACGTAACATCTGCGCCAAGAATCTTCACTTTACCATGATTTTCTGTTCGCCACACAAAGAGGTTGTACGGGATAGAAGTTATTCTGTCGGACACATCATTATAATAAGCATCAAGAGTAGATTTTAACAAAACGTTACTCACCTTTCCTTGCCATGTCACACCACCTCCCAGCTGGCGTGTACGTTCGGGGCGCAACTGAGCCGTACCACCTAAATGGTAAAAATAATTTTCCGAAAAAGTAGGCTGCCGATAGTAGTCTTTATAAAAAGCACGTACCGTCCCGCCAAGCTCATCCATTCTGTAAGCTACCGATAAAGAAGGTTGCAACTTATTCATATCTAAAGGTGCTCCTCCCGAAGCATTGGGTGCTGCGTTCCACGCCTGATGCCACCCCATTCGAGCCGTTGCACTCCACTTAGCATTGGAAAAACGTAATGAGGCTGCCTGCTGCAAAGTATGTCTGCTTGCGCCATCAGCCGTTGCTAAATGAGTTGACAGCGTATTGTAGGCATAGTCGGCAACGTAAGCCGCTGACCACTCCTTATTTATTCGCCTTTCCACACCTGCCGTAGCATAGTATTCGTGCTGACGATAGCGCTGGCGTAAAGCATCTTTTGGATACTGTGGGTCGTCGTCCGTATAAATGGTTGTTTGTCCCTGAAACTTCAAAGCAGCATTTACTCGAGTTCTGTTCCACTCGCCTCTATAGGCAGACTGCACAAACCACAATGCATCCTTCATGGCTTCATGATTTGCATTATTATATAAAATTACAGCACCTGGTAACTTATTATTACTATATGAGTAATAAGCTTTCGCGCTCACATTTTGATTGCTACCTAAATCCTTTTTTACCCAAAGCTCATTAACTGTGCTGCTCACCCTCGAATTGTTTCGGCGCTCTGTTCCCGACATAACACCATTGTTCACACGAAATTTGTAATTGTTATTACGATAGTAAAAACGAGCATTTCCTCCCACAGTCCACGCTTTGCTCAACTTCCTGCTAAACGACAACGATGGATTCAACAATTCCCAATGCCCCGTTTGAAGCATTGCCTTTAATGAATTATGCGAGGGTTGATATTGAGAATTTATAAACAACGTAGCAGCTGACAATATCCTTGCTGGCGCAAGCAATGGCGAAACATCACCCACATCAAGGCGTATTCCTCTGATTTGCTCAAAAGCAAAAGCGTTTACATCAACAGCACCATTCTGTGTAGCTGCCATAGGCAACCCATCGTAACAAATCGTTGTGTGAGCCGCCCCAAAACCTCTTACGCTTATGGTTTTCAATCCACCAGCTCCCCCATAGTCGCGCATATTCACGCCTGCTATGTGGCGCAGAGCTGTGGCCAAATCCGTTGCTGCCGTGCGCTTCAGTCCTAAAGTATCCAGACTATACGAAGGCATAGCAACTCTTAGCGAAGCATCGCGCCGACGCTCCACCTTTACGGCCTCTCCCAGCACGTATTCGGTAGCCGTTTGTGCAAATGCTGACATCGCCAGCATCGTGAAACACACCATCACGGCACACACCCGAAAGATGCACACCATCATATATATGTAAATTATATTTAGGAGAATACAGCTAAACCATAAGTTTATATTACTTCTCCTTGCCAAATCACGAGTTTCCTCGAACTCATGTTAGCACGTTAAACATTAGGATAGGCAGGTCTTCTGACTTACTCTTGCAAGGCGAGCCTTCTCAGAAACACAGAATTTCTAATGGCATCGTTTCGCCTTACTACAAAAGAGCACACAGCAGCGGGACTGTACAGGAATCTCACCTGTTTCCCTTTTCATTGCCCGTACATAGGCAACACCTAATCCTTTAAGGTATCTTGATTGCAAAATTAATAAAAAAATAAGAAGCTGCTTTGAAATCATATATATTTTCAAAACAGCTTCTCAAATATTTATAAAATGAAGTTTCGCAAAGCAACCTCAAAACCTTACTTATACACCAATATTTCGCGTTCACCCTTGAGTGCGGCAAATGCATTTTCAGCCATTGCCAACATTTCGTCTTCGCCAGGATAAACGTGGATAGGAGCTAAGAAAGCTACACGCTCCTTAATTTTGTCTGTGATGTACGAAGAATAAGCCAATCCACCGGTCAACAATATAGCATCCACCTTGCCAAACATTACGGCTGCTTGTGCTGCTATACTCTTTGCTACCTGATAACACATAGCGTTGATGACGAGGCGCGCGTTTTCGTCGCCAGCCTCTACGCGCTCCATCACCTTTCGCACATCGCTTGTGCCAAGATGCGCAGCCACGCCAGCCTTACCTACGATGCGCTTCATCATTTCGTTCTTCGTATAGATGCCACTATAGCATAATGAGATGAGATCAGAGGTAGGCAGTGTGCCAGCACGCTCGGGAGAGAAGGGACCTTCGCCATCTAAAGCGTTATTAACGTCAACAGCCTTGCCTGCTGCATGAGCTGCCACGGAGATACCTCCTCCTAGATGCGCTACAATGAGATTCAACTCATCGTAACGTTTGCCTACTTCCTTAGCATAACGAAAGGCGATAGCTCGCTGATTGAGCGCATGCCAAATAGAACGTCGGGGCATAATGGTAGAACCCGTGAGGCGCGCTTCATCGCACAATTCATCCACCGTTACGGGGTCGGCCGTGAAAGCACGACAACCAGGTATCAGATGTGCCAATTCATAAGCTATCAAACAACCTAAGTTGCATGCATGCTTACGTTGCGCATTAATCATATCGAGTCGCAACTGTGCGTTTACTTCATAAATACCTCCCTGCGTAGGTTTGCCAATACCTCCACGACCAATAACGGCAGCAAACTCTACTGCAACACCATGATTAGAAAGACAATTAAGAATAAGCTGCTTTCGATAATCATATTGATCTGTGATGCGCACAAACTTAGCAAGCTCTTCCTCTGTGTGATGTATGTTTTCTACAAAAACCTTTTCGCCATCTTCAAAAACAGCAATCTTCGTAGTTGTAGAACCTGGATTAATAGCAAGTATTTTCATTGTTTTAATGTTAACGAGAAAATTAGTTGACGAGTAAACAAGAGAGTTGGTTAACGAGTTGACAAGAGAGAATCCACTTAAGCCAACGCCACTGCAATACTATAATACTTAGTAAGTTCACTATCGCCACGCGACGAAAGCACTACAGGGCAGTCAGGACCTTGAAGCACGCCTGCAATTTCTGCTCCAGCAAAGAAAGGCATTGTCTTATAGAAAGCATTAGCTCCTTCAATGTCGGGAAATACAAGCGCATCAGCTCGGCCTTCGAGCGGACTTTTTATTCCTTTAATGTCAAGTGCTTCCTTATCCAGCGTACAGCGCAAGTCGAGCGGACCATCCAATAATATTTCTCCCCACTCGCCAGCCTTAGCACGCTCTATGAGCGGAGCATACGTTAGCGTATGGGGGAACTTTTCGCTCGCAAACTCCGTGCAATGTAACATAGCTATGCGAGGTTGCTCAATCTCCAACTTTCTACACATTGTAGCTAAATATCCGATTTGCGCAGCGCGTTGTTCTTCTGTGGGGTAAGGTAATACAGCAGCATCACTCATTAGGAGTAATCTACCCAAAGCAGGAACCTGCATGATAGCAATATGCGACATCACACGGCCTTTTTGCAAAATACCTTCCTCCTTATTTAATATAGCGCGCAATAGTACGTCTGTATTGATAAGTGCCTTCATCATAGCTTGCGCACGGCCCTCGCGTACAGCTTTTACTGACAAGCGAGCAGCATCAGCAGCATCTTCAGCATATTCAAACTCAATACGATCGGCATACACTTCCCAATCAGCTGGTAATGGCATCTGGTCGCGCTGACCTACAAGTAATAAGTTTACCCATCCTTCGCGCAACGCTCTAAACACAGCATCAACCGTATGTGCGTCATGCGGCCATACTACCACCAAACGTTTTGCTTCGCTTCTTGTTGACAAGCGAGCTATTAAAGATTCAAACGAAGTAATCATTTTCTTTATGTATTTTCTTTCTTTGCAGCAAAATTACAAAAAGTTTAGCTACCTGAAGTATTAGTTTTCCACAAATTCGATTCTCTCCCCTATGTCTTTTATTATTTATTTCTATTTGTTTTGTTTATGTATGAAGAATAATAAGAAATAATGATAATGCTGATGTTTGGGTGTGGATAGCGTGGATAAGTGAAAATATAGTGTTAATGGTTATTGATTTACAATAATTTACAAAAAATAATTTTTGTTGAAAACTTGCGTATAAATATGTTATTACTGTGGTTGGATGGTGGAGGATAAGTGGATAACTGAGTTTCTCGTGAGAAGGTGGTGGCAGTAAGGTTGTCCACTAGTTTATTCCAGGCTTATACGCAAGTTATCTACATAGTTATACACAGCTTTTCGAAGGAAATAAGTAGAAGAAAAATATGAGATTTTGAATAGCGGAAGTAAGCGAGTGAAAATAAATTCTTAATTTCGCTGACACTTAGGAAATAGTCATTGTGTAAGTAAAAAAAAGACTTTAGTTTAATGAAAATATTTCATACTGCCGATTGGCATTTAGGTAATGTGTTTCATCGTCATGAGCGTATTGACGAGCACGAACATTTCTTTGATTGGTTGTTGGAGCAATTGCGAGTGCATAAGCCCGACGCAATGATCGTGGCTGGCGACGTGTTCGACAATGCAAATCCATCGGCTGCGGCAGAAAAGTTATATTACAAATTTTTACAGCAAGCAGTGGCTGCGGTGAGTGGCTTGCAGATAGTTGTGATAGCAGGCAATCATGATTCGGCTCATCGCTTAGAAGCCCCCTCGCCTTTCTTGAAAGCCAATAATATATATGTGCGTGGAAGTATAAAACGTGGCGATAATGGCGAACCTGACTTTGAAAATTGCATTCTCCCTTTAAGCTTGCGCACGGATAGTGAGGCACGGGTAGTGTGCATGGCGTTGCCTTATCTAAGAGCTTGCGATTATCCTTCGGGCATGAGTGTGGCTGAAGGTTTGAAGTATTATTTTGAGAAGACGAAGCGTGCCTTGTCGCAGTCAGCATTTAGAAAACTCCCAGTGGTAGTAGCTGCTCATTTCTATGCCAGTGGGGCAGAAATTTCGGAGGAGCATAGCGAACGCCTTGTTGTAGGAGGTCAGGATGTGGTGGATGTTAAGGGATTTGATAAGTATTTTTGCTACATGGCCTTGGGGCATATTCACCGACGTCAGCAAGTGAATAATAAGGGAGGCGGTTTGATTATGTATTCGGGTAGTGCTTTGCCCATGTCGTTTACGGAGAAGGGGTATAAGCATGGTGTTGTAGTTGTGGACGTAGATGATGAAGGAACAGTGAGTGTTGACGAGTTGAATTACACGCCCATGCGTTCGCTTCTTTCGTTGCCAACAAAGGGAACAGCTGAACCTTCCGAAATATTGGAACTCATTTCGCAATTGCCCAATCGTCGCGAAGGGGAGGATGCTCGTGAGTGGCCCTACCTCGAACTGCGTGTGCTTGAAAGCCAACCCGAACCCACATTTTTGAATGATGTGACGGTGGCATTGAAGGAAAAGGCAGTTCGCTTTTGCCGCATGGTGAGAGTGTTGCCCACGTCGGCAGGCGATTGCGATGGAAAGTTAGAGATAGGTAGCAGAGCAGATACTGCGCTAAGTATCAGCCCTATCGACCTTGCGCAATATGTATATAAGAAAAAGTTTCAGCAGGAAATGCCCGAGGAGATGCTTTCGCGTTTAGAAGGAGTTATAAACTAACTGAAGTTTCGTTGGATGCTTTTTGGCCTCCTAAGGTTTTAAGGTTTAAGGTTATAAGGTTTTAAGATTTGCTCTCACAACCTTAAAGCGAAGTGACCTTAACAACCTCATATCCTTACTCGGGCGGTAGCTCAGCGAAAGTTGAGTAAACTAAATATTCTTATTCATGTTAATATCAAAAGTAATTATTCGTAACCTGACATCTTTGGCAGGCGAACATACGATAGACTTTACGGCTGAACCACTGCGCTCGGCTGGGCTTTTTGCAATTACGGGCGACACAGGGGCAGGTAAATCGACTATTCTTGATGCTATATGCTTGGCTTTGTATGGCCAGGCTCCTCGACTTGACAATGTGCAGCGACTGAAGCGCGAGAATTTGGATGCTAAGGAGGTAAACACCTCTGACGCGCGCAACTATCTGCGTCGTGGTGAACAAGAGGGAGCTGCTATTGTAGAGTTTGTAGCCACTAATGGTGCACACTATCGAGCTTCCTGGCAGGTGCGACTGAAGCGCACGGGGAGTTACGACAACGTAATCCACACGCTCGAGCAACTATCGCCCCACCGTAGAACGTATGACAAGGCGGAGGTAAAGAGCAAGATTGAAGAGGCTCTGGGTCTTGACTATGCACAATTTTCGCGCACGGTGATGTTGGCGCAAAATAGTTTTGCCAACTTTCTGAATGCAAAAATTGAGGAAAAGTCGGCTTTGCTCGAAAAGCTGACGGGTACTGAGATTTATGGCACCATTTCGAAGCGAATTTACGAGGAGAAAACGCGTGCTGAGTTGCAAGTGGCGGAATTGGAGGTAGAGAAAAAGACGGTGCTTCGCGACTTTATGTGCGAAGAGGAGCTGACGGAGAAGCGCCAGCAGCAGTCGTTGCTCGAAACGTCGGTCAGAGAACTCGACAACCTCAAGCGCATTACGGAACAACAGCTTAAGTGGATTGACGACTACGATCAGGCAATGGCGGAGGTGAAGCGATGTGAAGAATGCCACGCTGATGTGTATAAGCATTACCTTTCGCTTACGCCCGAGCGTGAATTGCTGGACCGCTATGATGATGTTATCAGCCAGCAACCCCTTTTTAATGATATTAAGAGCCACCAGGCTAACATCAATAAGTGTAAGGCCGACCGTGTAGAAGTAGAGCAAGCGTTGCATCAATGTGTGGCTGAAGTGGAACAGAGCAATATGGCCAACGACCTTGCTGTGTCACGATTGGTCGAAGCCAACAAGCAGTTGGAGCTGCGCCGTCCCGACATTCAGCGAGGACTCAAGATTGGAGGCGAAATGAAGGAAAATCAGATTTTGCTGAATCAGCGAGAATTGGATTTCCGAAAGGCGCAGGAGGAAGTGGCTGAGCGTCGCGTGCAGCTAAAGTTTAAGCAGACGGAGGCTGCGGAGTTGCAAGCTGCTATCAATAAATACAGCTATGAGCTTCAGGCGCTCAACATACATCGTTCCATGTTCGACAAGTTCGACATCGTAAAGAGTCGCCTTCAGGATTTGGAAAAGGAAGGCTTGCATAATGCCGACTGCCATCGCGTTTTTCAGGAGCAGCAGACGGCGCAATCCAGCCTGCGCACCATTCTCGACCGTGAGAAGAAGGAATTACAAAAGATTTCCGACCTGCTCAGCACGCGCAAGGCCGAAGTAGCACTCTTTGAGCACCATAACAGCGACGTTACGCTCGCACACTTACAGGCGCTAATTACGCAAAACACGCAACGCCTTGCAGCACTCAAATCGGCCAAGAATCTTTGGTTGCGACTCACGAAGGATTATGAGCAAATTGAGCAGATGCGCGCCAAGGTGAACGCTTCGCGCATCACGATAGAGCAACTCTCGGCCGACTTGCAGGTGGCGCAGCGTGCAATCCTCGTGGCTACGGATAATTATAATAAGGCTAACGATAACTACACCTTCCATAGCAGCCAGAACATCGAAGCCATGCGCAAGAATCTTAAGGAAGGTTCGCCCTGCCCCGTGTGTGGCGGTACGCACCACCCTTATCACACGGAGAGTGCGCGCGAGTTGGGCAAGATATTCGAGGATATTGAGCGCAACTACAAAGAGGCTGTAGAGGTGTTGGAAGAAGCTAAGGAAAAGTCGCGCACGCTTCGTGCAAACCTTGCTTCCGTGCAGGGTAAGTACGAGGAGGAGCAGCGCAATTTCGAAGCCCTTAAGCAGCAGCTTCTTTTTGAGGAAGAGGAGTGGAAGCAGTACGAAGCGCTCGACATTACTTTCCACGAATGTTCTTCGGCCGTAAATGCCAATCTTCGTCTTATTACTATTGAGCAATTGCTTAATAATACCGACAATAATTTGCAGCAGCAGCAAGTTGAGCTCTCGGCTTACAACGAAAATCAGGAAAGCATCAATCGTTTGAACAAGATAATTCGTGAACTTTCTGAAAAGCTGGCAGAGCAGTCGCGCCAGATTTCCGAAGTGGAGGCACAGCTGAAAATTTCAATCTCCAAGCAGCGCGATGCTAAAATTCAGATAGACCTTTCCGACCGCCGACTCAAGGAAATCTATATGGACCTCGATAGCTTGATTCTCGATTCAAGTTGGGTGACACGATGGCGCAAGAATCCCGAGCAATATATGGCATCATTGCAGGATTTGTTCAACCAATGGATACGAGCTTCAAAGTCGCTCGACGAGTATTCGCAGAAGCTGGAACTTGCAGAAAGCATCATTCGCAATCAAGAAAACGAACTTCAGCTAGCCGTCTCAGCTGAGAATGCAGCGCGCGAATATCGCGATGCTACGCGCGAGTTGTTGCGCATAAAGCAGGACGAACTCACAGCGCTCTTTGGCTTGCAAACACCCGAGGAGGTGGAGCAGTCGCTTCTCGACATCATCAGCCAGGCTTCAACTCAGCAGCAAGCCACGAAGTTTCAGCTGGATGCCGCCAAGGCTAAGTTGGACGAAGCCACAGGTACGAAGCGCAAGCTCGAACAGGATTATTTACACTTTCAGCAACTCTACACGCAGCAGAGCGCAAAGCTCGACTGCTGGATGGCGGCTTACAATCGCGACCATTCACCGCTCCGCTTTGCCGAACTCGAAGAAATATTTGCTGATACGCGCGACTGGAACGCCCTGCGTCGCACAATTTTGCAGTGCAGGGAGCAACTCACGGTGGCGCAAAACACACGCAACTTGGCAGAGCAAAACCTGGCACGCATCCGTCAGGACAACATGCGCCCCGACTCATCGAAGGGCGAAACGCGCGAATCGCTCAAGTCGCTCCTGCTCGACACCAATGAGCGCATAGCCGAAAACAGCGAACGCCTCGGACAGACTAAGGCCCTGATTGAGCGTCACGACAAGGCGCTCCACGAATCGCAAATGATGCAAAGCCGCATCAAGGCTGCTGAGGAAAACCACGATTGGTGGCAACGACTGAACACAATGTTTGGTAGTGCCGACGGAAAGAAATTCCGTGAGATAGCGCAGAGCTTCACCTTTGAGCACCTCGTGATGCGCGCCAATGAGCAATTGCAGCAACTCTCCCCTCGTTATCGCCTTTGCACCATCCCCGGCACGCTTGTGTTGCAAATCATCGACCGCGATATGTTCGACCAACAGCGCTATGTGAGTTCGCTCTCTGGGGGCGAAACTTTCGTAGTGAGCCTTGCCCTCGCCCTTGCCCTCTCCGGATTGTCGGCCGAAGGGCTCACCATCGGCAGCCTTTTCATTGACGAAGGATTTGGCAATCTCGACAACGATTCGCTCAACCTCGTGATGCAAGCCTTGGCAAATCTGCAGGCAGGGCAAGGACGAAAAGTAGGCATCATCAGCCATACAGAGCAGATACGCACACAGATTTCGCCTCGCATCAGCGTCGAAAAGCGCCCAGTCGGTGGCGAGAGCTTGGTTCGTATAGAGGCTTAAGTAGGATTCTATAAGTTTGTCTGTGGCGATTTTCACAATAATAAAAATGTAAATGCATGTGATGATGTATTTGCAAAAAAGGTAAGAAAGTAGGGTAAGTAATAGTTAACAGAAAAGAAAGTACTTATATATAATTGTTATAGACTTATGAAAGCAAGAGATTTTTTCATGAAGAGTCGTTATGGATTCGTAATGCTCTTTGCCATTTGTAACCTCCTATTTTGGGGTTGTAACGATGATGATCCAGTTGAGAGCAAGGTGCCCGACTTGCCTACACAACAGATTATTGTGTTGTTTGAAAACGATGTTCATTGTACTGTCGATGGTTACCCAATGCTTGTTACGGTTCGTAACGAATGTTTGTCACGCACGAATTATGTCTCAACAGTGTCCAGCGGAGACTTTGCAAGTGGCGGATTTGTAGGTGCTGTTTCAAGAGGTGAGCAAATTGTAGAACTGATGAATTATGTCGGCTATGACGTTATTGCTTTGGGTAATCACGAACTGGATTACGGTATGCCGCAAATGTTTAAGCTTACGGAGGCATTGGATGCTTCGGTGGTGTGTGCGAATCTTAAGAATGTGCAAACAGGAGCTTACCCCTATCCTGCTTATAAGATAATTCGTTATGGGGAAGTGGATGTGGCTTATATAGGTTTTACCACCACGACAACCGGCACCGTTACGAGCTTGTGTGACGAACAGGGTAATCCGCTTTATAGTTTTATGCGCGAGAATTTTTATGAAAATGCTCAACACTTCATCAACAAAGCTCGCCAAGATGGCGCCGACTATGTTATAGCGCTTGCGCATTTGGGCGACACTCCTAAAACAGGAGGTCACGCAAATTCTACAGATCTCATCAGTAGCACTACGGGTCTGGATGCCGTCATCGACGCTCACGACCATCATGTCATCGAACAGCAGCTTGTCAACAATAAGGAGGGTCGCCCTGTATTGCTCACTTCTTCGGGAACCAATTTTCAATACATTGGTCAGTTGACCATCAATACCGACGGTACGCTTGAATCATCCCTTATCAATACTTCCAATGGCGCAGTTGCGGCTGATAGTGATTGCCAACAATTTGTGGAACAACTGAAGGAGAAGGTGAGTGAAAATGGTAATTTCGTTGTAGGTAGTAGTGAGGTGGACCTCACCATTTACGATGCCGACGGAAAGCGTATTGTACGCAAGCAGGAATCCAACCTCGGCGATTTTTGTACCGATGCCTTGCGCATATTTACGGGTGCTGACATTGCTCTCGTTAACGGTGGTGGTATTCGTACTGACATAAAGCGTGGCGATATTTTGTTTAACGACCTCATCAATGTGATGCCCTTCGGCGATATGATTGCTACGGGTACACTTTCGGGAGAGCAGTTGCTTGATGTGTTAGAATATTCCGTTTCAGCATTGCCAGCCGAATCGGGTACGTTCATGCAAGTCAGTGGTCTGCGCTTCAAGATAAATCAGGAAATATCTTCACCCGCCATAAAAGACGAAGCAGCAGGAATGTTTACAAGCATAGGTGAAGGCGAGCGCCGTGTTTCGCAGGTAGAAGTGCTTGACAAGCAGAGCAACGTATATCAACCACTTGACAAAACCCAGCAATATACCATCGCTACATTAGACTATCTGATTCTTGAGTTAGGAGGTTCGGGTATCTTGAGTTGCGTCACTCCCGATTTCAAATATTATGGAGCAGATATTGAGATTCTGCGTCATTACCTTGAAACAAATTTAGGCGGCATCATCGGTGCGGAATATGGCAAACCTCAAGGGCGCATAAATTTCAAGTAAGGGTATATCAATTATATTGGACAACAATTATCAAATAACTATTGCTGTCTGGTAAAAATATTGGCAATAATATAGAAGTTTACCCTCTACTACAGACCCCTCCGCCCTTTGGGCATTTGACCTCGCAGACTCGGTCTTCCTCCTCCTCGTAAAGCATAGTATAAACAAGTTTATCCTCTGCTCTTACTTCGAGCGTCGGCTCCCCTAAGACCCCCTCCCCGCCAAAAGGCGGTACTCCCCCTTGAAAGAGGGAGAAAGAGGAATTTATATACTTCCATTCGCTTGTTATTACTAATTAGAAACCCAAACGAGGCAGACTAACTAAATTGTCCCCCAAAGTTGACCCGCCCCCAAATAGTTTTATGTCTAACTTTTTGGGGGCGGTTCAATCGGAGGGTTCTGAAAAATGTTCGCCGGAGTCCCGCTGGCATTTTTTTGCACTCAGAAATGCTGGCGACTGAGGTGCGGGATTTTTTCGGATTCTACTTCCATAAAACTGTTAAAATTCCAAATTCTATTTCCATATCTCGGAAATCTTAGAGATTCTAACGCTATAGTTAGGAACACAAAAGTTGACTATAGAACATAAAAAACTACGCCCTGCAAGTGTCTATTGCTTGCAGGGCGGAGTAATGTTTGCTATGCTCTAACTAAAGATTAGAGGTTGGGGTTGATAGAACTCCATTCAGAGATTGCGGGAACGATGCCGAGAGTTATGAGTTTGTTAATTTTATTGGGATTTATTACGCAACAATTTTTATATACGTAGCTCTGCTAATTTAAAATAGTACATAGCTTATTTCTTTATCTGGCATAGGCACTCTTTGATATAATTCTCAATATCTTGAGTTGTTACTTTATATATAGGAGATAACTGTTTAAAATTTGCATCACGTGAAAAGCGTGTACCATTAGTAAGTATTGCTAAAAGGTTTTTTGTTTTTAAACGGTGTTCTGAATATTCTAAAGCTATGGTAATCAATTCTTGAATGGGTATCCCTGCCTTCAATATAGAATAAATGTCATAATAGTCACGAAAGTTACTGCGACGCATCATTACTTCCATCTTCATTGCGCCTATAGATTTGATGTCAGCTAAACGAAGATTGTGTATGCAGGGAATCTCGTTGGTGATAGGAGAATATTTGGGAGAAGAATAAAACGAGAGTTTAACACCTTCTAAAATAAACTCCACATGGTCAATATCCATAAGATTGCGAGTTTGAATTTCACCAATAGTGTTCAACTCCTTTTCTATGTTGTACCAATCCACCTCGGGTGTTTCTGATTTAGAAACACGCCACTTCATAAAATCCAAATCTTCACTTTGACGAGTGTTTATCTGTAGAGATAAAGCTGTACCTCCCACCAATAAGTAGGGTTTGATACACTCCAATGCTGCAACAGCTTCGAATATACGTTGCGTATGTGGTGCTAAGCCTTTCATATTGCTAATCTGTTATAGTATCTTGTAGCCATGGCTTTGATATAGCTGTCTGGTGATTTTGCTTTAAAGTAGTACCATGCAAGGAAGCGGTTGAGCGTGTAAAGATATTCCTCCTGAGGAATCAAATGTTCTAACCATACCCGTTTCACTTTGCGAAACGGATATATCTGAAACAGTTGGTCAATTTCTGCTAGGTCAAGATACTGCAAAGTTTTCTCTATCAGCATGTCGTCTGAAACATCGCTGATAGATGCCTCGTTGAATGACCAAAAGCAATGCTCTTGTTTCAACTTCTCCAACAAATCTAACTTTATAGATACTTGCGTCATACTCAAAACCTTTTACAAAGACAAAATTAGTATTTTGTTTTTTGGCACACAAAACTTTTAAATTTTATTTGGAGTTGAGGTTATAAAAAGAAGCATTACTTTGTATGTTTCGTGTCACTAAGTATAAAAACAAACTCCGCCCTGCAAGCACATGGCCTGCAGGGCGGAGCGTTTGTTTCTGCTCTAACTAAAAGATTAGAGGTTGGGGTTGATAGAACTCCATTCAGAGATTGCGGGAACGATACCGAGCGTTACGAGTTCGTCACGCATCTTGCAGAGGTGTTCGTAAGAAGCATCGAGCTTAGCGATTTCGTCAGCAGTACCAACGGGCATCTTGTATGAGCAACCGTTCTTGTCGAGAACTGTATCCATAGCCATCATGATGTGGTTGTACTTTTCGTTGCTTACATAAGTACCAGCGGGGAAACGGAATGCTTCGCCACCCATCACTGAACGGATCATTTCTACAGAGAGGTAAGAGGGGCTCTGGAATGAAGAGCGACCGCGGAGCTTGATGATTGCAGCACCACCCTGAGTTACGTCCTTCTTCATTTGTTCCCATTCTTCAGCGGGGAATTCTGCTGTACCGATAAGGTCGTTAAGGGGCTTACCTGCTACCTTAACTGCGCTTCCGAATACTGCCATCTGTTCGCCGTGGCCACCGTAAGTAGCGCAACCAGTGATTTCGCTCTGCATTACGCCGAACTTCTTAGCGAGAGCGCTCTGAAGACGTGTTGTGTCGAGACCAGCGAGCGTTGTAACCTGACCGGGCTTCAAGCCTGAGTAGAGAAGTGTTACAAGACCTGTGAGGTCTGCGGGGTTGAAGATGATAACAACGTGCTTTACATCGGGGCAGTAAGCCTTGATGTTCTTACCGAGTTCTTCAGCAATCTTGCAGTTACCAGCGAGAAGGTCTTCGCGAGTCATACCTTCTTTACGGGGAGCACCACCTGAAGAGATGATGTACTTAGCGCCTGTGAATGCTTCCTTTACATCAGTAGTAGCAGTGATGTTTACATTGTCAAAACCGCTCTGACGCATTTCTTCAGCTACGCCTTCGGGTGAGAACACGTCGAAGAGGCAGATGTTAGAAGTGAGGCCCATCATGAGGGCTGACTGAACCATGTTGGAGCCGATCATACCAGCTGCACCAACGATTACGAGCTTTTCGTCTGTTAAGAATGCCATGTTATTGTAAAAAATTTGAGAAATGTGTTTACTATTTTGAGGGTTGCCAAAGGGCGAGACTCCTCCTCGGTACAAAGTTACGCTTTTTCTACTGATTAAGAGGAGAGATTTTGCAAAAAAGATATGGAAACTTTTGAGGGGGAGATTGTGGAGGAAAATTATTCGGCACTTCGTTAAAAATGTAAGTATTAGATTTCAAATTATAAGTTACTTAATTTTTCGTAAGTCTCAAATAGTTTTTCTGCCTCCAAAAGCCTTATGCCTGCGAAGCAACTCTGTCGCTATCAATCAACTGCAAGAGTTTTTCTACCGCCTCTTCCGAGGGAATGTTCTTCTCTACACACTGCTTACCGCGGTAAAGGCTGACCTTACCTCGGGCTGCGCCCACATAACCATAGTCGGCGTCAGCCACCTCTCCGGGACCGTTGACAATACATCCCATGATGGCGATTTTGAGTCCCTTGAGGTGGGCCGTTGCTGCCTTAATGCGGGCAATGGTTGCCTGAAGGTCGTAAAGCGTACGGCCACAACCGGGACAGGAAATATATTCCGTCTTCGTAGTGCGCTGACGCGTTGCCTGAAGTATGCCAAAGGCGGTGTCATCTTGGCGCTGGAGGGGAATATTGGGGCGTCCCTGCGGCGGATTATTGAAGAGGCAGATGCCATCAATAAGATTGTCGAAAAGAAGTGCGCCACAATCGGCTGCCGCACGGATTTGGAAGTCCTCCATTTGAGGTGCCGTGAGGGCATAGTGTTGGAAGGCAATAACGGGGTGATTAAGTCCCTCGCTCCAGAGTTCGTGAATGAGCGCACGCTGCTCGCCAAGGCGGTTGGCATGGTTGCTTTGCGCCACAATAACCACTTCGGGGTGCTGACGCAGGAAGGCTTTTACCTCGGCATTACATCCCGTGTAGGTTAAGAAAAGGAACTTCAAGTCAGCACGGCATCCGCCCACGAAGGGAAGTGATGTAGGCGTGAATGCAGGGTATGTACCCTCTTCGCCCTTCCATGCAGGGAGGTCAAGGATATACCCTACCCCATCCATGCGCTTCTTGGGGAGCGCTGCTCCGCAATAGACGTAGTCGGGAGTGACGGTTCCGTAGTCCTCTTCCCCACCCAATCGGCAAGAAATCACGACGGGGAGGTTCGTACCGCCGATGTTGCGTACGGGCATCGTAGCGCGTCGTTCGGGATGGAGCCAGTCGAAGGCGCCACAGGCACGCGCGGTGATGGGTTGGTGATTGTTGCGCTGCTCAATGACATAGGATGCCAACTTGTAGGCAACAGGGATTTCGCATTCGGGAGCCTCGCTCAACGATACGCGGAGTGTGTCGCCAATACCGTCTGCAAGGAGGGCGCCAATGCCTGCCGCACTCTTGATTCTGCCATCTTCGCCCTCGCCCGCCTCAGTCACACCAAGGTGAAGGGGGAAGGTCATCTTCTCCTTACTCATCACGGCGCAAAGCAAGCGCATGCTGCGCACCATGACTACCGTATTGCTGGCCTTAATGGAGATTACGACGTCCTTGAAATTCTGCTTCACACAAATGCGCAAGAATTCCATGCAACTCTCTACGATGCCCTCGGGGGTATCGCCGTAACGACACATAATACGGTCGGAAAGCGATCCATGGTTTACACCGATGCGAAGCGCCGTTCCGTGTTCGCGACAAATATCCAAGAGACGCGTGAAGCGCTCCTCGAGGCGCTGGAGTTCGGCAGCATATTCCTCGTCCGTATATTCCAAAGACTTGAACGTACGAGCGGGATCTACGTAATTACCCGGGTTGATGCGCACCTTCTCTACCACCGTTGCGGCAACGTCTGCCACATTGGGGTTGAAGTGTACGTCTGCCACGAGCGGATTTGTGAGTCCCGCCTCGTTGAGTGCCTTGCGGATGGGTTCGAGAGCGCGTGCCTCAATCGTACCTTGGGTAGTGAGACGCACATAATCGCCTCCCGCCTCAATGATTGCGCGACACTGCGCAATGCTACCCTCTGTGTCGGTCGTGGCAGTGGTGGTCATACTCTGAATACGGATGGGGTGGCCACCGCCAAG
>JAZLDQ010000010.1:0-16264 GCA_045614785.1 Alloprevotella sp.
CACATGATAACGTTTCATTAACTCAGACATGCTTGCTCCTAATTCATGTAAGCGGATGATTTCTTTCTTTTCTTCTAAACTGTGATGTATATACATAATGAACCCCAGAAGTTTTTTGTCTAACTTCTGGGGTTCACTTCAGTTTGACACACCCTCTCTCGTCTATTCTGACACAGCCTTATTCCCAGCTATGGTTCCAACCTTCGTCGCGACTACCGCTCATGCGCGCGTCGTCTTCGGTTACACTGTTAGAAATCATTACTGCATTGTTTGATGCTGCAAGCATACCCTCTGTTTCTATATATATAATATTGAGTGAAGGCGCTGCATATTGCTTCTTAGAAATCATAGTATTCATTCTTTAAAATTTGAATCATCCATTAATAAATGACCTTCTTGCCATTGACGATGTACACACCCTTGTTGGGAGTCTGCACGCGGCGACCCTGAAGATCGAACACCGCTTGCTGAGCTCCAGCACCAAGGATAACGTCTGAGATTTCCGTTGTGCCATCGTTATTTTCAAACACCATTCGGAAACCCTTTACAGGTTGCGAAGTGGGTACTTGCAAATAAGCACGGTTCTTATACACCTTGAAGTGCGCTTCCTTCTTGTAGAATGCAGCAACCGCATTCTGAACTGCTAAAACATAGTTTGTAGCATCAGCAGAATTCAACACAACGTCGTACTCTGCACGACCTGCATAGCCCTTGAGGAGGTTGCCATCAACTTCTTCAGTAGTACCATTTGATGCCACAAAGTCGTAATTGCCTTCCTTTGCAAGAACTACAACACCCGTATTTGCAGGAACAACGCCTTCAAGCTGCTGCATGACGATTTCGCCAAGTTCGCCTACAGCTTCAGGAACTTCAGGAGTTTCAGTTGTCACGTAAACCTTAACGCCTTCAGGAATTACAGTTTCGTGTGCTGCGCAGAAAGTTGCAATGCCGTACTTGCTTACAGGGAGCGTAATCACTTCAGGAGTTGCATCAGCAGTTGCGCCATCCACACCGTCAAATACATATACCGATGAACCGGGGAGGGTTACAGTAAGTTTCGTGTCAATATTGATTGCAGTGCCTTCTGTCAAACCTGAAAGATTTGCCTGATCAGCAAATGCCTTTGTCAATGTGATGGTTGTATTCACATAAGCAGGGATGTCGAGCGCTTCACGGAGCGTGAACGTATAAGATTGTTCACCATTCGCACCATTACGGAGCGTGAGCACTGCATTCTTGGCATTCCATGCAGCCCAACCATAGATTTCAGCCTTTGCACCAGTCCAGGGATTACCGCCTACCCAGTGAATGTCGGGGAGCACGTCTGCATTCTTACGCTGCCACTTCATACAATCTGCGATATCCTTCCAAAGTGCACCTTCGTTGATAAGGTTAGTAAGGTCCACATCGTTGTAGAGTTCTACCATACCCGAACCGCAAGCGAAAGCACAACGAAGTTCGTTGAGCACATGCTTATAGTCAATATTTCTTGACGCAGTCCAACCGCCACGACCACCATCACTCTGATCGTTGGGATTACCTGTAAGGATAAATCCGTGAGTCATCAATGTATTGATGGGACAGAGGGGGGAGTTCTGTACGAAGTTCTGATAAACAAGGCGGTCGCGGTATGTAATCCAGTTTTCACGGTCTACACTATTGTTACCAGCCGTACCATAGTCCATTTCCTGACGCCATACAGCATCGGTAAACTGGAACCAGAAAGGTGAAGCCCAAGTACCTACTGATGTATTGAGGAATACGTCCGCCTTAATACTGCGAAGCACCTTTTCAGCCAAAATAATTGCTTCAGCATTTTCCTGACCTACAGCACCGGCGTCGGGACCAACTGAAGAGAACTGAGTTGAGATACCGTCGAACTTAAAGAAGCGGAAATCGTAGCCGTAATTATAAAGCAAATTGGTAACAGCATTTACGAATACCTCATAGTAAGCAGGGTTAGAGAGCTGCATACCACCTGTCTTCGTCGAATTCCAATAATTTTTACGATAACTGCCAGATGTGCCATATCCACCAACAGGACCGAGCCATGCACCTTGACCTGCACCCATCTGACGACCAATCTTGTCAATTGGTGTAAATCCGTTAGGCAAACCAGAGTGGAACTCCCATTCACCATACTTATCCCAACCATCATCCCAAACGAATGCATAAGGCGCTTCACCATACTTGTCGTAAAGTTGTTCCTTCCACGCATTCACGATTGCCATATATTCTGATTCTTCTGAATTGAGATGTTCAGAACCAGGAGCTGCATTGTTGTGGTTGATGTTCAACTCATACCATGACACGTATGTAGGAGCTGCACGCCAGGGCACTGCACGTTCGCGTTCAGAGTAAGCCAAGAAAGAGCGACGTGCCTGACCGGGAGCAATCATGCCGACAACGCTTGCCACATCCCATGTTTCACCGGCCTTCAAAGTCGTGATACGACTCCACTTGCCCTCGATGGGAGTTGTTTCTGAAGCAACGAGGTGGAGCGTATAATCAACCGCTAGTTTGATACTTACTTCACCTGAAGAATTGATTGATTCTATGTTATTGGCGAAATAACGAAGTGTGTAAGTACCAGGAACGGTCACGTCAAACTTGTAGCTATTCTTAACATCAGCATTACCCGTTTCACCTGCATGGTAATCATTCACTACAATATTACCAAGGGCATCAACGAGGTCGACCCCTGCAAGATTCAATTTGTTTGAACCACTTTGATAGTCAAATTCAACAGTAAGTTGTCCGGCTGCAGTAATCGTGATTTGTTGTTCAAACAAACGTGCGTTCTCGTCAGTACAGCCCACTTCGTTCACACGGTTAGGAACGTCTTCCGCAGCCATTGCCTTCCAGTCGGCAGGTTCCCAAGCGTGCGCAAGCGTTTCGCCTTCGTTGAGCGTACCAAGAACTGCGAGTTCTGCGAGCGAGAGTGTGATGTCACCGTTGGTATCCGTACCACCGTTGCAATAATCTGCGATGTAGCGCACGGTGTAGTAACCTTCCTTAATAACATTCACGCTGTATGTAACCGTGCTGCTTGAGCCCGTAAATCCATTCTTAAATTCCTGCGCTACAACATTGTTGTTGTGGTCAATCAGCTGCACGCCCAACATGTAAAGTCCGTGGTTACCACCTGTATAGTCAAAGAGCAAGTTCAACTTACCTACTTCGATATGGTATTGCTTATCGATAAACTTAGCAGTACCCGTTGCCGCAGTTCCAGTAGGAAGCGTTCCGGTCCAATTATCAAATCCGGTCCAAGCAGAAGTCCAGGTTTCTGTTGCTCCGTCAGCAGTCGTAACCTTATTGGCAAACGCTGTCAGCGCAAAATCAATGTTACCATTACCTTGAACGCCGTCTGACTTGCGGTCAACAAACATACGCACAATGTAGTCGCCCGACTTTGGAGCAACCAATGCGTAAACATTATTTCTATCGCTGCCACCCGTAAAGCCCACGTGGTAATCAGTGCTAACCACTCCTTGTGCATCGATGAGCTGCACACCAAGCGTGTTCAAACCGTGGTTTCCACTTGTATAATCAAACGTTACGCTCAAACTACCTGCCTCAATCGTATAGTGCTTATCGAGATAAATAGCCGAAGCCGTTGGCGTGCTCATTCCCTCGGGCAAAGCCTCTGTCCAGTCAGTAAACTGGCTGAGTCCTGAAGTCCACTGCGCTTGCTTCGCCTGTGTTGACGTAAGGCTGCCCTCTTCGGGAGTGATTACAATGGGTTTAGCCGTTGCCTGAACCTCGGGAGTCAAATAAGGCGTTGCAGTCGATGCAAGGTCATACACCAATTCGGGCTGTTTCACCTTGCAGCTGTAAGTAATAGTACCCTTGCTGGCATAACCTTCGCCGCTTCCCTGGTTCGTAACAAAGAAGCGCACCATGTATGCTCCAACCTCAGTAACGTTAACCGTATAAACATTCTTATCCTTCGCTCCACCCGTAAAACCGAAGTGATAATCGGACGAGACAACATTTCCATCAAGATCCACAAGGTCAACGCCTATTATCTGCAAACGATTGTTACCTTGCGTGTACTGGAACGTAACGGTCTGTTCGCCCGTTTCGCTAAACACAAGATAACCGCGCGAAGCATTGACTGTTGCTGCATCATACTGGTTCAAGCTCTCTGGAATTTCATCTGCCTCGGGAGTCCAAGCCCAAGAAGACGCGCCGTCCCACGCCTGGAACACGAAAGTTTCAAGGTCTGTCGTTGCACCTGAAGTCTGAATCCCCATTGGAGTTTCAAGACCTGCAAAGATCTTGTCGCTGGCGATGACTGCACCGCGGGTGTTGCCCACAACAGCGGGTGCCTTCTCACCATCCACATTTTGCACATTATAAATCATCGGCGTGATGCTGTTCATCGCGATGCCCACTTCTGAACCGTTGAGGATGTCCATTTCTGTACGGAGATAGTGCGAACCATCGCGGAGCACAGCGCGCCATTCGATTTCAAGACCGCAAGTGTGCGTAAACTGCGCCTTGATTTGCTGACCATTAAGGCGCTTTGCACCCTTAGCAGCACTGGCATCGCCCACGAGCGACTCTACAACAACGTCGCCCGACAAAGTAAATGCTGAAGCAGGAATCTCTGTACCGTCGTCTAACTGCACCTTGAAGATTTCCGTACCCGACAACAAGCCGAGTTCCGTACATCCGCCAAAGGTCAACTTACCTTCAGCCAAAACAAAATTTGCTGTAAAGAGTTCGTTGCCGATGCGGTACACACCTGCTTTCTGACTCGCTACAGCCGTTCCCGCTTGCTTTTCCTGCGGGAAAATCACCTTTTGTGCACTCACTCCCACACTCGAAGCTGCAAGGAGGAAGCATAAAAGAGCTTTTTGTAATGTTTTAAAGTTCATTGTATGTTTTTATAAAATTTTGAAATCTTTAGAGTCTTTAAGGTAAAGTGTTCAAAATTGCAAAAATGCAACTGTTTTCGCTGATTCGCTTTATTTCAAAACATAAGGGCTACGCATAAGTGTAGCCCTTATGTTATAACTTCAAAAAAGATTAGCGAATTACCTTTTGGCCATTCTGGATGAACACGCCCTTTTCGGGTGCAGCCTGGAGCTTGCGGCCGCTGAGGTCGTAGAGTTTAACGCCTTGTGCAGTTTCACCTACAGCGTTAATGCCAGTAGTTTCGCCTACTGTGATGTCGATAGTAGCTGTGACGCCTGAGCCGTCGATAGCTGTTGCCTTAATAGTAACGACTCCGTCCTTAAGTGCCTTTACAAAGCCGTTTGAAACGGTTGCTACCGATGTGTCGCTGCTTGACCATGTGAGCGCCTGGAAGTCAGCATTTGCGGGGAGCACTGTAGCGCGTACGGCGAGAGTGCTGCCTGCAGCTACGTTTGTCTTGCCATCTTCTGTTGTGAGCTGAATGCTTTCAACGCTAGTAGCGTCGGCACCTTCCATCACGCCGTCGAAACAGAATACCGAGTTAGCGCGGAGCGAGAGAGTCATAGACTTGTCGATGTCGAGCGCTTCACCTTCAGCGATAGAAGCGAGCTTAGTCTGTGTAGCGAATGAGCGGCGGAGGATGATGCTACCCTTCACGTGTGCAGGAATGTTGAACACTTCGCGGAGTGTAGTAGTGAGGCGTGCTGTTGTGCCCGAACCGTTGCGGAGAGCGAGCGTAGCCTTCTTGCCATTCCATGAAGCCCAACCATAAACTTCGCTCTTTGAGCCGTTCCAAGGATTGCCACCCACCCAGTGGATGTCGGCAAGGACGTCAGCATTGCGCTTCTGCCAAGCGATGAGTTCTGCGAGGTCAGCCCAAAGCTTACCACCTTCGATAGAGTTCATGAGTTCGTAGTCGTTGTAAAGCTCTACAAGGCCCGAACCGCAAACGAATGCACAACGCAATTCGCGGAGCACAGCTTCGTAGTCCATCGTCTTGCTCACTGCACCAAACTTAGAGAGGATGAAGCCGTGGGTCATCAATGTGTTGATAGGACAGATGGGCGAGTTCTGCACGTAGTTCTGATAAACGAGGCGGTCGCGGTAAGTAATCCAGCGTTCGCGGTCGATAGAGTTGTTGCCGATTTCGCCGTAGTCATTTTCCTGGCGCCATGTAGCGTCGGTAATCTGATACCAGAAGGGAGAAGCCCAAGTACCTACTGTAGTATTGAAGAAGATGTCTTCACGAAGCTCTTCGCGAACGTAGCGTTCGAGGCGGATGATACCTTCTGCATTTTCGTTACCTGTGTCGCCAGCATCGGGACCTACTGCTGAGAACTGACCAGAGATACCGTCGAACTTAAAGAAGCGGTAGTCGCCCTGATTCTTCACGAGGTTGTAAGCAGCGTCCTTGAACACTTGATAGTAAAGAGGATTAGAAAGCTGCATACCGCCCTGGTTGCTCCAATAGCTACGGCGATAGTTACCGCTCTGACCGTATCCACCTACAGGACCGAGCCAAGCACCTACGCCAGCACCCATCACCTTAGCCTCAGCTGCGATGTCGCGCATTTCGTTGGGGAATGCCTTGTGGAATGTCCAAGTACCGTAGTTGTCCCAACCATCGTCGATGATGAAGGCCGCTGGACCTTCGCCATAGCGGTTGTAGAACTTATCTTGCCACTGTGCAATGATGTCGAGCACGCCTTCTGCCTGCATATTTGTGTGTTCAGCACCGGGCGCTGCGTTGTTACGGTCAATGTTGAGTTCGTACCAAGAGATGTAAGCGGGGAAGGGACGCCAGGGCACTGCGCGTTCGCGTTCAGAGTAAGCGAGGAACGAACGACGCTTCTGTGTCTTGTGAATATTTGTTTCAGCCTGTGTGCCGTCCTGAGCAACGAGACCTACTACGCCAGCCACCTTCCAAGTTTCGCCAGCAGCGAGCGTTGTATTGCGACTCCAGAGACCCTGCATACCTACGAGGTCAGAGTTTACAACTACGCCTTCCTTAGCTTCGTAAACTGTGATAGTGAGCTTGCTGGTTGCGTTGACAGACTCTGTCTTGTTTTCAATCATCGCACGAACAGTGAATGTGCCATCATAGGGTGCAACGAAAGTAAAGGTGTTGTTGCTGTGCTGACCACCTGTGAAACCGCTGTGGTAGTCGTTAGCTGCAATGCCACCATTAGCGTCGATGAGGTCCACACCACCGAGGTTCAAGCGGTGAGCACCGCTGGTGTACTTCACGAGCACCTCAACCTTCTGATTCTTCTTCAATTCCACACCAGGAACCTTGTATTCCAATACATTGGGGTAGCCTGCGCCTATAGCTTCAGTCACACGACCGGGCACATCAGCTTCTGCCATTTCTGTCCAAGAGTTAGCTGCGAGGTCTTGCGACAATGCGCTCACCTTGTTCCAGTTGCTCGCATCGTTTGAAGCGCCACCTGCTGTGTTGTAAGCTGTAGGTGTTTCGAGACCTGCAAAAATCTTGTTGCTCATCAACACCGCACCACGCGTATTACCCACAGTCTTGGGAGCGGAACCAGCAGCCTTTGTATCGACGTTGTAGATAAGGGGAATTACGTTGAACATATCTACGTTGTCAACGCCTGTAAGTTCCATTTCTGTGCGGAGATAGTGCGAACCATCGCGGAGCACTGCGCGCCAAACGATAGCAATCTTGCTTTCCTTGTAAGCATACTCATACTGAGCTACCAACTGCTTACCTGCAAAGTGTTCTGCACCACCGATAGCATTGACGTTAGCTGCGAGATCCTGGAGTTCAAGGCTCTTAAGCGTCATAGCCGATGCGGGCACGTTGTCGCCATTGCCGAAAGCTACGGTAAACACTTCTGTACCTGCTGCGAGGTCCATAGCCTTCGAACCGCCGAAGTAGAGCATATCGCCCAAGCGCACAAAGCTTGCTGCGAGCACATTGTTGCTCAATGTGTAAACACCGTCGGCCTCGTTAGCCACAGCTGCGCCTACAGCTTCCTGCTGAGCGGGATACACCACGGGCGTTGTGTAGTCCACAGTAGTGGGCTGCGCAGGGATGTTTGCAAAATATACAGTCACGGTCTGCTCAACATCGTTGATAGCCACAGCTGCAAACTGACCTTCGGGCGCTACGACAGTGATGTCTTCCTTCTTAAGACCTCCCTCAACAGTGTAAGTATCACCATTCTTGAATGTCTGTTCGCCAATCTTGATTGTCTGACCTTCGGGCATGCTGATAGTGTAGTTGCGTTCGATGATTACAACTTCAGCAAATGTCCAACGGCTACCGCCATCGGCTGAACCGCTATCCTGCCAAAGACCGAGTGTGTTGGCTCCGTCATAAGGATTACCACCTACACCCTGATACCAGTTGACGTACTTATCCATACCGCCACTTGTGGTGTAAGGACGGATTTCGTAGAGGTCGCCAGAGTAGTTGTTCAAGTTGAAATAATCGTCGTCAGCATAGCTGTCGGCAAGCTTAATGAAGTCCTTGCCATTGCCATAACCAGCAGCAGCCTCGTAAGTGAGCCACTTGCCAGCCTTCGTACTGTAGATGTAGTAAGCATCTGCCTTACCATCGACAGCATAGAATGCGAAGAGACCATAGTTTTCCTCCTTGTCGGTAGGAGCAGTAGTAGCGTTCGAATAAACGCTATTACCATTCATCATGGTGTAAACATGCTCGGGCTTTCCGTCGCCAGGAAATACCGTCGAAGTCACCACCTTGTCGGCCATCATTTGCGCACCAGCACAAAGCAGACCTGCGATGAGGGTAAAGATTTTCTTCATAAAAAGAAATGTTTAAATGTTTGTAAATTGTTGATTTTGAAATATAGTTTACCTGACAAAAGTAAAAATAAAAAACGAATCTATAAAATTTATTTTATAGTATTTACAGATATTAAAAATTCACCCTTGATTTTGACAATTTTTGCCCTTGTTTTTGGGGAAGAGAGATTTTAGAGTACAGATGACAGAGTACAGAGTACAACTGCCATGCGGATGGCTTCTCGTCAACTCGTCATCTCGTTTACTTGTTAACTAATGCGTACAGAGTACAACTGCCATCCGGATGGCAGTTGTACTCTGTAAGTTGTACTCTAAAATTCCGTTGCTCTTTAGTCTGCTTATTTTTTTCAAAAAAAGTTGTTATTCGTTCTAACGTGGAGATTCCTGAAGCAAAATGGGAGATAAAAACAAAGACATGCGACGTAAGAAAAACGATCTCAAAGGTAGTTTTTCCTATCTTTGAGGAAATTTCAACGACCTTTGAGGTAGTTTTTGACATTTTTAGGGCCAAAAAAAGGAGGAAGCTGCGTAGCTTCCTCCTCGTATTACAAAGATAATACATTTTCGAGCGAAATCCAAATTTGCTATGGTCTGCTTTCGTTCGGCATTACCTGCATTTATGCCCAAATTCTTACCTGAATGAATATAGGATACAGAGTATCGATGACAGAGTACAACTACCGTGCGGATGAGAGTACAATAGCAAACCGGAAATATTCCAACGGGTGTAACATACTAAATTCTCCTCCTGAGTTAGGAGGAGTACCCGAGGGTTTACCCGAAGGGGGAGGTGGTCTGTCATTTTTGGGGTAATTAAATCTTGGAATATACAATAGGTGAATGAGTTTTTATATTGATATAACAGACCACCTCCCCGCCATACGGCGGTACCCCCCTTCGGTTCCCCCGTTATCGGGGGACGGAAACCTCCTAACTCAGGAGGAGAAATTAGATTGACTTACTCATTGGAATATTTCCACAAGGTTATTATACTCTTAAACATTCCAAAACGTTAATTATACATCCACACTAACCTTGAAAGCCCAAAAGCCAAAGCTCCCACCTAAACTTCAACAATCAAAGTCAGAACTTCATGCGAAGATCGACACCAAAGTGGCAAGGCTCGCCTCGTTGGGCATAGTTACGATTCATACTTACGAAGCGGAAGGTGTCGTAATGCGTCTGCGTGAGGTTCTTTCCCCAAAAGTCGAGCGTTATCTGGCGAGGTAATTCGAATTGTACGTGAGCGCCAAGCAGGCCATAGAACTTCTGCTCATCGGTATTCTCCTCGTTCCACATGATATTGCCTGCACCACTAAAGTTTGCACCGAGGGTGAATGCTTTCAAGAAATCACCACTTAAAGGCTGACGAAAATCGGCCACGGCACTCAACGTATGCTGGGGCACATAGGGCACAAAGTTGTCATTGCTACGGAATGTGGCGTGTGTAAAGCCATAATTGAAATTCAAAGAGAGGCGATTTTCCATCGAGCGCGTACGCATTGCTACCTCACCACCGAAACTACGGCTCTTGCCTGAGTTCTTCACATTACGCCCCATGCCGCTTCCTGCAAAATCTGCTACTTGCTGGTCCTTCGTGTTCATCATAAAGGCCGAGAGGTCGAGCTGGACGGCCCCTTCGCAGAAGTTGAAATGTCCGCCCACCTCGTAGCTCCACGTCTGCTCGGGCTTATAGAACAGCGATTGCACAGAAGGCTCAGCAGGGATATTGTTCTTCAAACCACTGAGATTCT
Organism: Alloprevotella sp.; assembly: GCA_045614785.1. Taxonomy (GTDB): domain Bacteria; phylum Bacteroidota; class Bacteroidia; order Bacteroidales; family Bacteroidaceae; genus Alloprevotella. Next base: position 10,473 of record JAZLDQ010000010.1, read on the forward strand.
TCTCGACAACAGCAGCAGGCATCCCCATGCCGGTCATCATGCCATAGCTGTAGTCGTACACCTGCTGCATCATATTGCCGCGAAGCATTGACTGAGCCATGTCGGAATAAGCCTGCACATTGTAACCGCCCGAACGATACCCCTTGCTCACCGTGGCATAAATGTTGCCAAGGTTGTGATCGAGGTCGTATTGCACAGAAAGTTTGGGCAGAAGCTGCCAGGTGTCATTATCGATGGTTTCTAGTTTTGAAGGAACGCTCTCAAAAGTTTTAGGAGGGCCCATCATGGTGAATGCAAAATTCACGGGGTGCGCCACGCCCGAATTAAGTTTCAAGCGCTGGAAGTCGTAGTCAAGACGAAGTCCTGCCGCGATGCTCAATCCGTTGTCGAAGCGATAGGTTGACTGATGGAACAGCGCCGCGTTGGCTGTAGGTGTGCGCATGTCGGCCACAAAGGGGAGGTCGGCATCGGTGAGTGCCAAAGACATGGGCATTGCTGCTGGCAACACCTGCTTAAACATAGAGTTGAGAAAATTCATTCCATCCTGATAGAACACAACGGGGCAAGTGGTACGATTCATCTGCATCATGGCATAAGCTCCCGTTGTCGATTGCCACGCATGGCCGGGCTTTGACGTCAGAGAGAACTCCTGGCTGAAAGTGCCGAGGCGCTGGCGCTGATCGAGCGAAAAGACGTCGGCAGCCACAAAGTCCTGGTCAATAAAAATGCGGTCGCGCAGGTACTGATAGGCCGTCACGCTATTGAATTTAAACTCTTCAGCTCGCCACTCAATATTCAACCCTGTATTAAGCATTGCACGGCGATAAGTAGAAGGACGATTTTGCGTAATCAGCCCTACATAATCCTTATAAGCCTCTTCGCCACTGGCTGCTCCTTCATAATAATAAGGACATGCCCCTTCGTAGCTCTGCTCATAGGATGCGGTGAAGTCGAACTTCAATTCGTCGTTAGCACGATACACGGCACGCACCTTTCCACCACCTGCATCACTATGGTCTGCATGGTCGCCAGTAAGCGTGTTGCGGAAGAAGCCTTCGTTACCTTCGTAGTAGCCACTGAGCGAAACACCCAACTTTGCATCGGGATGCAAGAAGGTAGTGAATGCAGCACGGCGCCCCCCATTGCGAGTCGTTGCACCTAAAGAAACATTCGTACCCGTATTGCGCATAGGGTCGGCGGTAAAGATGCGTACAAGTCCGCCCATTGTGTTGCGGCCATAGAGCGTAGATTGCGGACCGCGCAAGACATCAACGCGCTCAACATCGGAAAACGAAAAGTCGTAGCCACTCTTATCGACATAAGCCACATTATCGACATACAAGCCGACAGCAGGCGTATTCATACGACTACCGATGCCACGAATATACACTGCCGATGTGTAACGACTGCCATAGTCGGGCATATAGAAGTTGGAAGCTGCCACAGAGATACCCTTAAGACTCTCCACACGCAAACGCTGCAACTCTTCTCGGCTCATGATGGTAGCAGAGAGGGGCTGCTTGCGCAATTGCACCGACTGCTTGGGCGAAGCTACAATGTAAACCTCTTCAAGGTTAACAACGCGCGAGGTGTCGGCAGGCACAACGACTTCGTGTGCCGAGGCCGTCACGATTCCCATTGTCATCGCCACCAGGATTATTGACAAAACATTTTTCATTTTTACTAACATTTTTTTTCGAGTGCAAAATTAAGAGGTTCTATAAAAATGGGCAATCGTAATAAATAATGATTTTTGGAAAGAAACATAAGAATATGGGGCACCCAAGCTACTCATTAATAGCATGGATGCCCCATATATTATTCTTTTTCACCGCCTAATCCTATAGCAGGATGAAGCATTGAGATATATTCGTCGTAGGAAATATAGCGTCCGCCCATCGTCTTTAAGTGCGCCGTCTCAAATTGACAATCAATAAACAGCCCACCATTCTGCTGCATGCGCTGCGCCAAAGCTATCAGCGCCAACTTCGAAGCACTAGGCACGAGCGAGAACATACTTTCACCGAAGACACACGGGCCAAAGCACACACCATAGAGTCCGCCAACAAGCTCTTCGCCCTCCCACACTTCGACACTCATTGCGTAACCTGCTTCGTAAAGGCGAGTGTAGGCCTCAATCATATCCTCGCCCAACCATGCACCTAGCTCGTCGTAGCGCAAACGACTACATTCACGAATCACACGATCGAAGGCTTTGCAGAACGTCACTCTATACTTCTGCTTATTCATCAGTGCACGCATCGAGTGAGACACGTGGATTTCGTTAGGAAAAATCACGAAGCGCTGCATCGGACACCACCACTCGGGCACCTTATTGCGAAAGCTAAACCAAGGAAATATACCATGCGAATAAGCCAACATCAATCGCTCAAGACTTAAATCACCTCCTACCGCTAAAAGCCCATCGGGATTGCCCAAACGGGGGTCGGGAAACGCCAAACGTTTGCTCAATTGAAAAACCATAACCAGCAATAAAAAAAAGAAAGAACAAAAAAAGAGTAGCCTACTCCACTCTGCACAAGAAGCAGTTTGAGAGTAAGACTACTCTTTATTTTATAGATAATAGAAACCTTCAAGGATTACTTCACCACGAGCTCGCCGCTTTGTACTACTACCTCAGCCTGGCCTCCCTTCTTCAAGTTGCCAAAAAGAATAGCACGCATCAAGAGTGGCTTGAGGTGTTGCGCCACTACGCGGTCCATCTCACGCGCTCCATATTCGGGCGTAAATCCCTTGTTAAGCAACCAGGCATAAGCATCTTCCGAAAGATTAAGTTCTACCTTCTTGGCTTCGAGCTTTTCGCGGAACTGAACCAACTTCTTGTCCAAAATCAAACGAGCCATTTCCTTTGTCATATCGTGGAAGACCACCGTTGAAGAAAGTCGGTTGATAAACTCTGGCTTAAAGATTTGCTTCACTTGCTTAAGCATTGCGTCGCCCGTAGTCACGTCGGACGCAAAACCCACGTTGGCCTTGCGAGCATGCTGTGCGCCAGCATTCGAAGTCATGAGGAGAATCACATTGCGGAAGTCGGCCTTATTGCCCTTATTGTCGGTGAGTTGTGCATAATCCATCACCTGGAGCAGAATATTGTAGATGTCGCTGTGCGCCTTCTCTATTTCGTCGAGCAGAAGTACGCAGTGGGGCGTTTTGCGAATGGCATCCGTGAGGAGTCCGCCATCATCGTAACCAATATATCCGGCAGGCGAGCCAATAAGCTTTGCGACAGTGTGTTTTTCAGTGTATTCACTCATATCGAAGCGCACAAGCTGAATGCCTAATTCCTTTGCAAGTACCTTAGCCACTTCTGTCTTACCCACACCTGTGGGGCCAACGAAAAGCATACTTGCGACAGGCTTGCCATCGTCAGTGAGACCCGATTTAGACATCTGTACAGCCTCCACAAGGTTCTTCACCGCCTCGTCCTGACCAAAGATCTGCGACTTGATGCGCGATTCCAACGTTGCGAGCTGCTCCATATCGTCAGCCTTCATGGCCATAGCGTCCACCTTTCCGACCTTTGCCAAAGCCTGCTCAATCTCTGCCACCGACACACGGGGACGACACGCTGGACGATTGTCTCTACGCATCTCTGCCTGCGTTGCAGCCTCGTCGATAAGGTCGATAGCCTTTTCAGGAAGGAAGCGGTCGTTGACATACTTGGCAGAGAGCTCTACAGCAAGACGGATTTCCTCAGGGCGAATCGTAATACGATGGTATTGCTCGTAGATAGACTTCACTCCCATGCAAATTTCCACCGCCTCGTCAATCGTAGGCTCCTTAATCTCCACCTGCTGGAAGCGTCGCGCAATGCCCTTATTCTTCATCACGTAGCGATTGAACTCTTCGTGCGTGGTCGTTCCGATAAAGCGAATTTCGTCATTATCGATATATGACTTCAAGAGGTGAGAAACATCCATTGGACTCTCTGGCGAGCGCGAAGAACCCACGAAATTATGGATATCGTCGATAAAGACAATAGGCGTCACCTTTATCGTGCGGCGTGCCGTGCTTTGCGATGACTCAAGAGCTTGTTGCTTCACACCATCAAGCACTACGCGCAGGATTTTCTCCATTTCGCCACGGAACTGCGCATTCGAATAAAGCATCGCAACGTCCAATTCGTAGATAGGACACTTTTCAAGGCGTGCTGGAAGCCCACCCTCAGCGATAGCTCTGAGCAAAGCCTTTATCATAGAAGTCTTACCTACTCCCGGCTCGCCAATAATCATCGGACAATTCTTATCACGACGACTCAATATATGAATAATGCTCTGAAGTTCAGCTTTTCTGCCAATAATAGGCATTGAAGCTTCTTCAACTTCCATTTTTCTTGCAAAACGTGTCCAGTCGGGCGTAGAACCTCCCATCATGGGGTCGCCCATGTGCGAAGCATCCATCCCTCCCATTTCGATAGTGTCAACCTTGACGTGTGCATGTCCCACAACACGAGCTGTTTTGTCGTTCGCATAACGTTCCTGGAGCACCTTCATAAATGCATCCTGTTTTGAACCCAACAAATCGCGAAGCATATCAGCAGCCGCCGACTTTCTAAGCAACAAGAAAGACTGGACAAGGCGGGGAATATCAAGAATCTTGCGCTCATGGCTCTTCAACGAAGAACAAGCACGGCTTATCATTTCCTGTAACAACACAGAAAGCCCTACATTGTACTCCACATCCTTGGGCACAGACTCCATGACATCGGTAGAAAGATATCTTCCTACGATTTCCTTAAGAATCTCGGCATTAAGATCACACTTCTCGAGCGCCTCCACAAAAGGTTTTTGCTTTAGAAAGGCAGCCAAGAAATGTTCGGGCGTCACACATTCGTGACGCAACGCATTGGCAAGACCGAGTGCTTCGCCAAAGACGTTATTTGCAGATTCTGTAAATTCTAATGGCATAAATAAGGAGATATCTATATTATTTTATTCTAGTAACTAACAAATCATGTGCCGAAAAACCGCCTTAACTACTACTAAAGCTGAAACAAAGCTGGATTTTAATGAGATTTAACTCAAGCATCCTCTAATTCTCCGGCTGCATTGTTAGTCGCAATGGAAAACCTTCACTGCGCGCGAGTATTTCCACTCGCTGAATCTTCGTCTTCGCAAGGTCGTAGGTGTAAACCCCTACAACCGCCGACCCAAAATGATGAATCTGGAGCATGATTTGCTCTGCCTCCTGAGCTTTTTTATAAAAAACCTCTTGCAGAACCTGCACCACAAACTCCATCGTCGTTACATCGTCATTGTGCATAATCACTTTGTAACGTGTGACATCCATATTATATTCGGCAAACCTTTGCTGCTGACGCGTCCCTTGCTGACCTTGCTCCATAACAAAATTAAAGTGATTTCTATAGATTATTTAAAAACAGGCCTGCTCGCTTCATTTTTTTTCAAAAGAGATAATTTTATTTTCAAAAGAAGAAAATTAAATTTCATTACTTGAAAATAAAATCACCAATAAGAAAAAAACAACAGAATAGAAAACAAAAAAAGCAGCACCATCAAATAATGATAGTACCGCTCTATTTCATTTACTAACTTATTGCTTTACGCGAGCTTGTTCACGTGAACCATAAGACCAGACTTGATATTTGCAGCCTTGTTCTTGTGAATAATGTTAGTCTTAGCAAGCTTGTCAAGCATCTTCTGAACCTTCGGCAGAAGTTCTACTGCAGCTGCTTTGTCAGTTGTAGCGCGGAGCTTACGAACTGCATTACGCATAGTCTTAGCGTAATAGCGGTTGTGCAATCTGCGAGT
>JAZLDQ010000011.1:0-7510 GCA_045614785.1 Alloprevotella sp.
ACATTTATAAACTTTAATTAATTTAATTTTTTAAACAATGGCAACAACAAATGCTACTGCACCCAAGGGTGCTACAAAGAAGTCTCAGGGCTTCAAGGGCGTAAAGGCAGGTTGGATCGTTATCCTTATTTGCTTTATCATCGCTGAATGTCTCTATGTATTCGGAGCTGGTTACAAGACTAACTTCCTTGGCAACGAAGCTTTCACTGGTCTTCCTTTCCACTTCTTCCAGGAAGCTGACTACGAACCAGATGGCATCGTAGGTACTGTGTACAAGGGTGGTTTCATCGTGCCTCTTATCTGGGGTCAGTTCATCACTGTTATTGCTCTCGCTATCGAACGTTTCCTCGCTATCCGCACTGCTAACGGTAAGGGTTCTGTAGGTCGTTTCGTAGGTAACATCAAGAAGGCCCTCATGGCTGGCAACATCGCTGAAGCTGAAGCTCTCTGCGACAAGCAGCAAGGTTCTGTTGCAAACGTAGTTCGCTCTACACTCGCAACTTACCGTCAGGTAGAAAAGGACGACACTCTTTCTAAGGAACAGAAGGTGCTCGCTATCCAGAAGGAACTCGAAGAAGCAACTGCTCTCGAAATGCCTATGATGCAGGAAAACCTTCCTATCATCGGTACTATCGTAACTCTCGGTACACTTACAGGTCTTCTCGGTACCGTAATGGGTATGATCAAGTCGTTCTCGGCTATGGCTGGTGAAGGTGGTGCTGACTCTTCTGCACTTTCTGTAGGTATCTCTGAAGCGCTCGTAAATACTGCATCAGGTATCGCAACAGGTGCTGCTGCCGTTATCGCTTACAACTTCTACACTAACAAGATCGACCGCCTCACTTTCTGCATCGACGAAGTAGGCTTCTCTATCGTTCAGACATTTAACGCAACTCACTAATCCATAAATTAGGTAACAAACAAAATGGGACGTTTTAAAGTAAAAAAACAAGACACGTTCATCGACATGACGCCGATGAGTGACGTCATGGTCCTGCTGCTTACCTTCTTTATGCTTACTGCGACGTTCGTTAAGGACGAACCTGTAAAAGTAAACACTCCTGGTTCTGTTTCAGAAATCAAGATTCCCGAAAACAACCTTCTCACCATCTTCGTTGAAAAGAGTGGCAAGATTTTCATGTGCATGGACAATCCCAACACTCAGCGCGCTTTGGCTGAGCAGATGATTTCGGAAGGTCACCTCAAGCTCACTGCTGAGCAGCTCGAGTCATTCTCAATGCTTTCTACGTTCGGTACTCCCTGCAACGTATTGGCAAGCTGGATGAACCTCGAAAACCACGCTCGCAACGAGTACTTGTTGAAGAATCCTGAAGCGGGCATTCCTGTGCCCGACGTAATGCCCGATGGTACTATCATTGGCGCACAACGTAACGAACTCAAGTTGTGGGTTAAAGCAGCTCGCGCAGCAAACGGGAAAAACATGGGTATCGCTATTAAGGCGGACAAGACTACTCCCTATTCAGCAATTAAAAAAGTTATGGACTCCTTACGTGATGTCGATGAGAACCGTTACAACTTGATTACGGCTCTCAAAGGCGTTGAGGAATAATTTTAGAATGTTATGGCAAGTTTAGATATGGGCGGCGGTGGCGGCAACAGCAAGCAAAAGAAGATGAATGCTCGCGTCGACTTTACGCCGATGGTTGACATGATCATGTTGCTCGTGACATTCTTCATGCTCTGTACAACCCTTATTAAGCCTCAGACAATGCAAATCACCATGCCTTCGGACAAGGATGATATCAAGCAGGAAAATAAGAGTCAGGTTGCATCAGACAAGGCTATCACGATTATCCTTGATAAGGACGACAAGATTTACTACTTTGAAGGTAAGCCCTCAGAAGCTACTACTTATGAGACAGCCTATGGTAAGGATGGCATCCGTGCCGTACTTATGGCTAAGAATGCTCAGGCTCAGGCTCAGGTAAAGGCGCTCGACAAGGAGTTTGCCGGTCGTTGGACAGCTAATGTTCAGCAAGACCAGAAGAACCGTGAGGAATATAAGAAACGTTTGTCAGATATTAAGAACTCTGATATTACGCCCTCGGCTATTATCAAGGCTACAGACGACGCTACTTATCTCAACCTCATCAACGCACTCGACGAAATGCAGATTTGCTGTATTGGTAAGTACGTGATTGACAAGATTAACGAACAGGACTTGGAAATGATCCAAAACGCTGTTCCTTACGAAAAGTAATAACATAAGCAAAGTTTTAAAAGAATGTCTAATATTGATTTAGCTTCAAAAGAATGGTGTGACCTCGTCTTTGAGGGTCGTAACCAAGGATACGGCGCTTATGCTATGCGTGCGAAGGCTTCAAAGCGTCGCCTCGTATCCGTAATCTACGTACTTCTCGGTATCGTTGCACTCGCAGTAATTATTGGTATCAAGACAGCAGTAACTGCTGCTATCGAAGCCAACCGAGATATGACAGCCGAAATGGAAACTTCTTTCGCTGAACTCAAGAAGGAAGAACCCAAGAAGGAAGAGCCCAAGCAGGAAATCAAGCAGGAATACGAAAAGCCTGTTGTTCAGAAGGTGGCCGTGAAGGCATCAATCGCCTTTACTGTACCCGACATCGTGGATGAAGTTGACGAAACAAAAGCTCTCAAGAGCCAGCAGGAAGTAACTCGTTCAAACATCGCCATTGCTTCTCAGGACTACGTTGGTGACACCGAAGACGGTATCAACATCGACGACTTGAAGGACAATCAGATGGCCGGTGGTGACGAAGTTCCCCCTGCAGAAGACGAAATCCTCGAAAACATCGTAGAACAGAAAGCACAGTTCCCTGGTGGTGAAAACGCTCTCTTGAAGTTCGTCGCTGACAACCTCAAGTATCCTAGCATCGCCCTCGAACAGGAACTCCAAGGTATCGTAATCGTACGCTTCGTGGTTGAAAAGGATGGTTCTGTAGGCGACGTAACAGTTCGCAAGAGCCTTTCTGAAGAATGCGACGCTGCAGCTATCAAGGTTGTTAAGCAGTTGCCCAAGTTCATCCCCGCAAAATCACAGGGTAACCCCGTGCGCGTATGGTACACACTTCCCATCCGTTTCCGCATTACTTAGTCGAATCTTAGCATAGAACATTTTTCTACGCTAAAGCGATAAATTAAATTAAGTTGGCATACCACATAATTGCGGTATGCCAACTTTTTTGTAAATTTGCAAGAGATTAAGTTTATAATTTATCACTATGAAAAAATCAAACCTTTTTAAAAGCATAGCAACGTTTATCTGTTGCCTCTCTTGCATAGTTATAATTTCAAGCTGTGAGAAGAAAACTCCTGGCGCTTGGATGCATGAAAACGTAGTAAAAGTAGCTATCGATGAGACTTTCAGCACAATTATGAAGGAAGAAGTCGAACAATTCGGATTGCTACACCCCGAAGCTAACATGCAACCTTACTACGTCACAGAAGACTCTGCCATCCATATGCTCATCGACGACAGCGTAAGATGCTGTATCGCTACTCGAAAGCTCACAGACCTCGAACGCGAAATCATCAAACGCCGCACAGGCAACTCACTTCATAGCCTCATTGCTTACGACGCCATAGCCCTCGTCACTAACAAGCAAAACCCCGACTCACTCATCACTGTTGAGGAACTCAAAAAAATTGTTAGCGGAGAAATCACTCATTGGAATCAGCTCGAACGCGGCACGCAAAAGGGCGAAATCAAAGTCGTATTCGATAATTCGCGCTCAAGCACCGTACGCTACATGACCGACTCACTATGTTTTAGCAAAAAACTTAGTGGCAACCTCTATGCTCAAGGTTCAAACGAAGCAGCCATTGAAGCGGCTCGCAACAATCCCAACGTCATTGCCATTGTTGGTGCCGACTGGTTGCGCAACGACAGCGTACTCTCTACCTTCCGCAATCTTGATGTGCAAGTAATGATGGTGAGCCGCAAGAGCGGTAAGGAAGCCGACTACTTCCGCCCCTATCAATACTATATTGCCACAGGCGACTATCCCCTCACACGTTCTGTTTACGCCATTACTACTGACCCTCGCCGCCGTTCATCAGTCAAGAGTTTCTACTTCTTCCTCAAAGACAACAAAGGGCAAACCATCATCTGCAATGGCTCACAACTACTCCCCCATGCCCAAGTACAAGTAAAAGACGTTAGTGTTCAAAACTAACTACTCTACCTTTCAAAATTGGCTGATTATACAATAATTAACCTTCTGATGTAACTTTTGAGCAGAAGATTTTTTTCATTCTGCATAAGTTTTCGTAATTTTGCACTCGATTTCGGCAAAATGCCCTTATCACAAGATTGAAAAATAATAAATACCATACAAAAAAATGAAGAAATTCTATTCTATTTTCGCTGCAGCACTTATGGCTTTCGCTAGTGCTATGCCCGTTTCAGCACAGATTGCTGAAGCCAACGAAGATTTGGAAGGTGAAGTTGCTGCCAACTTCAAAGGTTTGAACTACGATGTTCCTGCGCTCGACGCTGAACTCCAAGCAAAGTGCGACGAGTTGATGAACATGATGCTCACAGACCCCAGCAAGGCAAACAAGGAGTTCATGAAGATTATGCGCAAGAACCGCACAAAGGCTGACGTTCTCGTTGCTATGGGTCACTACTTCGTGATGAACAGCAAGCCCGGCCTCAGCTATTTCCCCTTCGCTAACCAGTGCCAGCGCCAGGCTTACGAAGTTGCTCCCACAGACATCAGCGTTCTCATGTTCTGCGCAGAAACAGCAATGTTGAGCCGCAACTATGGTGTAGCAGGTACAAAGTTCGACGAAATCCTCACACTCGACACTACAAACGTTGAAGCTTACAAGCAGTCAGCACGCGTTTACAAGTCTATCAACCCCTATTCTGCTATCGAAAAGCTCAACAAGCTTAAGCAATTCGACCCCTCATACTACCTTGCAGACAAGGAATTGGGCGACATCTACTACACTCAGAACGAATTCAAGAATGCCGTAGAAGCTTACAAGGCTTACTACAAGGCAGTTCCTAAGACAGCCGAAGACCTCGAAATTCGTGCTTGCATCCGCTACTGTCTTTCACTCTTCGCTGTGCAGAACTATCTCGACTGCCAGGATGTAGCAAACGCTACTCTCGCCTTTGCTGCTGACAACAAGGCACTCAAGGGCTACAAGTTCTTCTGCGAAGTTGAAAACTACGAACTCGACAAGGCAGCTGAATCAATCAAGTACATCAGCGAACAGCAGTATGCCGACAGCATGTACACATACCTCGACTTCCTCTATGCAGCTAAGTACGAAACAGAAAAGGACAACAAGGAAGCTGCTATCGACTACTACGTAAAGGCCCTCGCAATCGACTCTACTAAGGCTCCCGGCTTCAAGAGCTTGGCTGACCTTCTCCGCCAATCACGTCGTGCTGAAGAAGCTATCCCCTACTACAAGAAGTACCTCGAACTCGTTGGTAAGAAGAAGACACTCGGTGACGACCTCGGCTTGGCAAACCTCTACCTCGCAGCCAGCAACAAGGACAGCATCTCAGCTGACGCTAAGATGGCATTCAAGCAGGATGCAGACAAGATTTACGCTGACATCATCACTGAAATGAACGATCCCGAAAACGCAGGCAACTACAAGCCCGAAGTACTCTACATCCCCTACTTCTACCGCGCTCGTTTGTGGATTACTGACCCCCAGGCTCCCGAAGAACTTCCCCGCGAATATTACACTAAGGCATTCGAACTCATCGGCGACAACCTCGATCTCAAGACTCAGAAGATTCAGTGCGCTCAGTACCTCATGCTCTACCACTTGAAGTACTGCCAGTTCAAGGAAGCTGAAGGCATGACTTTCACTGACGAAGAAAAGAAGGCGCACGACGAAGAATGTAAGAAGTACTGCGAAGAAATCCTCATGCTCAACCCAGAACATAAGGTAGCTCTTCAGGTTATCGAACTCCTCTAATAACATCTTACGGAGTTGTAACCCAACTTTAAGTTATACAAAATAATAATGAGCAGGAATTGCGATGCAACTTTGCAAAAGCAATTCCTGCTCATTTGTTTTATACCACGTAAAACATTTTTCATATTTTTGCAAAACAAATAGTAACTTGCAAAAAATCGTTTTCAAATATATTTTAAACATACTTTTACCCTAACAAACCACCCAACAGAGACGCGATGCAGCCTTTCCGTATAAAAATATACAGCATTCTATTCCTGTTTCTTGCAAACGTACTCATCGGCACTGCGCAGGAAACAGAATTTGAAAGGCTTAAGCAAACGCTTTCTCTCCAATCCCTTCCTCTTGTCAACATCACCGTTGACCTCGCACTCGTAAATACAAAAACTCACATCCCTGCCCATATCGAAATATGCGATTACTACAAACGCACGAACCCTGACTCTATCTCTACAACCTACAACTGCGAAATAAAATACCGCGGAGCTTCTGCTACCCGATACAACAAAAAATCTTTTGCCGTAAAGCTCACCACGCAAGCCGGACAAGACCTCAACGCAAACCTCTTTGGTATCAGAAAGGAAAACAGCTGGATTCTCGACGCCATGGCTATCGACCGCCTGCGCATGCGAAACCGCATATGCTTCGACATTTGGAATGCCATGAGCAAGGTTCCCTATAACACTCCTTACGACAAACGCAACGGAACAGCTGGACGCTTCGTCGAAGTTTTCATCAATGGCAATTACCACGGACTCTATTGCCTCACCGACAAAATCGACCGAAAGCTCCTTGCACTCAATAAATACTCCACCAACTCGAAAGGCGAAACGAGCATAAGGGGGGTTCTCTACAAAGGAATTTCATGGGGCAGCGCTACCTACCTCACGGGCTACACCGAGGCCGCCACCGACACCCGAAACTGGAACACTTGGGAACTTCAATACCCCGAAGACCTGCCCTCCTACGAAACGTGGCATCCACTCATCGAACTCATCGACTTCTGCACAAAGGAAAAAACCAGTATTTTCAAAAGTCAATATACCGACCATTTCTATCCCGAAAACCTCATAGAGTATGCCGTGTTTACCATGGCACTCAACGTTGGCGACAACGCATACAAAAACACGTTCCTCTCCAACGTTGACATACAAAAACAAGCAACATTCCTGATTACCCCATGGGACATGGACATGAGTCTGGGCGGAAACTGGAATGGCAACTACAACGAAAAAACTGCCTCTATCTATCGATACGACAAAATCGGCCCCTTCAACAAACTGCTGCCCAACAACGTTGACCATCTTCGCAACCGCATGGCAGACTATTGGAACGACAATAAGCACAACTTCCTGAGCACGGACAACGTCGCACAGCGCATCATCGAATATGCCGAACTCTTTACGCTGTCAGGGGCTTGGGAAAGGGAAGTCGAAAAATGGAACAACAATCCCGTTCCGCTAAAGACGGATTTGTTCGAAGAGGTGGATTACGTCATCAATTGGTACAAACAAAATTACGCAGCTGTCGATGCACAATTTATGCCGTTGTCAACTCCCATCCC
>JAZLDQ010000012.1:0-10771 GCA_045614785.1 Alloprevotella sp.
GGAAAAACGACATCAAAGATCTTTTCTCCGATGTTTGAAGAAATTTAAATGACCTTTGAGGTCTTTTTTGCCATTTTTGAGCCAAAAAAAGGAGGAAACGGCGTAGTTTCCTCCTGGTAGTACAAAGATACAACATTTTCGCAAGAAATCCAAATCTGCTTTGATTGCTTTTTAAACTGCTTTTGTCTGCTTTACTGTCGCAAATTCTTACCTTTTTTTACTTAAGCCCCAGCTTCTGGCGCAATGACAAAGGCAGACATTGCTTCATGCGCATTTTCCATAAATCAAAGCGTAGCTTTAGGGGGACAGAGCGTTCTATTAAGCTCGATATGTTTTTCCAACCATTGCGTTGAAATTCTTTCCAAAATTTAGCAACATATTTTGTTTCCGCGGCACAAACCTCTACCGCACGATTACAACTTCGTGCAAAATCATAGTCGGTAGGCAAACAGTTACTCTTAACTCGCCTGAATGCCTCAACACCGCGGGCGGTATAAACAAGCACTAACGAAGCCCCACGGTCGTCGTTCCAGTCGGCATATCGCTTATTGATATTCCAAAAGTCTGCCAAAGCGATATCTGCATGGCTTGCACCAGCTTTAGCTTTGCAAGCATAGCATGAAGGACGCAAGCACATGTCGGAAAGAAAGAGTCGCATGTAAAGATTCTTAGATGACTCTTCGAACAGACTAACATTTCCCTGACTTTTTACGTTGTCGGCTACTGAACGAGAAGATATTTTTCGTTCAACACTAGAAACTGACTGCATACGGAGGGAAAAACCATATCTTTGCCACCCAACTTTCTTGTTTCTAAAGTTAACATCAACAATCTGAGGCTCAAAAACTTCAGAGGGTGCCAGTGATTTTGTATCAAATGCATGTTGAGCATTCTTCTTAAGGTAAGCCAAATAAGACTGCCATAACATAGGGCTCGGCACGCCGTGACAAACAACCTCCACCGTAAGCAAATTTTCATAATCCTTTCGCAGAAATCTATACAAGCCTGCAATCTGACAAGAAGTTCCGGAAAAAAGTACCTTACGCCCCGCCTTTAAGAAACGCACCACGTCGGCATAAGCTGTCCTCACACGACTCTGCACATACTTTGAGCCGCGAAAAGCCGCAAGCGCTTCCTTCGTCTCCGCATATCCGTGCTCCACGCTCCAATCTTCAGCAAAGCGCACACCGAAAACTACCCCACCATCGGCTATTACAGCCTCAGCCAACATAGTAAAGACTCCGCCCGAAGAACTCGCAAGGCGCACTTCGTCATCAGGATTTCTTGAAGCATAAACCTCAAGTGGCCCTCGCTTATCATAAGGGGTTGACACAGGACAAACGCGCTCGCAAAGCCCACAGTCAATACAAACCGACGCATCTACTTTGGGGTAAAGAAAACCCTGTTCATCGGCTTCCATACGGACGCACTGCTTCGGACAGACTTGCACACAGGCTTCACAACCGCAACATTGATGTTTATCTTCGATTTTTATCATAAAAACTAGTTGACGAGATGTTAGTAAACGAGTTGACGAGAAATCCTAGCTAATCTAGAGTTTCTAGAGCATCTAGAACTTCTAGAACATCTAGAGCATCCAGGAATCCCCTCTCTATTCCACAAACTTCAAGAAATAAGCTATCATGGGAATTGTAAAGAGCGACAACAGGGTAGTCATAAAGATAACTTGCGTCATCAAGTGCTCATCCTTTCCATGCTTAAGGCAAAGCATAATGCCATTGGCCGCCACAGGCATCCCCGTGAGCACCACTGCTACATTCGTCACGAAAGGGTCGAAACTGAACAATCTGAAAAATCCCCAAACAACAAGCGGAAGCACCAATAACTTCAGCGCAGCAACGGTAAAGACAAAGCAATTGCCCACCATGTCGCGCAAGGGTATCGTTGCCAACGTTGCACCTATCAATATCAAGGCAAAAGGTATCGTCATATCGCCCACAAGATGGAAAAACTTACTAACAGGCACTGGCGTTTGTACCTTCAGCAGCGCTAATACCACAGCTATGATAGAAGCCAGCACACAAGGCGAGAACAACACCTTTGGCTTGAAAACACTCTTTATCGGCTGCTCCGTGATAAACGAAAGCCCCACGCTGAAAATCAACAGGTTGAAAGGAATGCCCAAGACTGAAGCATAAAACACGGAGCGGTCGCCAAAGATGGCAGCACAAGCCGGAAAACCTATAAACGTTACATTACCAAACGTAAGCATGAACTTCTGCAAACCACGGTCGGTGGGCCTTACTCGCCAAAGACGAGAAACGAGAATAGCCATACCGATGAGAACGACGTAGTTAAGCATCGCCACCAACATCAATTGCACAACCTCACTCGTTGTGAACTGCAACCCCTCACCCATCACAGAACCTATAATGAGCATGGGACACGTAACGTTGAGCACAAATACTGAGATAGGACGGTTCATCTCCGTTTGCCACACACCAAGGCAAGTAGCAACGTAACCCACCATCACCACCCCAAAGATGATGACCATCTGAATTAAGATATCAATAAGTGACATATCTGTAAAAAATTGTTCTGTAGTTTATCTTTTCCGCAAAGTTCTCAAGACCTTAAAACCTTATAACCTCAAAACCTCATAACCATATCTATTTTGATTACAAAATTACAACATTCTGCACGCTCACCGATGCAATTTTGATTAGCAAATGTTAATTATTGCCCGATTTTCTTCCTCAGCAAACAGCAAAGTAAGAAAATCAGCCTGTTTCTTAGAAAAAATTACTAACTTTGAAGTCCACAAAACAAACTCTGCGTTGGAACAAAAGTTTCAGCGCTCTATTTGGTTAACTAAACCTACCCAACCTTTGCTACTATGCTATACTTAACAGCCGAAAACATTCTTTTCCTTGGCTCGCTCCTTGTGTTTGCGAGTATTCTTATCAGCAAGACCAGCTACCGCTTTGGTGTGCCCACCCTCTTGTTATTCCTGATTGTGGGAATGGTGTTTGGCAGCGACGGTGTGGGATTGCAATTCCAAAATGCTGGCACAACGCAATTTGTCGGAATGTTGGCGCTTAGCATAATCCTCTTCACTGGCGGTATGGACACGAAGATCAGCGACATCCGCCCCATTATGACGCAAGGGCTGATACTCTCAACTGTAGGTGTTGTACTGACAACCGTCTTCGTGGGCCTCTTTGCGTGGGCGCTGACAAACTTCACGCCCCTACCCTTTGAGTTCTCGTTGCTTACGTCTATGCTACTTGCAGCCATGATGTCGTCAACCGACTCGGCATCGGTGTTTAACCTGCTTGGCTCGCAGCGCATGAACCTCAAGGAAAACCTCAAACCTATGCTCGAACTCGAAAGCGGTTCGAACGACCCTATGGCCTATCTGCTCACTCTTTTGCTCATTCAGCTCATTGGCTCTACTGAAGATTGGAGCCTCAGCAGCATAGGCATCAACCTCATCGTGCAGTTCGTAGCAGGTACAGTCATTGGTTTCGCCATTGGTAAGGCAAGCGCTTGGCTCATCAACCGCATCAATCTGAACAACCAGTCGATGTACTCCGTGTTGTTGCTCTCAATGGTGTTTATCTCATTCACGCTGACAGAGATGTTGCAGGGTAACCCTTATTTGGCAGTTTATATCACCGGTGTTGTGATTGGCAATGAACGCTTGGTGAACCGTAAGGAAATGAACACCTTTATGAACGGGTTGACATGGCTTGCACAGATTGTAATGTTCTTAACTCTGGGGCTTTTGGTGAATCCCACAGAGTTGGTTGACATTCTTTTAATAGCCGTACTCATCGCTTTGTTCATGATTTTCGTGGCGCGTCCGCTGACCGTCTATCTCTGCTTGCTCCCCTTCCGCGATATGAGCAATAAGGCACGCCTCTTCGTGTCGTGGGTAGGTCTTCGTGGTGCCGTTCCCATCATTTTCGCCACCTATCCCATCCTTGCTGAAGTGCCACAAGCACAGACGCTCTTCAACATCATCTTCACCATCACGCTCATATCGCTCCTGTTGCAAGGCATGTCGATTTCGTGGATGGCAAAGCGCCTAAACCTCGACCTTCCCGAAGAGAAAGATGGCAATGAATTTGGTGTTGAATTGCCCGAAGAGCTCGAAACAAATCTTTCCGACCTCGTACTCACTCCCGAAATGCTCGTAAACGGCAATCGCCTTATGGATATGGATATTCCCGACAACACACTTGTCATCATGATTAAGCGAGGCACGGAATATATCGTACCTAATGGTCAAGCCGAACTACAAGTGGGCGACGTACTCCTCTTCATGTCGAAGGAAGACCTTTCGTTCTAAGACCGGTCCACAAAAATCATCAACAACGACCCTCCGCCTACTCGCTTATGGGCCTCAACCACCATTCTCTTCATGACAACATTTCTCTCCATACTTTGGAATCCCTCCGAAATAGCCCTTCAGATAGGCCCTATCGCCCTTCGCTGGTACGCCCTTTGCTGGGGACTTGGATTAGGATTGGCTTACTTCTTCGTGTTTCGACTGTATAAGGACCAAAAACTAGGCCCCGAGAAGTTCGAACCACTATTTGTCTATTGCTTCCTTGGCATCCTCATCGGAGCACGCCTTGGGCACTGCCTGCTTTACGACCCTGGCTACTATCTTAGCAACATCGCAGAAATGCTGCTTCCTATCAAGATTATGCCCGATGGTTCGTGGAAGATGATAGGCTATGCAGGACTTGCATCGCACGGTGGAACGATTGGCGTCATCGTAGCGCTCATGCTTTATGCAAGAAAAACAGGCGTAAAATTTCTGCACGCTCTCGACAATATCTCCATCGCTACGCCCATCACAGCAGCCTGCATTCGCTTCGGCAATCTGATGAATTCCGAAATCGTCGGAAAACCCACGGGCAGCGATTGGGGCTTCATCTTCCAGCGCAACGGAGAAGACTTTGCGCGCCATCCCGGACAGCTCTACGAAGCCATCGCCTACGCAATACTCTTCCCCATCATGTTGTGGCTCTATCGCCGATATAAGGAGCGCGTCGGCAGTGGCTACTTCTTCGCCATGGCAATCCTCTATATTTTCAGCTGCCGCTTCTTCATCGAACTCTGCAAAGAAGTGCAGGAACCTTGGGAATTAGCTATGCAGGATATGATTGGCATCAACCAAGGTCAGCTATTAAGCTTACCTTTCATCGCTTTGGGCGCTTGGATGCTTCACCGTTCTTTAAAAAACAAATAATACAAACCACTAATAATGCAAACCGACAACCCTCCGTCGAGCACGACGGAACCGCTAAAATTTACAATAGCAACCGTCACCTACAACGCTACCGACACCATTGAGCGAACCATCATCAGTGTTGAAGAGCAGGACTACCCATACGTAGAACACCTCATCATTGATGGCAACTCTACCGACACAACGCTCGAACACATTCACCACTACCAAGAGCGCAATAGCATCGCTCAGATTCCACACGAAATCGTGTGCCGCACAGAGCCCGACGAAGGACTCTACGATGCTATGAACAAAGCGCTCCGTTTGGCTACGGGCGACTACATCCTTTTCCTCAATGCTGGCGACACACTACACGACAGCCACCTGCTTTCAAACATCGCACAAGCTATTGGCGAAAAAAGACCAGCCGTCATCTATGGCAACACCGACTTGGTTGATAACGAAGGACAATATCTCGGCCCACGCCGACTTACGCCCCCCGAAGTTCTCACTTCTGAATCGTTCAAGCAAGGAATGCTCGTGTGTCATCAGGCATTTTTTGCCAATATGGAATTAGCCAAGAACATTGCCTACGACATGAAGTACAAGTTCTCAGCCGACTTCGATTGGTGCGTACGTATCATGAAGGAAGCCGAGGCCCGCAGCATGGAGCTACTCAATAGTAAGCTCATCGTAAGCAATTATCTCAACGAAGGGCTCACCACGCGCAACCACCGCCGTTCGCTCATCGAACGCTTCAAAATCATGGCGCACCACTACGGATGGGTATCTACCTGTCTCCACCATCTTTGGTTTGTCGTACGCTAAACGATAGTCCACCTATTCCTATTTTCGCACTATGGAAGCAGCCTATAAAGCCATGACGCAACTCTGCGCGCGCCGAGAATATTGCACGCATGACATCCGCGAGAAACTCCGTACCCGACAGTTAACTAGTGAAGAGATGACAACCCTCCTTGAGCGTATGCAGCAGGAAAATTACATCAACGACGCACGATATGCTCGAGCCTTTGCGCACGACAAGTTACGCTACGACGGATGGGGACGTATAAAAATTGCTCAAGCACTGAGAATAAAGAGCATTTCAGAAAGATACATCCAAGATGCGTTGCACGAACTTCCCGAGGAAGAATACCTCGAAACGCTTAGCCGCGTAATCCGCTCTAAACAACGCAGTGTAAAAGGAAAAACTCCCTATGAAACACGCCAGAAGCTCGCTCGCAGCGTCATAGCTCGCGGCTTTGAGCCTTCACTCGTGTTCGAAGAAATAGGAAGTTCCGAAGAAGCCCCCGACGACGATTGGTGAAAAAACTATTAATGCTATAAATACTATAGACTCCATAAAATAGAAATTATAATAACAACAAACAACTAAAACTCATATGCTTACCATCTACAATACGCTTACTCGCAAGAAAGAAGAATTCAAGCCTATCAATCCCGGACACGTTGGTATGTATGTGTGCGGACCCACTGTTTATGGTGACGCTCACTTAGGACACGCACGTCCTGCCATCACCTTCGACCTCCTCTTCCGCTACCTCAAGCAGCAAGGCTACAAGGTGCGCTACGTTCGTAACATCACTGACGTAGGCCACCTCGAACACGATGCAGACGAAGGCGAAGACAAGATTGCAAAGAAGGCGCGCCTCGAACAGCTCGAGCCTATGGAAGTGGCACAATACTATACCAACCGCTTCAACGAAGCCATGACCAAGCTCGGTGTGCTTCGCCCCAGCATCGAACCCCACGCTACAGGCCATATCATTGAGCAGGAAGAGCTTGTAAAGGAAATCCTCAACAACGGCTTTGCATACGAAAGCAATGGCTCTGTTTACTTCGACGTCGTAAAGTACAATGAAAAATACGGCTACGGCATTCTCTCAGGTCGCAATCTCGACGACGTGAAGGACGCTTCGCGCGAACTCGATGGAGTAGGGGAGAAACGCAACCAGGTGGACTTCGCACTTTGGAAGAAGGCACAGCCCGAACACATCATGCGCTGGCCCTCACCCTGGGGCGACGGTTTCCCCGGCTGGCACTGCGAATGTACAGCGATGGGACGTAAGTATCTTGGCGAACAATTCGATATCCACGGCGGCGGCATGGACCTCGTCTTCCCCCACCACGAATGCGAAATCGCGCAGGCCGTAGCTTCACAGGGCAAACCCATGGTGAACTACTGGATGCACAACAATATGATTACCATCGCTGGCAAGAAGATGGGTAAGTCGTACAACAACTTCATCACCCTCGATGAGTTCTTCACAGGCAATCACCCCTTGCTCGAACAGGCTTACACACCCATGACCATCCGCTTCTTCATCCTCCAAGCTCACTATCGCTCTACGGTGGACTTCTCCAACGAAGCGCTCCAGGCTGCAAAGAAGGGTCTCGACCGCTTGATGCAAGCCTACAAGGACCTTGACCGTATTGAAGGTGTAGCAGGTGGTGCCGTAACGCTCGAGCAAATCAGTGAACTCGAACAAAAGTGCTACGCTGCCCTCGACGACGACCTCAACTCACCCATCGTCATCAGCCACCTCTTCGATGCTTGCCGCACTATCAACACTATTGTTGACAAAAAGCTCACCATCACGCCCGAAGCACTCGATGCACTCAAGAAGGTGTTCCAAACGTTTGCCTTCGACATCCTTGGCCTCACAAGCGAAGCCGACGGCAATGCTGAACGCGAAGAAGCTTTCGGCAAGGCCATCGACCTCCTCCTCGAAATCCGCGCTACAGCCAAGGCTAACAAGGATTGGGCAACATCAGACAAGGTGCGCAACGAACTCGCAGCCCTCGGCTTTGAAGTGAAGGACACTAAGGATGGTGCGACTTGGCGCTTGAATAAGTAGGACGACGAGAGTTGAACAATGAGCGAAGAGAGGTTATAGTACCCACCATAATAAAGCGAATAAAACAATCCAAACGATTGTTGTACCCTATTGGCACTACTCTAACCCTCTCGTTTACTCGTTTGCTAACAACTCGTCCGCTAAAAAACTAACACATGAACTCCCTACCTTCAACAACCAAATACTTGCTTTTTGCCAATACAGCAGTCTTCCTGCTTCAATTGGTGATGGAGTCGCAAGGCATAGACCTTGCCGACTACTTAGGGCTACATTTTGCTCTGGCTGACAACTTCAACGTTGGGCAATTGTTCACCTACATGTTCCTTCATGCCGACTGGACACACCTATTCTTCAACATGTTTGCACTATGGATGTTTGGTCGCATCATTGAGCAAGCCCTTGGCTCTAGACATTTTATAATCTACTACCTTGTATGTGGTATCGGTGCCGGATTCTGTCAGGAGTTGGTGCAATTTGGCGAATACTTCCTCAACGACCTCCATCAATATGAAACGGTCCAGTTTGGCACAAGCATTATCTCCATGGAGCAATTCCTCAGTCGTTGGACCACCATCGGAGCCTCTGGCGCTGTGTACGGCATTCTCTTAGCATTTGGTTTCCTCTTCCCTAACGAGCGCATCATGCTACTGATTCCGCCCATTCCGATGAAAGCAAAGTACTTCGTCATAGGCTATGCAGCACTCGAACTCTTCCTATCGTTCAGCAGCAACTCCAACGTGGCCCACTTCGCTCATCTTGGCGGCATGATTTTCGGTTTCCTCCTCCTCGTAAGATGGACACGCATGAACCATGGAGTAGGGTGGTGGGGAAAGCTCAAAAAGCATTTTGCTAGTAAAAAAGCAACGCCTAAGCAACCCTTCACCTCATACACCTACACATCGACGTCAACCTACACGCCCCCTCCCACAGAAAACAAGGACGCAGAGCGCGAAGCCGCTCGCAAAAAGGTGGACGCTCTACTCGATAAAATCAAAGCAGCAGGCTACGAAAGCCTCACAGCTGAGGAAAAGGAATTCCTTTTTAACATTTCAAATTCACGCACGAAGAAAAAACAATAAATAGTTGTGAGATTTTGAGGTTTTGAGGTTTTGAGGTTTTGAGAGCTATCCAGGCTGCTATTCCTTAAAAAATTACGCTAACCGAATGGCAAACCTCACAACCTTAAAACCTTAAAACCTTATAACCTCACAACCTTATAACCTTAAAAACTAAGAAGTTGAGCGCTCAGCGAAACTTCTGTTATTAAGAAATACTTCGTAGCAGACACCTCGAATTTTGGAAAATTCAAAAACACATACACCGACAACAACAAAGGCGAAGAAGGCAGTATCCTTCTTCGCCCGTTGTGTAAATGGCTGCCTTAAGCTACTTTCACTAATCTGCGTAGCAGGGCTGTGGATAAGCGCCGGTAGCACATTCATCTCGCCCGAACACTGTCGCTATCTCAGCCTGCTGGGACTTGCTTTTCCCATTTTCCTGACGACAACCATCATTGTTTTCTTTCTCTGTCTCATCATAGCCTGGCGCAAGTCGTGGATCACAGCACTAGGACTAGCCGTTTGTGCTCCAACCATCCACACTTATTGCCCCTTCAACCTCCCCACCTCTCAACCCGAAAAGGCGCTTAAAGTGATGACCTTCAATACGCATGGATTTGGGCAATTAGAACCTGGCACGAAGATTAACGACAAAAAAGGAAACAACATTGTAGCCAAATTCATCATGGAGGAAGCCCCTGACCTCATGGGCTACCAAGAAGGAATTTCCCCCTCTAAATTTAAGGACCATATCCGTCCCCTCCTCAAACAACATAATTACTATGCCGACTCCGTATCGTTCGCAGGCAACAGGCTTGGTTGTTTCTCAAAATACAAGATTGTAGGGAAAGAAATCCTTTGTCCGAAAGGAGGAAATGGTGCGGCTGTTTTTAAAATCCTCACAGCGCCCGACGACACGATATACTTTATCGTAACACATCTGCAGACCATGAAGTTTTCATCAAAAGATAAGAACGCTATCGTCGAAAGCGTTCAAAATCTGCTGCCCGATGAAACAGAAACAAGCGAAGCCATCCGCCCCATTTGGCAAGTGCTAAAAAAAATGGCGCAGACGTCTATCCCCCGAGCCGAACAAGCTGACATACTCGCTGACTATGTAGAGCGTCATGCAGACAAAAAAATCATCCTTTGTGGCGACTTTAACGAAACACCCATATCCTACACCTATCGTACGATAAAAACGGCAGCAAACCTCGAAGATGCATTTGTAGAGTCGGGTAGGGGCATGGGCAGAAGCTACAACCAACACTGCATGTTCGTGCGCATCGACCACATATTCTATTCCGCCAACCACTGGACAGCTCGCAACTGCAAAGTACACAAGGAACCTCACCTTTCCGACCACTACGCCATCAGTACTTACCTTGAAACAAAATAATTACCACAGACAATAAAAAAAGGTAAGAATTAGGACTGTAAAGCAGACAAAAGCAGTTTAAAAAGCAATCAAAACAAATTTGGATTTCGTCCGAAAATGTTGTATCTTTGTACTACCAGGAGGAAACTACGCCGTTTCCTCCTTTTTTTGGCTCAAAAATGGCAAAAAAGACCTCAAAGGTCATTTAAATTTCTTCAAACATCGGAGAAAAGATCTTTGATGTCGTTTTTCC
>JAZLDQ010000013.1:0-47008 GCA_045614785.1 Alloprevotella sp.
TGCAAAGTTAGGATATTTTTTGGTATAAACAAGGAAGAAGGCTATAAAAAATAACAATTTACTCTTTTTCGATGCTTTGCTGTAAAAAGAATTTGTAAATTTGTATGAATTTAAAAATACAATATGAGTAGCGATACGTAATTAAAGATACCATCCATGAATACAACCCCATAGTATCTAAATACTCGCAACTCATAGCCCACAACCTAGTTTATACTTTTCATGAGCGACGACATCAAGGACATTAACGAAACATTAGAGGTAACAGACGACACTTCGACCGAGGCCCACTCAAGCTATGTCCCTGCAGACGGACGAAACGAGGACATTCGTCACCATCTGACAGGAATGTTTCAAAATTGGTTTTTGGACTACGCCTCCTACGTAATCCTGGAGCGTGCCGTTCCCCATTTGGGCGACGGCCTAAAGCCTGTGCAACGACGCATTCTGCACACGATGAAGCGCATGGACGACGGGCGCTACAATAAGGTGGCAAACATCGTGGGCGAAACCATGAAATTTCACCCTCACGGCGATGCTTCTATTGGCGATGCTCTGGTAGGACTCGGGCAAAAGGACTTGCTCATTGATTGTCAGGGAAACTGGGGTAACATCCTTACAGGCGACGATGCTGCTGCACCTCGATATATCGAAGCTCGCTTGTCGAAGTTTGCACTCGACGTAATGTTTAACCCCAAAACTACGGAGTGGAAACTTTCCTACGACGGACGTAACAAGGAGCCTATAAGCCTGCCCGTGAAATTCCCTTTGTTATTGGCACAAGGAGCAGAAGGTATCGCAGTAGGACTTTCGTCAAAAATCCTTCCTCATAACTTTGGAGAACTATGCGATGCGGCTATCAGCTATCTCAAAGGAGAGGAATTTGCACTTTATCCCGACTTTCAAACAGGAGGCCTCATTGATGTAAGTCGATATAACGACGGGCAGCGAGGGGGCATGGTACGAGTACGTGCCAAGATTGAAAAGCGTGATAGCAAAACACTTGCTATCACCGAAATCCCCTATGGTAAGACAACAGGCACAGCACAAAAACAAAGTTCCTTTATCGACAGCATACTAAAGGCTGCTGAAAAAGGAAAAATCAAGGTTCGCAAAGTAGAGGATATGACTGCTGCAAATGTAGAAATCCTCGTACACCTCGTGCCAGGCACAAGTTCGGACAAAACCATCGACGCACTATATGCCTTTACAGATTGCGAAATTAGCATATCTCCCAACTGCTGCGTAGTGGACGACAAAACGCCACGTTTCATGAGCGTAAGCGAAGTACTCCGCCTCAGCGTAGATCGCACGATGGAATTACTTAAACGTGAGCTCGAAATTCGTCGTAGTGAACTTCAGGATATGCTCCACTTTGCATCGCTCGAGCGCATTTTTATCGAAGAACGCATCTATAAGGACAAGCAATTCGAAAATGCCAAAACAATGGACGCTGCGTGTGAACACATAGACGAACGACTTACTCCCTATTACCCCAAATTCATACGCGAAATCACGAAGGACGACATTCTCCGATTAATGGAGATTAAGATGGCACGCATCCTGAAATTCAACAAAGACAAGGCAGACGAACTTATCGCCCGCATGAACAGCGAAATAGAAGCCATCAACCGCGACTTGCAGAATATGGTGGAAGTGACCTGCAATTGGTTCACACTCATTCGCGATAAATATGCAGCACAACATCCTCGCCGCACAGAAATTCGCTCGTTCGACACCATCGAAGCAGCCAAGGTTATCGAAGCAAATGAAAAGCTCTACATCAACCGCACCGACGGCTTTATCGGAACGTCCTTAAAGAAAGATGAATTCGTTAGCAACTGTTCTAACATTGACGACGTCATCATCTTCTACCGCGACGGAACATATAAGGTGACCCGCGTACAAGAAAAAGTGTTCGTTGGCGAAACTGAGCGTTCAAAGCAGGAGAAGAAAAAAGCAGAAATCATCCATATTGCTGTCTTTAAGAAGAACGATGCACGAACCATCTACAACGCCGTTTATCGCGATGGTAAGAATGGTCCCTACTACATCAAGCGCTTCAACGTGACAAGCATGACGCACGATCGTGAGTACGACCTCACCACGGGCGAAGCTGGTAGCCGCGTGCTCTACTTCACAGCCAACCCCAATGGAGAGGCCGAAGTCATCAAGGTGACACTCAAGCCCAATCCAAAACTAAAGAAAATCATCTTCGACCGCGACTTCTCTGAAATCCTCGTCAAAGGTCGCCAATCGCGTGGCAATCTGCTCACAAAGAACGACATCCACCGCGTCATTCTCAAATCGCAAGGAGGCAGTACGCTGGGCGGACGCAAGGTTTGGTTCGACCACGATGTTCAACGCCTCAATTACGATGAACGCGGTGACTACCTCGGAGAATTCCATAGCGATGACCTCGTACTTGTTATCCTAAAAAATGGTGAGTTCTACACCACCAACTTCGATGTCAACAACCACTACGAGCCTAACATTCTGCGTATTGAGAAGTTCGACGAGAGAAAAGTGTGGACGGCAGCTCTCAATGATGCAGACCAACAGGGCTTCCTCTACATCAAGCGCTTCACGCTCGAACGCACATCAAGCTCACGCCACCTCTCAATGATTGGTGAAAATGCGAAGTCCGAACTACTCATCCTTACAGACATCGTCTATCCCAGAATACTCGTTAGCTACGGAGGAGCAGAAAGCTTCCGCGAACCGCTCGAAATTGATGCAGAACAATTCATCGGAGTCAAGAGTTTCAAAGCAAAAGGTAAACGTGTAACAACACTCTCTGTAGAAAAAGTAGAAGAACTCGAGCCACTACGTTTCCCTGCACCTGAAGAAATTGCACCATCGCCGGAAAACGAAGACACCACACCCGACATGGACGACATTATGGACGAAAATACGGGACAACTAAAAATACAATTTTAAGGTAGGTTCTATAAATTAGCTTGAGTTGATTTGCTTAAGATTTTTGAGGATTTTTCTTTTTGGCGACGAAGAAGCGTAGCGGACTACGTTTCAAGGAGTTAAAGAGAAAAAGACCAAAAAGATAAGCAAACATTTAGCCAATGAGCGCAATGAAAATTTATTTTCAAATTGCCGAGTGCAGCTAAATATTATTCAAAGCGACCAAGTAAAGAATCTACCAAAAGAAATTATAAAACATTTATAGGACCCACCTTAATAAGAAGACATGACTTCACTTAACATCATAACCCCCGTAAAAGATAGTATAGACTCTACGCTCGAAACCGTCAAAGCCATTATGGCTTCAAAAATCAGCGTACCCTTCACGTACACTATCTACAACGACTTCTCCACTCCCGAAAACACCCTTCGCCTCGAAGAAGCCGCAAAGAAGTACGGATTTAAATTGGTAAATCTCTCCGACCTCACCACTCACCCTTCGCCCAATTATCTACTCGTACTCCAACGCGTACAGGCAGAGTGTATTGAGCAAAACGCAGGCATGCTCATTGTTGAAAGCGATGTCATCGTGCAGCCCCATACACTTCAGTCCCTTTACGAAGGCGCCCTCGAACGCAAGGAATGCGCCATAGCTGCCAGCGTCACAGTGAATGATCAAGGAGAGATCAATTACCCCTACGAATATGCACGAGGTAAGGAAAACCAAGTTGTCGAAGAAAAGAAGCACCTCAGCTTTTGCTGTTCACTGCTCACTCCCACTTTCCTCCGTAAATTCGATTTCCACAATCTCGACCCTGAAAAGAATTGGTTCGACGTCACCATATCCCACCAGGCAGCTAAAGAAGGCATGAAGAATTATCTCTTCACGAATCTTCCCGTAATTCATCGTCCCCACCAAAGCCGCCCATGGAAACAACTAAAGTACACAAATCCCCTTAAGTACTACTGGATAAAGTGGACCAAGGGCTTCGACAAAATTTAGAAACAAATCAAAAATAAAAGGTAGGTTCTACAAGCAAATAGAACCTACCTTTTATTATAAACTCAAAAGCGTAAATCAGCCTCGATTTTGCGATAGTAAAATATAATAAATAGCTAAAGTTTTCAAGTAAAAACAATTATTCAGAATAGAGAATTCATTTGATTTACAGAAGAGTGGATGTAACTAAATTCTCCTCCTATCTCTGATATCTATAAGATTTATCGTAATACACGTTACCGTAACAACCGTTACGATAATGCAAAAAATACAAATAAAAACTTCAAACGTGCAATAAATTCATAGTTTTAGTGGTATGTAAATAATAAATTGCTTCAGTTTCAGCTTGTATTTTTGATTGATTTTCTTCTTATGAAGAAGGAGCATAGTGGGCTATGTGACTGATGAATAAGGAGAAAAGCAACAAAAAGACAACTGCAAACAAAAGCGAAAGGAAGTGATACGTTATTTAAACTGATGCAAGTTATTTTTTACATATCACTTAATAGGTCTTGATGCAAACAAGAATCTTCGAGCCCCACATATAGATATATCGTAGACAAAACAAACTGTTACGATTATTAATTATCGTTTTATACTGTTGTTCAGCCGAAGTTTCGCAAGAGCTCAACTTTTTAGATTTAAGGTTGCAAGGTTTGCCATACAATTTGATTACTTTTTTAGGAAAATAACAGTCTGTATAGCTTTAATAACCTTAAAGTGAAGCTAACTAATAACCTTATAACCAGAATCAACTGTTGCTTACGAAAGTTGAATAACAACCATTTAATTTGTATTTTGCAACCAAACAGCACCTTTTTATAAAAAAAATATAAAATTATTAAAATTTGTTGATTTAATTTATAACTTTGCGCTTGCACACATAATATAAAGAGAAACACACATAACTTGATTGTTAATAATGTTTCCTTTTCAGTTCACGCCGTACATGTACTATTCTTATGATGTTGTATATGTGGTAGTAAGGGTGGGAAAACTTGTGTGCAGACATAAAAAGGCGTTTACTTTACGCTCTGTTTGAGACGTTCTGAAATCTGGAAAATTTCTCAATAATTCAGTCTTGAACTCAGCAACGGTAGATGCCCCGGGTGTGATATAACCAAAATCACATCACATGCTTGTATAGCCACAATTGTATACTAACGTCAATTGTGGATGGGTTGTTTTTATTGAATTTTGTTCTAAAAACATTTGTAAATTTGTTTAAGAACAAACTATAATCAATAAAATCAATCGGTTTTGTTGTTTGCATACCTCTACAAAGAAGGTTCTTCAAACAAGAAAACATAAACCAAAAGCATGTGGTGAATTATATCATATCGGCGTGGGCTCTGACGTTGTCTGTTCAACTGAATTAGGCAATTTCCAGAGCCTCAGAACGTGGAACAGACGACAGACGGTTCCACGCTTTTTTGTACCCTCTCCTCTCATTTTGAAAAACACATCTCAGCATTTGCCATTATAAAATCTAAACTAAAGATTCTGTAAAAAACTCTTTGCACTAAGGTTATATAATTACAACTAAAAACCTCACAATAAAAGAAAAATAAAAAAACAATCAAAATACAATTATTATGCCTATTGATTTACACACGGCGAATAGCATGATCGCCAACACAGGTCTTCATTTTAAGACTACGCACTTCGAAATCAATCCGAACGAGCCATTGAGCCTTAACTCTGGTAAAACCTTAAAATATACATTTGTTGAAACAGTAGACTTCCTGAATGGAGGTCGCGTTCATTTTGATGTATGTACACCTTTGGAGGGTTCATATATTCCTGTAAACCACCTCAAATCAACAAATCAAGTTGAATTATGTCCTAATGGAATTGTAAAACTCAATGATATGGGTGTGCCTTGCGCTAACACATCAGTAGTTTTAGCTGTCACTAAGCATTATGAAGCAAGCGACAGTTGCCTTATGAACATCAATTCACTTTCATCCTTTAGAATAAAAAAGGATGGGACTAATATTCCTGCATTTGATTATTTCATTGGAAAATGGATGCCCATGCCTATGTTTGAGGTAGAAGTTACTGGTGAAACAGCAGGATACCCTACTGGATGGTGTCGAGTACGCATAGATAAAGATGGAGAACCTCTAAAGAGTGGTTTACAACGTTTTCGTTGCACATGGGCCTTCGACACAAAATTAGCAAACGATGCAAACGAAGGATTATTACGTCCTTCCTTTCTGATGGGTTCTGGCAATAGCAAAACATATTCTTTATGCAACCGCGTTGATCTTTTGTTAGGTGAGTTCTTGAATCTTCCAGATGGACAAAACGACGCACCCATTGGTGATTATATAGCTTCATTGTTAGACATTGATCTTAGCCAAACAGTACAACACAAATATAAATTTATTGGTTATTACGTTTACTTTATTAATTTGCTAAGATTGTCAGGAGCTTCTCCTACAGTCACGCTTTACAACACGGAGGCAGAGAAACAGATACCAGTAGATATGTCCGTAGATATTGGTAATAGCCGTACATGTGCTGTATTGTTTGAACGCGGCGACTTCACAAAAGCACGAATGCTTCGTCTTCGCGACATGTCTGAACCTTGGACTACATATGAAAACGCATTCGACATGCGCATAGTCTTTCGACGTGCAGACTTTGGAGGCGACATTACGTTAAATAAGAACTTATTCCAATGGCCTTCAATCGTACGTGTTGGAGAAGAAGCAAAGCACCTCGTTTGTCGCTCATTGGAAGCTCCTGATGAAACAGAACGTTGCACAAGCTACTCATCTCCAAAACGATATTTATGGGACGAAAAGAAATTTGATTCTCGATGGGAATTGATGGTTGTGAATGATGACCCTACAAATCTAAAGCTCAACCCACAAATTTTCGTCGAAGGATTCACCGACTTCTTTGACAATGACGGTAGTTTTTCTCCTGAAGGACGCAAAATAAATTTACTTGACTTTGCATCATTTAATAATCAATGCCATTATAGCCGTAAGTCTTTAATGACTTTTGTTATGATTGAAATGATGCAACAGGCATTATGCTACATAAATTCAAGTAAATTCCGCTACATGCACGGAAATATTGGACAAAAGCGCTACCTACGTAACATTATTGTGACCTGCCCAACAGCAATGCCATTAAAGGAGCAACGCGCATTGCGTTCAGCTGCAAAAGAAGCAACAGAACTTCTGAAGAAACTCGACAATTCGCTCCCCGAAATGACCATTACACCCAATCCTGCGAAACTCATTTCGACAGACGATTCGGAATCTCTTGTTCAGCGTGGATGGTTATACGACGAAGCCTTTGCTAGCCAGTTGGTCTATTTGTATGCAGAACTTACGAAACGCTATAACGGACGTGTAGAACAATTCTTAAACCTTAAAGGACATAAACGTAAAGACATGGAATCTAAAGGCTTTGAGAATAAATGCTTAACAATTGGCACCATTGACATAGGAGCTGGCACCACAGATGTAATGATAACTGCATACGGCCACAAAGGTGGAAATATGCTTACACCCGTTCCCCTTTTCTTCGATAGTTTCAACACTGCTGGAGATGATATCCTACGAAACGTCATACGTGATGTCATACTTGAAGGTAGTGAAGTACAATCAGACCAAATGGGCAGTATAAGCAATGCCTTGTCTATGCGTATTCATACTGCCACTACTGATGATTTATTAAGAATCAAGCGTATTAGCGATACTCCATATTATATAAAGTTAATAGACACCATTCGTTACGCTCTTAATGATGAAGAAGCACGTCGACAACGTAACCATCTTGTTCACGAATTAATGCATCACTTCTTCGACGAAGATTCTGCTCTCATGAGCGCAAAGGATCGCCAATATCGTTTAGACTTCTGCACACAGATAAGCCATCCAATGTCTCAATTCTTCCTTGAATTATTGAAACAAGGTCGCCCCACAAAAGTGTACACCTACGAAGAAATATTCACAAAGGATAAGCCTGCTGATTATCTGCTAAATCACTTTGAATACCACTTTGGTTTTCGCTTTGAATCTTTAACTTGGCGCTTCAATCCTAACGAAATTGGTAATATCGTCAGAGACACTATGGAGCCATTGATGAAAGCCTTGTCTGTTGTTATGCACGCTCATAACTGCGACATACTCGTTTTATCAGGTCGTCCAACAAACTTAAAACCTCTCACCGACTTATTCTTAAAGTATATACCAACTTCCCCAAGCCGCTTAGTTTTACTTAATCAATACCGCGTTGGACGATGGTTCCCACTTGCTACCCAAGAAGGTTATTTCCAAGAAAGCCAAAAGGCTGTTGTTGCGGTTGGTGCAGAAGTCGGAATGCTCGCCAGCACAATCGGTTTCAATGGTTTAGTACTTGATTTTAGTGAATTATCAAAATCTATGCTTTCGACTGCACGCTATATAGGTTTATACGATGACAATCTTCAAGAAGTTGCATCACCCTTAATAACACCTCAAAATAGCAACGCTATAATAAAGAATGCATCAGTATTCCCCTACTATTTAGGTTGTAAGCAATTCAATTCTCCTAAATATCCAGCACGTCCTCTCTACGCTATTTATAACAATAGTGGTGTTGCACAATTAAACATCACTCTTCAGCGCAACTATCATGAGAACCGTGAACTCATCACGATTGACGATGTCACAGATAATGAAGGCAATGAAGTAAACATAAAAGCGATAGACCTACATCTTCAAACTATTGCCAAAGACGGGCAATTCTGGATGGACAAGGGTGCATTCACGTTGAAGATACAAGAAATTTAAACTCATACATTTGAATCTTATGGCAAGCTCTATAAACATCAACGCTCAAATTGAAAATATTAATAAGAGCATACAATGGATCAAGACTCACCAACCCGAACACTACGAAAAACGCTTCTTACAGTTAGTGGAAGAGCGTAAAAAGCTCAAAAAAATAGCTGATGCTGCAGAAAATAATCCAGC
This sequence comes from Alloprevotella sp., assembly GCA_045614785.1. Classification (GTDB taxonomy): domain Bacteria; phylum Bacteroidota; class Bacteroidia; order Bacteroidales; family Bacteroidaceae; genus Alloprevotella. The sequence goes on from JAZLDQ010000013.1 coordinate 8,899, forward strand.
GGTAGCAGCTTATGGTGTGAGTCAGGTTGGTAAATCATATTTGATGAATTGTATGCTTCAAAAAAATGGTCAACCATTCTTATTAAAAACAAAAGAAAAGATTTACAACTTCATCGAAGAGATGAATCCCAAAACAGACAACACAGAAGCAACGGGTGTTGTTACTCGATTTACGTCTTATAACACTTATCCAGAACGTTATAGTGAAGAATATCCCATTATGATGCGCTGTCTGTCAGTTACAGATGTAATATTACTACTTTGCGATGGTTACTATCATGATGTAACAGATTTTACAATTTATAGCGAATCTGAAATTAAAGAACTTAGCGATAATATATACGAAAAATACAAGTCATATCAAGAAAATTACGACTCTGCCATTACCGCAGACGATGTACTTGAGATGAAATCATACATCGACGACCACATCAACAATGCGAAATCGTTTAACAATGTTAAGTTCTTTGATAAATTAGCATTGGTAGTTAACCGAATTCCTTCGTCAGATTGGAACGAAATCTTCTCAATCTTATGGAATAAGAATCCATACCACACCAAGCTATTTTCACGAATGCTTGAAACACTTGTGAAATTCAAATTCAGCAAGTACGTGTACCTACCACCCGAAGCTATGCTTCATGACGGCATCAACGAAAACACCGTTATGAGTGTACAATGCTTGAATGAACTCTTCCTTAAAACACCAAAATACTTTACCGATGTCTATCTAAGAGAAAACGAGGTTTATTCAAAGCTATCCAACCTAACAAAAAGCGAGGTTTGTGCTGTCTGCGCCGAGATAATTGTAAAAATCGGAAAAGATTATTTAGATAATAAAGACTACTATCGATTTGATTGCATTAGCTCATCTGTTAAGCCGTTATTAAATCAAGGAGAAGTAAATATGAACACTCTTCTTAAAGACAACGACTTATTAGACTTTCCAGGAGCACGCTCCAGAGTATGTAAGCAACTCATTACATTAGAAGAAGAACAAGTGTTAATTCAGGTGCTTTTACGCGGTAAAGTAGCATACTTGTTTAACATGTACAATGACTCAAAACGAATAAATGTTCTTTTGTATTGTCATGATAATGTAAAAAATGAAGTTGCAGAAATACCGTTACTGCTCCAACGTTGGATATTAAACAACGTTGGAAAGACGATGGCGGAACGTCAAAAAACATTATCGCTTACAGATCAGATTTCTCCATTCTTCTATATTGGCACAAAGTTCAACATTGACATGTCACCAAAGCCCGAAGCAATCGCAAACGAAGTAAATGCCTTAAACGGAAGGTGGTTTCAACGCTTTGCTAAAGTACTCTATACTGAATGCTTCAATGCAGACGGAAATTTGGATAAAGAAAAACAAAAATTCTTTTTGAATTGGACACAACCCAACGAACACTTCTCCAATAGTTATATTCTTCGAGATTTTAAGTTCTCTGGTCCCAAGGTTAGCAAACTATATGAAGACGAACGAACTTTACAAAGTAAAATGCTTTTAACCGAAGACTACTACAACAGAATGCGTTCAACATTCTGCGATAGCGAACACGTAAAGTGTTTCTTTAAAAATCCGGAATTGGCATGGGATGTATGTGCTTCAAAAGACAATGATGGAGCACTATTTATTATTGAAAACCTCTCAAAGATTTCAATAAAACTGGTCAATGCAAGAACAGAACAATTTAAAGATATTGCAAAAGAATCGTTAAAAGTAGTCTACGAAATCATGAAGGAATACTTCGTGACAGATGATACTGCTGAAATTTTAGCTGAGAATATTCGTAAGGCGCATGGATTGTTCCGCGAATTGGAATTTGCCAACCAATCACAACCCGATTTCTTCGGCCGCATGATTGAAACGTTGCAATTCTCCGAAGCCGAGGCTTATAATCATATTCACGTTTTTGTACCACAACTAACAAACATAGTCAATAATCAAGATGTAATCAAAGATTATGAACTCATACGAAAGCGATGCAATCAATTTGAAGGATGTAATAACGAAAACGAAAAATGGAATAAGTTGATTCAAAGTTACTATTTTTCAGACCGAGATGAGGCAACTCAATACCTTTCAAATAGAGGCATCGACTCTAACAAGCTATTCCAGGGCGAAGCCATCAAACGAAAACCATCATCAGTCATAGCAGACCATATGCTTAAACTATGGAAAGATAAAATTTCGGATGCTCGATTCATTGAGGTTATAGAAGATGACAACAATATTGATAAGATAGCTATGGATTATCTTGTTAATTGCGTTTTAAACTCTGCACAAAGCACAAATCTCAATGCTTCGCTAGAACATTCAATTGAGCCTTTCGTTGACGGACTTAACTCTTCTACTATCAACGAAGACCTCGTAGCCGACATGATAGCTACACAGATTAGCGATTTTGTCACAAACTTTGGATTTAACTTGCTGACAACAGAAGAAATAAATTCAGCACGCCGCGTTACGCAAACCAATAATTTGCCAGCATTTAATTGGATTGAACGCGAACGCAAAGAATCTTATGAAGATGACGAAATCACAAGTTTGTTCGATGATATTCTTTCATCAACAAATCAGTTCACACCCGCTTACGAAATGAATTACAATTGTTGGTTGGAATACATGTACATAGCTTCTGTAGCTCATATCAATGTTCCTGACTATGATCGTGAAGCCAACGACAAATTAAAGGTTCTGATTGAAGATTTTAAGTGCATATAGAAATATCACAAGAGCTTTTACTTAGAAGATTAAGTAATAACTATTAAAAACAAGAACATGTCAAAAATACCCTTCTTTAAACCATGGGGATTTGGAGGTTGTCTTTGGAGATTTTTAGTTTACCTCTTCGGACTAACACTTCTTTGTGGGCTTTTCGCAATTCTACTGAAAGGATGTGATGAAACAAAAAAGGCTTTAGAAGAAGTAATTGAAAATCCGGAACAACTATTACCACCTTCTGTCAATCCACATGAGGATAATCCTTTCGACCCCGAAAAGCCTTATCACGATTATCCAGAAGAACTAATAGACTCTTCAAGAGTTGACGATTGGATTAAACCTATTGAGGGTGTAGAAGAATTACCCGACCCCGACGATAATTTCATCACACCCATCGATAGCACAGACATTATCACAAATCCAGAAGATTCTATTTCGCAAATTGTTGCAGACCAACTCATTGTTCTATTCAATTCGCAAGACATTGAAAAAGACATGGCAAGCTTTGCGCAACAATTTAAGCAGCATTACACAGGAAACGAATACAACATCAGCTACTACAATCCACAAACAGCATTAATGCTTTTGTTGGTACCTAAGCAAGAATTACTGCAAGTGCGCAACGAACTTCCTAAAAAAATCACCAACGTAGAGTATATTGTCACTACTAACGGTGTCTTTAGTGAAAACTCGCGCCCATCAGATCCTGGCTTTTCAAATGCTAACTATGAAGAATACTTCAAACTCATACAAGCCTACGAAGCATGGGATATTACACGTGGCTCGAAAGATGTAAAAGTAGCAATCGTAGATAGTTATTTCGACCTTAGTAACCCTGAAATTGCGGACCGCCATGTAGATCGTATACACATTCCAACACGAACACGCAAGGTACTCCCACCCAATCATCAGCCCAAAGATGACAACGAACTTGGCGCATACTGCCATGGTTCTCACGTCGCAGGTTTAGCTATTGGTACACAAAACAATAAGTTAGGGTGTTCAGGTATTGCGCCCGAGTGTACTTGGATTCCAGTTGCATTAGGCAATCAACTTACCGATTTGAATGTATTAGAAGGTCTTATGTATGCTATATATAGAGGCGCCGATGTTATCAACTTGTCTATAGGCCGTGCATTCCCCGAAGGATTGGCTCAGCAACTTCCTCTTGGCGACCAAGTTATGATTTCACAATCCATGGGCAAAGGATGTGAAGCACTATGGGACTACATCGGAAAAATAGCCAATGACCATAACTGCGTAATATGTACAGCTGCTGGCAACGAAACACTTTTCATGGGACTCGATGCGAAAAATCGCACCAACAAAATTATTAAGGTCGAAGCTGTCGATGGCAAAGGACAAAAGGCAGACTTTAGTAACTATGGTATGTATCCCGAAGCCAATCTTCAATACAGTACTGTGTCTGCACCAGGTGTAAAGCTTTGGAGTGTGACCGACAAACGCTGTGTACCCATTTGGCAACATGGAGGAACCGTCGCATCAAAGGATGGTTTCCAAGAAATGAGCGGAACATCAATGGCATCACCTGTTGTCGCCGGAGCAGTTGCATTGCTTAAAAGTAAAAATAAGAATTTGACAACAGACGAAATCATCAAGATTCTTCGAATGACCGCTAAGCAAACCGACACTCAAAATCGCATTGGCCCGACCATTCAAATCAAAGATGCACTTGACGCCACAGCTAATGTGGATAAAGTAAAGTTCGATGATTTAATGAACAATCACAATTTACTAGTCGGTAAATGGAAAAGCACAAATGAGCTCAAACTTAAAAATGCACAAACCGACGAACATCTTGACAATATGTGGACCTACTTCACATTTACTTCAACTTCAGAAGGCTTTATCGAACACCGAACAATTCAATCAGGAAGAATTTACACAGCCAAACTTAAAGTAAATTGGATGAACGACAAAATCCATATTGACCAAATTGGAAAATCGGTTGCACAGGATGGAGATACAATTATTGAAGATGATTTCATTTGCCGTCCAGATGCTAATGGCCTACTCGTTGTTGACGTAATACGCAACGGTAAGAAAGATTACGACTTCATGCTTATGAAAGTGAAATAGAAATGGTTTCTTTATTAATGGCAAACAGATAAGCCCTATCTGTTTATCACATCTAATTTAAATAAAAATATTACATAAAATCTTTATAAACTATGTCACAGAATACCAACGACAGAATTGCACCTGCTAACGTTATTGCCTTAGTCGGCATTGCAGGAATAGGAGTTATTAGCGGCATTGGCGCTCTTTTAAACTCAGCAGATGGCTCCATCACATGGCCTGTTATTTGGGCTGTAATCATTATGACAGTGTTGGGAAGCATGCTATGCATCGCTATTAAAGCCAAAGGCGAAAATAGCCATCGCGAGTTGTGGACACCTGTAATGTGGGCTTCAATCATAATTTATGTCATAGCAGCAGCACTCATGTGCAGTCCTTTCCTTAAATTTTTCTTCGTAGTAAACGAAAAGGAAAATTTGCAAGCACAAGCAAAGGCTGAAATTATAAATGTAGAAAATTTCTTCAAGAACTATGAACAACAACGCAAAGACTTCCTAAGCCGCGCTGAGACTCAACTCACAGCCTTCCGTATGAACGGAAAAAACGGGTCAACCGACCTCAAGGAATATTATAACAACCGTGTAGGTAACAACATCAAGTCATGGATGGAAGATGTCGCAATTCCTGCTACCAACGTAAGCAATCTGAAAAAAGCGGAAGAATGGAGTGTGATTAAAAAGGAAGTGAGCAATTGGAACTACTTCAAACTTCCGCAATTGGCTGCACGAATGAAGTATTTGCAAGAGCAGACATGGACAGAACTTAATAACCGAATTGAAACGTTTGGCAACGAACAGGCATTAATACCTGTCATCAAGGGTGGACAAGGTACACCCTACTATCTTGATGGATGTGCAAAATTTGAACTTGGCGAAGCACCCGTATCTACATTCTCTGAACAACTGAGCCAAGATGATAACGTTTTCACTGTTATGGGCATCATCGCATATGTATTACTTAACATTTTAGTTCTATTCAATATTCTCGTTGCGCCTTCATCTGGAATAGTGGGGCCAAGCAATCGAGGTATTGACACAGAAGGAACTTCACTCTAATCAACATTATACCATCAAAAAAACAATCAAAATGGCTATTATAGGAACCAATAAATCACTCCTTTTAAATCAGATTCAGAGTGAAAAACCAGGCATTGATAAGATAGAGAATATCCTCGCGTTATACGAAGACTTATCACTCAACGACCTTCGTGGCTATATCTCTGACGAAATGTTTGTAATCTTAATAGACAAGACACGCGACCCCAACGAAAGAGCACTTTGGGAGGAATGCGTTAAGAAACCTTGGCTTTCTATGTTGCTTGATAACACAAGCGACATAGAAAATGCCCTTTCATCATTGTCAGCAACAATAACTAAAGTCAGCACCTACATTGAGCGCTACCCCACAGGACCTAAGTATAATGAAGCAAACATCCTTTACTCAGAATTACTTAACAAGAAGGATGAGTTAGAAAATAAAAAGCAAATAATTTTTGATGGCGAAAAAGAAGCTAAAGATTGGGCAGAACTTGATAAAGGCAACTACGCAGCACTACGCAATTACCTTCATAGATACCCCAACAGCATTCATAAGGAAGAAATCGACGACCTGATGTGGATTAATACTAAGAATGCACCACGACTAAACAACTTCCACAGATATCTTGACGACCTACCCAATGGACGACATGCTCAGGAAGCCCAAAAAGCCATCAACGACTTTGCGGAATGGGAAGAAGTAAAACGTTCGGGCGATATTTTCTTGGTAGATGACTATCGCGATAGCCATCCCGACAGCCCTTTCAAGAACGAAATTGACCGACTCTACTACGACTTGAGCGATAAGACCATGGAGGATATGCAAAATAATCCTGCCGACTACAAGTACAACGACGTACTCCGACTTATCCAAGCTGATATTTTCAAAGACTACGAACTCATTGACAAAGGACTCATGAGCGAAGCTTCGTGGCAAACGTTGGTAGACCTCGAAACAGTGAAAGAAGAATTGCCTGACCTTAAAAACTTTGTAATGAATAGCGTTGAAGGCACTGCCCCTGGAGCTACAGACGTGTTCCTTTTTGGCACACCTGGTACGGGCAAAACATGTATGCTGATGGGCTTGGTAGGCGCTAATGGTAGCCAATTTAACAAAGGAGGCGACGAACTCACCTACTCACTCAATCTCCAGCAATATGGAGGTAACTATGCAGCAGCGCTTCAATCATACATCTACGCTGGCATCACCCCTGGATCTACCCATGGTTCTTTTGTCACCACCTTCCACGGCAACATTCAAGAAAAGAGCCCTAAGGGTAAAATCATTGACCACCGCATCAATTTGGTAGAAATGTCAGGTGAAGAATTCGCACGCCGTATTGCAGATAACGAAAAGGCTACTGTATCGTTTGAAGACATGGGTACGGGGGCAACTCGCGTAATGAGCAATAACAACCGTAAAGTATTCTTCATCATCGTGGACCCCACTGTCGAAAAAGTAAAAATAACATTTCTTGAAGACGTAACAGATGCAGACGGTAACGTCATTGATCAGCGTATTCGCAAAAAATACATTGACCAACGTATCATTCTATCTAAATTCGTTTCACTTTTCGAGCTACCACAAAATCAGGAAATTATGAAACGTGTAGATGCCATCCACTTCATCGTCACTAAGTCTGACTTCCTGGATAAGGAGGGCGAACGTGGAACTGTAGCTGCCGAATTGCTTCGAGGAAAATACCAAGCTACAATAACGACACTCAAAAACTATTGTCAGAATTCACAACGCATCAATCGCTCTACTAAATATTCACCACAGGTATTTACCTTCTCGCTCGGCAAGTTCTACCTCGGAGACATTTTTGAATTCGATCCAACCGAAACACACAAAATTATCAATGCCATCCGTGTTATTTCAAGTGGAGAAAAACAAGAGACATTGTTGGGTAGACTCACACGAATATTTGGATAACCACTACGAAACTAAAAAACATGAAATATCTCATACAATTAATTGCAATAGTAGCATTCATTAACTTTGCAGGTTTCCTATTTTTCGAAGATTATTTTGAATCAACAGAACTACTCATCATCGAGAATGCCATTGCCATCGCTATTTGGATTTACCTTGTTATAAAAGGAGAAAGAAATAGTGATTCTTAAAAAACATCTAAACTGACCCAACAAAATGAATGAAATAATAAAACTTAGGATCAGCGGAAATCCTGAAAGCCAGGGAGGATTCAATCCGCTCATCAATAAAGGAGTTATAACGCAAAACATCATTAATGAAGACCGCCCCTTCCCCATTAGCGACACCCCCAGCATTTGCTTGTGCCACAAGGACGACCAAATACTCTACGTTCTTCACGATGCAAAGGTTGTTCCCTCCGATTCAGAACGCGACGGCCGACTCACCATTCTTATGGCAATCCCCAAAGGATTTGTTATCAAAGATGGAGTAAGCCCCTACAAAGTGCTGATGGAAGTATACAGATTCTTCATTCAGAATTGCATGTCACCCATCGAAGGCTCTGAAATAAAGCGCTTCAGAGGCATGAACGAAATTCTCAACCAAAGCGAAAACTGCAGAGATATTCTCAACAAGTACGAATTGGAGAAAGGAACCTCAGAATATTACACTATGGAGTCAAGTGGTGTATGTGCCAAACTCAATGTACCTGCCAATAAACTTGAAGAATTCTTCTGCGACACACAATATCCTGAATTTCGCTTTTGTAAAGAAGTATACATCACTACGATTGACAAAACGTCTGACCTCTTAGTAGGAATTACCATACCTCGCGATAAAGAATATGAAATTTGGGTGAACGACCGATTCCAATCAAAAAATAAATTGCTCTCAAGCACACCTGTTAATTCGTCTGGAGGCTTAATTTCTGAAGATATCACCTACGACCCTGTATCTGTAACTCTGCAACAACTGATTGAAGCAGAAGGCAATGAAATCAAGATCGGACATTCATCAGCACGTCTTGACCTTAAAACACGCAAAATCATATTAACCGTTCCTCCAATTCAAGTTTTCTACAATCTTGAGTTTGTATTCAAGGGTGACGAAAAAGGCATCAAGAAGTTGAAGCAGAACTTAGAAAAAGGCTTTACCAAACTGATGGCAGGCATAACCGATATTTCTAAGGAATTTTCAAATCCTGAAGCAAAAATTGCACCGAGCAAAACAAAAAATGCAATCAAGATTGTAGGTTCAATTGAGGGCTATGACGTGTCAACAAACATCAACAGAGATATTGTAGAAAAGAAAGCAACAGTCGTTCTTAACGTTACTGAAAAAATAATCCGTAGCGCTTCGCCAATTAAGGCGAATAATCCCGGTAATAGATTAGGAATTAACAATGCTCTGATAACCGCCCAGAAGGCCAATCCCGAACAACCCACCTCTAATGGATTCACCAACAACCAACAGAATACTGGAGTTGCAAAGAAGACAGGATTCAAAAAATATATGGGTGCAGCCATCGGAATTGTTGTCGGTCTCATTATTGGCCTCATCATAGGATATAATAGTGCAGGCGACTCCAAAGAACTTGAAGCACTCAAGGCCAAAATTGAATCATTAGAAGATGACAAGAAAAAATTAAGTGAAGAAAAAGATAAACTAGAACAAGAAACATTTAAATTAAATGATACAATAAGCACTCTTCGATCAGAAAATACAAGAAATGAACAATCTCAATTAAAACCAGCGAAAGAACAGAAAGAATCTCCAACTGGAAAAACGAAATCTCCAATTGAAATAATAGAAGCTCGCCCTGACTTTGCTGAATTTATAGCTTTAGTAAATGATTTAGATTATAATGCATGTAAAGCACATCCTATCTTTACTGAATTAGGTAAAAACAAAAAAACAAAGAACTATCAAGCTTACATCTTTAATGTATGTAACACAATGAAGGGTTTTTCAAAAATAATTGGTAAAAATCAGAATCGTAAAAATTTCTGCGTTGGGCTACCTACTTCATATAATTTCAAATCACTTAAAGACGTAGAAAAAGAATCAATACGAATAAAGCAAGAACTCGAAAAGATTAAGTAAACTCAATGGAAAATACAAAACAATTTATTAAACGTAAAACCATAATTTATAAATCCTAAATTAAAAAACTATGAAAAAAATCACATCCCTCATCGCATGCTTACTCATGTTTGTAAGCACTGCAGTTGCACAAACCGAATTCACAGCAGAGCAAGAACGACTCAGAGATGAACTCAAATCATTTATTCAATCAGAAGGCTATGCCCCCACTATCGACTCCGATGGCGATATTAAGTTTAAAATTGAAGGAAAAATTTATTACATAGCAGTATCAAAGAAGGATTCAAACCCTTTCTATATCGCATTCTTCAGAAATCACCCATACGGCGAAACCTTCACAAAAGCTAAAATCATGAATGCGCTCAGCGAATGCAACACCAACAAAGGCATTAAAATCCTATGCTTTGACTCAAGTTATTCCTATCGTGCCGAAATGTTCATCAGTTCTGCCAAGCCTTTTAAAGCAGCATTCAGCAAACTTGTAAAACAGATTCAATCAACTGCAGAAGACCTTGCAGAGCAAATGTAAGTAACACTTTGATTCTTTAGACATCTATGTATTAACGGAACTAAAAAGCATCAACTATGAAAAAGATATTTTCAATTCTACTCCTCACTTTTGCAACGATTCTTTCAGTAAGTGCTGATGAACTGAACAACGAACAAAAAGAATTACGACAAGATGTTTTCGATTATTTGCGAAATAACGGCTACGCACCAACAATTGACGATGATGGCGACATCAAATTTTATCACGACGACCGAAAGTACTTTATCTCTATTTATGCGAGCGATGAACAGCCCATGTACCTAACTATGAGTTTAGGTTTTAATTACTCAGAAACCTATTCAAAAGAGGCCATCAAGCAACAAATCAACGAAATTGATTTTTACAAAGCTATTAAACTCATTCCCTTCACACGCCACTATTCATTCATTGCTGACATGTATCTGACAGAAGCTGAGACATTCACTAACGCTTTTCCCAAATTATTAGACCAAATAAAGTCAGCAGCTGAAGAATTAGTAGATTTGGTGGAAGGCTGCGAAGCTGACTCCGCAGCTGTTGGCACCACTTTCCTCAAGGTGAACCAACAAACAGCCATTTCAAAGACTTATGGTGCTGAAGCTGGCTCTGAAGTATTCCAAGTAAGCACAAACGCTTCAGAATGGAACACTTGGGGCATTCCCACGTGGTGTTCGGTCGTTGATCGCACTCCCACTTCTTTCCGATTAAAATACGATGCTAACACTTCAGGCATCACTCGCAATGACTACATGAAGATTAAGGCAGGCGGACAGGAAGTGCGCATTGATATTCGTCAGGAAGCTGAATCAACTGCGACCATTACAGGCGAAATCAAGGACATCACAGTTGAGCACAATATTTATAAAGATGGAGAAAAGGGTATGCAAATCTTGGTGGACTTTGTCATACGCAACATGCTCAACCGCACGGGAACATGCAATGCTTACTTCTACACATCGGATGGTAGCTATGCATTGAGCGATGCCAACGGCAAATACAAGACAAAGAGTGGGAAAGTATGTAGCACAAAAGAATACACACCCCCTTACAAGTCAACCACCTACACCGACTTAATTATCTTTATCCCTTACAAGGAATTACACATGGGTGGCACTGGCTCACACAATCTGAAATTCTTCGTCTCTATTTTCGACGATAAGGGCAATGAAGTTCTTCAGTCAGACTGGGTAGATTTTAGATTCACTTACTAATCTAAAATATAGGAAAGAAGCATGGGAAGTATGCACACACTTCTTCCCGTGCTCTCCTATAAAACTAAGAAGCTGTTTAAATTTTATTTCGGACTTATTTGACAGCTATTTTAGAGGAGGTTTTCTTTGTTGTCTTGCGGGGAATAGCGGGCTATTTCCAAAAGACAACAAAGAAAAGATACCTAAAAGAGGTTCAAAAAAGCCGAACAACAGCTTCCCAATTACATTTTTTGATAAAATTTAAACAGCTTCTAAATCTTCATAAATCATCTGAAACATGAAAATCGTAAAACTCATAGGCATTCTGCTGATAATAGTGGCTGCAATAATCGGCGCAATTTATCTCCCAGACCTCTTTGGAGAAAGCGAAGATGATAATTTTGTATCAACCGACTTGGTCGATGTTAACATCGTTCGCAATGACTTTATAAGCCAGTGGGAAAACGCCAAAACGTGGGACGAAGCATTACACAAAGAACAACGCGACAAGGTCTTGAGATACAAAAACAACCAAATGCTATCAAAAGCCAGCTACGAAGCATTGCTCAATATCATCCGCGAAACGGTAATCAACAAAGTATGTAATACCTATAACGATGCTCTCAAGGGTTCTCCATCTAATCACGGAAAAATCACCAATGCTTACAGCAATATTTCAAAGGTAAAAAAGGTGGAAGGACTAGACACTATTGCATCTGCAGATCACCGCATCGCACGTGTTGAAAAACTCCATAAATACTATTGTAACGTCAGAAGTTTTGCAGAAAGTAGCCACCGAATGTCTGCCACATTGGATACGATCTACCTTACTTGGAAATCATTCGACGAACTGAAACAAGTAAAATTATCAACAGCAAACAGCTATCGCAACAATACGCTTTACAGCGAAGTGAGCCACATCGATGCCATTGTTAATGGTTTGAAGGAAACTGAAGTTGTTCGAAAAGTCGAACAACAACGCTTAGGATTCTATAGTAGTCTCTACAATGCCATCCTGGAACATTTCAATTCACTTGAAATTACACGCGAAAATTTAAGAAAACTTAACAGCGTACGAAATGGCGCCTTCGAAAGAGAAGCACCAAAGAATTATAAAGACATGCTTCTTGACTACTACTTCGAATACGAAGAGAGAGTTGAAAAGTTGGAAGAATCAAGCAACACATAAATGCAAGAACAATGAAAAAAATATTGTCAATATTATTTTGCTTCGCTTTGTCTGCGGGATTCATACAAGCTCAAGAATCAGCAGAAAGCAAATTAATAAAAATCTTAGAGGAAAATATTAAGAACCTCGAAAGCGAAAAAAAAGATTTGCAAGAAGCTATACAAAAATTAGAATCAGATACAACCAAATTAAGCAAAGCATTGGTTAAAGCAGAAAAAGACGCAGGAAGATACGCTACTGATTATAAAGAACTAAAAGAGGAATTAAAGCATTACAAAAGATTATGCGATAGTCTTGAAACTGAACATAATAAACTTCTAAAGAATCACCCTGCTCAACAAGAAGTCGATAGACTGCGTCGAGACTCTATTGCACTCGCTGAAGAATTAGCAAAAGCAAAAGGGGACATAGACGCTATGAGTGCTGAAAAAGACGACATAATTAATAACCTAAGACAGGAACTCGCCCAATTAGATGAATTTAAGAAACAATTTATAGCAAGTCTCGCAGTTGGTGTTGACGATAAATGGTTAACTTGCTCATTTGCTACACTTAAGGAAAAAGAAGTCGAGCTCAAGGCTGACCTTACACTCTACGAAAAATTTCAAAAAGAAACTCGAGTAGGCAATGCTTATGCTAAATTAAAAAAATTGAGCGAAGACTTCAACGTTTATCTTATGGCTGATAATGTCCTTCACGACATAAGTAATTACAATGTTGTAAAAGTTAAAGATTTAGCTAAAAAAACGGGCGACATCGCAATGCACACAACAAACATCGACCGCCAAAAAGAAATGAAAGAACTTAGCGAACTGCTCAGCAAATATCCTGAAGCTGTTGAAGATTTCAAGATTATTATCACAACCATCTATAATAACGAAGCAAAAGACAGTGCAGCTATTAAACGACGACTCGAAAAACGACTCGCTGAACGCGTAGATTCTGTAAAGCAAATACCCGTGTTAGCTACATTGTATGTAAAATATGTTGAAGAAGTTGCAGGCGAAAATGCGAACAATGAAGTTAACGATATGACAGACCCTAACAAGGAAGGAACAATTGCAAACCAGATTTACACCCTCGCAACTAAGTGACAAATCACTAATTTAAACTCCCTATTATGAAAATTATAAAGCTCATAGCAATGCTCGTCATTGCAATTATAGGCTTCGTTGTTATCATAACCTGGAATAGTGGGAAAGAAAGCAGTGAAGAAGACCTCTTCGCTGACACTCTCACTGCAGACTCTAATAATAACGACGAACTTAGTTACGACAATTTGATGGATAGGCCCACAGATTCAATCCGAGAGCCAGCCACGACTACTATTGATGTTCCAGTTGCGACACCCGTTAAAGATAAAAAGAAAAAACCAACCACAACTCCAAAGAAAAAAGATTCCCGACCATCAACACCTCCTGCAGCAAACGTAAGTAAGAAACCTTCTGTAGGTAGTGCTCCTGATGCTACAAAAAAGCCAAGTAGCGGTGCTGCTGACGTCGTAAAACGTCCAGGAAGTGGTGCTCAAGACGTAACGAAACGACCAACTGGTAGCGGTGCAGCAGATGCCGTAAAAAGACCTTAATTGCAACACTACTATAAACTTACTACATCGAACCCTATGGTAATTTACATAGGGTTCGATACACCTTAAATCTAATAAACTGAGGATTTATTCAACTATGCAATCATAATCAACATGAAGGTAACACAACTCATATTGTCCATTCATACATTGCAATCAAACGAAGCACTAAATAGCAACCCCGAAGTTTTGATTGGAAAACTTCCATTGGGATACAAGCCTCGTCAGCCCAAAATTGTAAATGAAGAAAAAACATGGATTATTTTGCACGATGCAAACTACACACTTTATAGCCTTTATGCCAAAAATATTGCTGTATCAAAAACGGATACGAGCAATGTTTCTTTCAACCTTCTAATCCCTATGAACAAAAAATTAGGCGAAGACTTTAAAGTGTTGGATGTCTTGAACAAAATTGTTGACTTATGGTTTAAAGAGACAGATTTACGCATAGATCAAAAGAGTCCCATAAACAATGTTAATTTTGAACAATACATTTCATCAATTCCACTCGAACCTCGCGATTTATACTTCCCCATAATGAAGGGAGAAAAGCCTGCGGCTCACTGCATTTGCAATAAAAATCAGCTTAGCGCCTTACTCAACTTCTCTCGATACCCACAGCTCTCTACCATTGCATGGTTAGAAATAGGCCACGAATGCGAAACAACCATTGACCTCTTCATCCATCAGAAAAAAAATGCAGCCACTAATGCTCCAAAGGTCAATAACAATATTCTAAGCAACGAACAAAATACAAAGGAAACAAACGTTCCTGAACAAAATAATAAAGAGTCAAAAAACTCTTCCTCATTAAAACTTCAAACAACAAATTCTAATAATACAATAGAATCAACTTCCCCTTCCCAATCATTCACAGAAGCTCCATTACCATACGCCCCTTCAGAAGAAGCAACTACTAAAGAAATTCATCAAACAAACGCCACAAAGTGCAACTATACTCCTAAACAAATAAAACCAGGATTATTCTCATTCAGAGGAAGATATAAACGCAAGAAATTCATATTAATAAACTTACTATCGATAATTATTTGTATATTTAGCCTATTGGCATACATACTTATAACGGTACACGACTATGAGTTATACTATGAAGATTGGTACGGAGGAGTACCAATAGAAAAAGCAATACCACCATTTGTCGCATTATGCCTTGTTTACATAACCACCGCATGGATTGTATTTGCTTCATGGGTTAAGCGATTTCACGATTTAGGGCACAGTGGTTGGATAGCATGTATCTCCTTTATATTTAACATAATAACACACATAGTCTTCATATATCCAACTCTATTTAAAGGGCAACAATTCGACAACAAGTATGGTCCCAATCCTTATAAATGAAAGAAAATAAATCTTAAATTATATATACACATATGAACGTTAAAATAAAAGCCGATGGCGTATTTTGCTCTTTCGAAAAAATCTATGAACAATGCTATGCCGGATTATATCAAAATATAGGTACATCTCCAGAATGGATATTTACAGAACGAAAAGTCGGAACTGGCTACCTACAATGGGAGCTACCCGGCGAAGGTTGGCAACAACTTTCAATGGTAGATCCACTGCTACAATTGGAGATAAAAAACGTGTTACACACCCGTAAACTAAATCTTATTAAAAAGAACTTAGTTGACGAAAACCTCATTCACCAGTTGCTCTCTACTCCCGATGATAGCTACGTATATTTCAAGAAATCGGAAAATGAGAATTGGGACATTAAGCTCACCGCATGGGGATATTGTTATCCCGTAAGAGTAAAAACGGGAGCTATCAGCGGACAAATCACCCCTGAAGCAATAAAACAGGAAATCACACTTCGCATGATGCACGATGGTAAACCGATGGCTAATAAGAAGTTTAAGCTCAACGATTACGACCGTTGTACAAATGAGAAGGGCGAACTATATATTGAAGAACTGCCAGTAGGCTACGAGTTTGATGTACATGTAGATGGGATACATCGCCATATTAAAATTCAGCAAGGCCAGGACCTCGAAGAATTTGACCTCACACAGTGGGCTACTATTGAAGTCAAAGCGGTGTTAAATGGTGAACCTTATGCTAATGCTACTACAAATGTTATTTACGGAGAAAAACAATTCGCACTGCAACTTGATGCTTCTGGAACAGCAACAGAAAGAATTGCTCTCTCACTAAACCAAGACATTTGTGAAGTTAAAATTGATGATGCAGTATTAGAAAAAACACTCGCATTCGGCAATAATCTCTTCAACTTTGCACTCACAAAAGTAATCACCCCTCCTACTGTTGATACAGTTGTAAACATAGAAGTTTTACTTGATGGCACACCTTGCATTGAAAAAGAAGTTGAAGTAAAATACAACGGAAGATTCTACCCTCTTAAAACAAATACATCAGGCAAAGCCAGCATTACGCTTCAACAAAATCTCGATGACAATATTTGTGAAGTAATTTGTGAAGGCAAAACTATTTGCAAGACACTACAAGCACCTGAAACCGACTTTACATTCAACCTTACACCCAAGGTGTCTGAAAAAAAAGTAGTTATCAAGACCACCCTTAATGGTGAACCCTACAGCAATGCGAAAGCAACAATTGAATATGAGGGAATTGTACACACAGTAATTACAGATGCTGTAGGCGAAGCTGAAATCAATATAAAAATCCTTAAAGATAATGCACTTTGTCGGGTTGTTTGCGAAGATCAAGAACTCATAAAACAACTTACAGAAGAAGTCACACTTTATGCATTCGATTTTCAAAAAGAAGAAGAAAATAATGCATTATCTGAAGTCATCGTTACTACAACAGAAAAAGGGAAACCGCGAAAGGACATAAAGGTAGATATCAGCTACGATGGTAAAATGTACACGCTCACTACTGATGAAAATGGTAAAGCGACCACCACGCTACCCATCACCAATACCCAACAGTCCTGCAATGTAATAGTATTACAGCATACATTACAAAAGAAACTAGAAACTCCTCAAACTCACTTTGATTTCGAAATTGTAGAAAGCACACCTTGGTGGACATATCTTTTAGGT
Source organism: Alloprevotella sp. (assembly GCA_045614785.1). GTDB lineage: Bacteria > Bacteroidota > Bacteroidia > Bacteroidales > Bacteroidaceae > Alloprevotella. The sequence goes on from JAZLDQ010000013.1 coordinate 26,355, forward strand.
GTATTGGGCATTCTCTTATTCGTCCTACTAACTCTATTTACCTACGGATTCTGCGGAGGAATGATGTTTGCGTAAACGCAGGACTATGAGTAACAACATTAAACAAAAAAACGACAATTGGAAATAACCTCATAACCTACATTCACATGTTACCTTCTGAAATATTTTACACATACCTATTCATAATTAATCTCATCACGTTTCTAACTTACTGTCTTGACAAGCACAATGCAATCTATAGTAAATGGCGCATACCTGAAGCTTTATTGTGGATGCTCGCCATCATTGGCGGACCTTATGGTGCAGCCATGGGGATGTTCCTTTTTCGTCATAAAACAAAGCACACGACATTCCTTATCATTATCCCTATCTGCTTTATACTATGGATGAGCCTGTTAATAGCAATGTGCCTCATAAGATAAATGGCTCTACTCACGTAACTAAAGTTGAGTATGATTTGAAGTTATTAGGTCACAACTCTTTAAGGTGAAAATTATGGTTACAAAGTTACTTTGCTTTTAGACCTTAAAGTTTTAAGGACCATGCGGATTGAATAGTCACATAATCTCAAAGCTTCATTTTATTAACGAGTTGACAAAATAGAATTAACAATATTGTTAAAATCAAACATTAAGTGATGTGTAAATAATAAGTTGCATCAGTTTCAGTTTGTATTTTTAATTGATTTTCTTCTTATGAAGAAGGAGCATAGTGGGCTATGTGACTGATGAATAAGGAGAAAAGCAACAAAAAGACAACTGCAAACAAAAGCGAAAGGAAGTGATACGTTTTTAAAACTGATGCAGGTTATTTTTTACATATCACTAAGTAAAAGCGCATGACTCAGCTGTACGTTGTTCTCTAAAAAAAAAACATACTAATAATATTAAGACCTTAAAAACTAGGAAGTTTAGCATCTAGCAAAACTTCAGTAAATAAAAAAAACTATGAATGTAAAACTTCAAATTACTGAGGTAATAAACTTACTGCCTTCAAACATATCGCCTGAGCAGCTACACAAATTATTAAACTCACAAGCTCAAATAGCTGGTATAACATTACCTTCAATGAAAATCGGACACGGATATCTACTTTGGACACTTGAAGGAGACAATTGGCAAACATTTGAGCAACTCGACAGCAACTTGAAGCCTACAATAGCGGAAATATACCAACAAAGAATTAATAAGCTGAAAACTTCGTTAGGAAATTCTCCATACAAAGAAACAATACTTCAAACTCCTTCAGAAGATTTCATCTTTGTTCGCCCTCATGGAACAGATTACGAAATAGCTTTAACAGCTTGGGGACACAAATTTCCTAACAAAGCCCCCATCGTTGATCTCAACTCTTGGGTAAAGCACGTAGAGAAGGAAAAAGTTAAAATCGCCTTTAAATGGGGGGAAAACTTAATGCCACAATTTCCCTTTAAATTGGCTGAAGAGCCTAGAATGACGACTGATAATGGGTGGTTTATCTGCGATGGGATGCTACCTGTTGGAAACATCTATACTGTATCTACTCTATCTGGGAAATGCTTTGAACTTGTCGTAGAAAAAGACAAACAAGAATACACCTATGACCTTACTACACATGCAAACATCTGTGTCAAGATAACTAAGGACAACTCTCCACTACCGAACACTATATGCAACGTGACATTTTTGCAGAAAAGCTATTCGCTCCAAACAGATGCTACTGGAACTGCAATTTTAGAACTTATACTAAAATATGGCGCAGATGGCAATGCTTTAACACCACAGCCCCTATGTACAGTAAGCTATAATGATGAACATCAAGAGAAGTCACCAACGCCTGATGCAATAACGCAATTCTGCTTTGAAATCTTTACAGAAAAAAAAGAAGAAATCCCAACTTCCCCTATTAAGCACATAGAAAACGATTCCATAGAAGAAACAGAATCTGAGCCAGAACCTATAATAGAACCAACAGAAGAAAAAGTAAGGTTTACTCTACTTGATTACAAAGGTTTTCCACTTGCTGATATGCCGTTTACGTTATATACAAAGAAAAAAGGGAGCATATCTCTTATCACAGGTGTAGAAGGCCAATGTACAATACCCAAACATTGGCTCACACCCGGAGAGAAACTCAAGGTTAGCTTCGACGTTACCCCCGAATATCAGCAATCTCACGACATACATAGAACCTCCAAAAATAAATAAAAACAATGACCAAACATCCACTCATACAAATACGTCATAAGCTAAAATATCAAGAGCAATTCAATGATTACACAATCCAAATGAAGCACAGACGCAACTATTGGTGGTTGCTACTCCTACTGCTCCCCCTCTTGTTATTTATACAATGTAGAAAAGACATCGAAATTACCTGTATTGATAGTGAATATGACATTCCACTCCCTGACCAAACGGTAACCTTAAGCTACACATCCCATGCATTGTGGCGCAACGGAGAACTATCAAGCGATAGTATTATAACACTAACTGACACAACCGATAGCCTTGGTAAGGCATACTTCAAAGATCTACCCTGTAGCGTTTACTCCTATATATTCTATTGCTTGCAAAAAGCAACTATTAGCGCAGAAAGCCAATGCTACGAAAAAATTAGCGAAGAAAGGAACTTTCACTACAACAGCAACATTGACATACAGATGTCTCCTCTGCGTCAAGACTTACAAGTACTACTTCTTGACCTAGAAACAAACGACCCGCTACCAGACGCCACTCTCATATACAAATACACCGAACATAGCCTTGAAAAGACAGACTCTGCAAAGGCAAATGCTGCAGGCATCGTCACACTTCCACAAATGCGTTACTGCGGTACGATTGAAATGTTAACGGGTAAATGCTACGGCTATGCTGACACTACTAAGGTTAAACTACAATGCAGCGACTTCACAACGATTAACGATACCTCAACACTAAGATTGCGCCCAATAAAAGAGCGATTCAATTTCTATGTTAAAAACTTAGAAACAAAACAACCCATAGCTGGTGCGCTCTGCGAAGTCAAACTCACACACCCAGGAGCAAGCAAGCAAACCATCGTTCGCCAAGTCACTACAAGTGTCGACGGAAAAGGCATTGCCTTCTACGACAATGCCTTTGTACTCTCAACAATTGCTATAAAAGCAACCAAACCACATTTCCGCGACAGTATACTTACAGGCGGACCATGGATTGTCGAGTCCTTTATCAAGCAACCCGATTCCATACGAACTATATGGCTCACCCCCGAACCCTACGTACAAGAGTTCGTTAACATTGATAGTATTACTCTCAAACCTATACCAGGAGTTAAAAACATAATTACCTCAATCTCCGTCGATGGCAAAAAGAACTCGTATGTAGAAACTAGTAATGCCAATGGCGTATTTCCAGTAGCCGCCAAAGAAGACGACCGCCTACAAATCATTTCCCAAAAGCCCTCAGCGTATAAGGAAAAACATTCTGATTTTCTTAAATTCACAGACGTTAAACCTGAGGAAAAGAAAATTAAGATGCAGCCTCTTATGCAAACATTGCACTTCAGAACCATCCTTGAGTCAAACAAAAGCCAACTTCTTCCTGACTGTTCGCTCAGCGTTGTAGGTAGCATAAGCGGAATACTAACACCAAATAACAGCGGCAACGGAAACTTTAAGGTAACTATGCGCAAAGCCGAACTACTCAGCATCATCGCATCTAAAAAAGGATATACAACAAATAGTACGAAAGTACATCGGCAAACCTACGATTACCTCAAAACAAGCCAACAAAGGAGAGACATTCCACTTGCCCAAGACCTTCCACCTTGTGATGGCGGGAAAGTAACCCCCAAACGAACTAACGAAATGTACCATCAATGTTCCTACGGCATGGGTAAAATGCAGGGTGATGCCTCCATTACTGGCGACTTCTACGGCATTATCGACCATCTCACAGTATACGACGGTCCCGACACGTCTGGTCGCATTCTTGTAGGTCCCGATAAGCCTATTCCCGATAAATTTCGTATTCCTTTCCACTTTACTAAAGGGGCTGTGACTGTAGTCATACGCACATCTGGCAGCAATTCTTCTTGGGAATACGTTGTCAATTGCCCCAACTAAGAAAGTGAAATGCGTTATTCAAGACTTAAGGTAGGTTCTATAAATTAGCTTGAGGCGATTTAAATAATATTTAGCTGCATTCGGCAATTTGAAAATAAATTTTCATTGCGCTCATTGGCAAAATATTTACTTAAGATTTTTTTGAGATTTGTCTTTATGACGACAACGAAGCGTAGTGGGCTACGCTTCAAGGAGTTAAAGAGAAAAAGACAAAAAAGATAAGTAAAGCGGCCAAGCTGGGAATCTGCCGAAAGAAATTAAAATAACTAATTTATAGAACCTACCTTAAGTAAACATTTTGCAAAAAAATGACCAAAATCCACCTTAAAGCGATAAAATCAATCCTAAATATTAACAACGAAAAAGCAGAATGGGACGAAATACGAAAAAGTGACGATATTTTCATAATTTACGATTATCGAAACAAACATCAAGATAGTCCCTACCAAATAGAGATTGACAATTTGTATGATGACTTACGAAGCAATCTCCTAAAAAAAATGAAAGAAGGTCCCTCAAACTTTCCTTATCATGAAGTGCTTCGTCTCATCGAATCAAATATTTTTAACGCTGACGAACTCATCAAGGAAGTCTCATGAGCGAAACTTCATGGGAAACATTGCAAAACTTTGAAGAAGTTCAGCAAGAAATGCCTAATATGCATTTCAGTAGCTATAAAGAAACACCATCAATTGGAACTGACGTGTTCTTTTTAGGTGTTTACGGTACAGGGAAAACGTGCATACTTATGGGATTAGTCGGAGCAAATGGAGGACAATTAAAAGTTGACCAGCACGAATTAATCTACACCTTGAACCTACAACAATTTGGTGGTAATTATGCAGCTGCTCTTCGAGAGTATGTTTATGCGGGTATACCTACATGGAGCTCACCACATTATTATAGTATTCCAATAGCTGGGTGTATCCATCATGAAAAACAATATAAAAGAAGTTTCTTCGATAAATATATTTTGGGTAAATGCAAGCAACCAAAGGAATATTATATCAACTGTTTTGAGTTAGGATGTGTTCCCGACTACTTGATATGGAATTACGAAAATAAAACGATATCTTTTTCACAACTAAACAGCAAAAATCGGAAGATATTGTTTATTATCATTGACCCAACATCACTTGAATTTAAACACATTTACCTTGAAGATATAAAAGATGAAAATGGTATCGTAATAGATCTACATATTAGACATAAATATTACAAACAAGATGATATACTTTCTAAGTTCATTTCTTTTTTAGAGCATCCCGATAATCAAGAAATCATGGAGCGTGTTGACGCAATTCATTTTATCGTCACAAAAGCCGACTTACTTGACAAAGATGGTAGTCGTGACAAAATGTCTGTAGACCTAGTTCTGACAAAATATGCAGCAAGTATAAACCAACTGAAAGAATTATGTCGTAAGTATAAACATATCAACCGTGCAACAAGAAACTCACCACTTGTGTTTACCTTTTCGCTCGGTAAATTTTATTTAGGAGATATCTTTGAATATGATCCGACAGACAGTCATAAACTAATACGCTTCATATATCAAATTATTAAAGATCAGAATAAACCTAGGAGGGGAATACACATTTTTGGTAAAGGTGAAAAAATAATTTAGAACATTTTTGATATGCAATATTCCTTTGTAAGATTTTTCATTATTTTTTGATGCCTTCGCCTTTATTTATCAGTCACATAGCTTACTATACTCCTTCTCCATAAAAACAAACCAACGTAGGCATTCAATAAACTAAGTGACTATCCCATATATAATAACCACTTCTATAACCAATAAAAAAACAGTGGGTGCGCCATACAATATGGTACACCCACTGTTTTATTAATAGATAGGTTAGTTCTTTCAAATCTATATAAATTCACCTTATATTCTTACGTATTTTGGTAAGATAAGCATTGAGGCGAACTTCGTCTTTATGGGCGATAATATCTAAGAGTTCAGATAGTTGTTCGTTAATTTTCTCAACCTGTCCTGCGGTATGTGGATTAAAGAGGATTTCGCGAAGCAGGCAGTCATCCTCGCTCAATACACCACGTGCTATTTTGTGATGGCGCTTAAAAGTCGTACCTGGTGCATCTTGGTGTTTCATTACGGCAGAAAAGACAAATGTTGATACAAAAGGAATACTCAGTGAGTATGCCATTGTCTCGTCGTGCTCGTCGAAAGAATATTCAAAAACGTTGAGGCCCAATTTTGCATAGAGGTCCTTAAAGAATATGCGCCCCATATAGTCTCCCTCATTAATAACAATCGCATTTTCACTCGACAGCGCACCCAAATTTGCAAAGGTCGGACCAAACATAGGGTGGGTCGATACATAGCGCATTCCCATACGGTTATAGTATTCCTTAAAATCAGTTTTCACCGATGCAATGTCGGCGAGGATGCAAGTTTTGGGCAATCGAGGAATGACAGTATCGAACACGGTGAGCGTATGCTTAAGACTCACAGCGTTAATCACCAAGTCGGGTTGAAAGGCCTCAACCTCTTCCAACGTTGTGAAACGCAGTGTGTTGTACATAAATCGCAGGCGCTTTGAATCTATATCATAAACGGCTGTTTCGTGATCGAAGCTAAGAAGGTCAACGAAAAATGCCCCCATTTTTCCTGCTCCGAGAACAAGGATTTTCATAAATAAGGTTGTGAGGTTTTAAGGTTATAAGGTTATGAGGACCATGCGGAATATTCTGCATTCGCGTCTAACCCTCCTGTTTACTTGTCAACTTAATAAGGTTATAAGGACCATGCGGAATATTCAGCGTTTGCGTCATCCCCTCTCGCCTACTCGTTTACTTGTCAACTCGTCTACTAAATAAGGGTTTGAGATTACAAGGCTATGAGTTATTTATTAATTTCTTCCACTTGCTGGCGCACACTTTCTTCATGGATGGCTTCGAATATCTTCTTCATAAATGAGCTGTCCATGCCACACATACTGCCCTGTGCACCCCGTTTGTCAAGAATTTCAGAGTAGCGCATGGTTTGTACTACAGTCATATCATGCTGTTTTTTGTACTGCCCAATTTCACGACTCACTCGCATACGCTTTGCCAGAATCTCAATCAAGTTGTTGTCACATTCATCGATAAGACGACGCAATTCAGTAAGGCTCTCTGTTGTTTCGCCAACGGAGCGAATTACGAGTTTGCTAAGGATGAAATCAAGCACGTCAGGAGTAACTTGTTGCGCAGCATCGCTCCATGCACAATCGGGACAGCAGTGAGTCTCGATGATGAGGCCGTCGAAATTGAGGTCCATTGCTTGCTGACAGAGCGGAGCTATAATCTCGCGGCGTCCACTGATATGCGAAGGGTCGCAGATAATGGGGAGATTGGGGATTCGGCGTCGAAGCTCTATAGGAATATGCCACATAGGATGATTTCTGTATATTTTGCGGTCGCACGAAGAGAAACCTCTGTGTATCACACCCAGTCGTTTAATTCCAGCACCATTGATACGTTGCAATCCACCAATCCAAAGTTCAAGGTCTGGATTTATAGGATTCTTGACAAGTACTGGGATATCGCGTCCGACCAATGCATCAGCTATTTCCTGCACTGCAAATGGATTTGCCATAGTACGTGCTCCAATCCAAAGAATATCTATACCATGTTCGAGCGCAGCTTTTACATGTGCTGCAGTCGCCACTTCTGTCGTTACGAGCATGCCCAATTCTTTCTGAACACGCTGAAGCCATTTTAAGCCAGGCTCGCCAACACCTTCAAAACCTCCAGGCTTTGTACGGGGTTTCCAAATGCCGGCGCGAAAAATCTTAATGCCTTTACTTGCTAGTTGTGTGGCAGTTTTTATCACTTGTTCCTCTGTTTCTGCCGAACAAGGGCCGGCAATCGTAAGAGGACGTGTAGTCATATCAATACCTGGAAGGTTGAGAGGGAGAAGGTCAAGTTCCATATTGTTGTGAGGGTTTGAAGTGTTTCTAAAGATGTTTTAGGGAGGGGTAGAAGTGCTATAGATTCTATTTTTTATAGTCTCAATAGTCTTATAGCTAAAATATTTGTTGGATGCGTTGCAAAGCTTCCTCCATGCGGTCTTTCTTAGTACACAGAGAAATGCGGATATAACGTTCGCCATTGCTTCCGAAAATAAAACCAGGCGCAATGAACACACGTGCGTTGTGCAGCAATGACTCTGTGATTTCTTCTACATGGGAGACGGTTTCGGGGATACGTCCCCAAAGGAACATTCCAACTTGCGCTTTATCGTACGTACATCCCAAAGTGTCCATGATTCGATAAGCCACTTCGCGACGTTCTGCATAGACGTTAATATTGTAATGTTCATGCCATGCAGCATCGTTGTCATAGGCAGCAGTGGCAGCAAGTTGTATGGCTCTGAAAGTGCCCGAGTCAATATTACTCTTCACACGCAGTATATACTGGATGTATTCAGCTTTGCCTGCAATCATCCCGACGCGCCACCCTGGCATGTTATGACTTTTCGACATCGAGTTGAACTCCAGGCAAACATCCTTAGCCCCCTCCACCTGTAAGAGGCTTATAGGTTCGGGGTTGAGGATAAAGCTGTAAGGATTGTCGTTGACAACGAGAATGTTGTGTCGATGTGCAAAGTTAACTATTTTTTCGTAAGTAGCTTTCTGTGCACGTGCTCCTGTTGGCATATTCGGATAGTTTGTCCACATTAGGCGCACATTTGTCAGGTCCATTTGCTCTAGTTCCTCAAAGTCGGGCTGCCAGTCATTTTCTGCACGCAGGTTATAGTTTACGATTTCGCAACCCAAGAGTTTCGAGAGCGATGTGTAGGTAGGATAACCAGGATTTGGCACCAACACCTTTTCACCTGGATTGACAAAGGCGAGTGTTGTGTGGAGTATGCCTTCTTTCGAACCTATGAGCGGTAGAATTTCGCTACCCGCATCTAAATTCACTCCATACCAGCGTGCATAAAATTTTGCCATTGCCTGTTTTAGCTCAGGAGTGCCAGCCGTGGGCTGATAACCGTGTGCATTTGGATTCTGCGCTTCCTGGCAAAGCGTTTGTATGGTTCGTTCTGAAGGTGGCATATCAGGACTTCCAATCGCAAGGCTTATGATATCTTTGCCTTGTGCGTTGAGCTGTGCCACTTCTTTGAGCTTACGCGAGAAGTAATATTCCTGAACGTCAAGCACTCTGTTAGCAGGGATTATCATAGAATGAAATGTTTTGGTTGTGTTAGTAAATGCTGACTTATACAGCTTTATACTCTCCCAGGATGCGCAATTCTTTTGTCAGCGGGCGCACAGCATCAATACTTTGTCGATAGCGTACGTAGTCGTTGTAAGTAACGTCAACGTAGAAGAGGTATTGCCATTCTCTGCCAATAATTGGGAGCGACTGAATCTTCGTAAGATTGATTTTGTAAAAGGTAAAAATGGACAACACTTGCGAGAGCGAGCCCTCTTCGTGAGGAAGTGTGAAGACGATGCTGCTCTTGTTTGTTGTGTGGAGGTCTCTGAATTTGTCCGCCCACCATGCATCGCAGAGAGCAAGGAATCGTGTAAAGTTGTGTTTGTTGTCTTCAATGCCCTGTTGCAACACTTTAAGTCCGTAAATCCTGGCAGCGTCAGCGTGGCAGATGGCTGCATGCCCGCGCAACCCATGCACCGCAATATGGCGTGCAGCCCCTGCTGTGTCTTCGGCTTCAACGACTTTCATACTCGGATGTGACGAAAGAAAACCTCTACACTGCTGCAAAGCCACGGGATGTGAGTTAACCTCTACGATGTCGTCCCAATCATCCTCGGGCAGGCACACGATGCTGTGCTCAATGTGCAACTTATGTTCTCCGATAATGGTGCAATTATTCTCGCGCAATAGTTCGTAATTGTGCAGAAGGCTTCCAGCTATTGTATTCTCTATTGCCATCAATCCCAGTACAGTGTCGTCTTCACGCATGGTCTTAAACAAGTCTTCGAATGTATTACAACAAATGAGGCTTGCATCATGTCCAAAGAATTGATGCGCTGCTATATCGTGAAAAGAACCTTCTACACCTTGAATAGCAATGCGCAATGGCTCGCTGCTAGCGTAATGTTCGTTCATAGCCCAATAATTATATTCAGCAAAAATGAATCAAAAAAAAGTCCTGCTCGTTCTTTAACAGAATGAGCAGGACGTATGATCATATCAAATATGCTATACTTAAATCAATTGTAAATTTCCAATTTAAGTTCACAGTGCCCTACTCTGCCTCGTAAAGGCAAAGTAAAAATAATAACGAAAAAAGTTAATGGCTGCTGCGAGCTTCATCATAATCTTATATTTTTAGAATCTATCTAAGCGTTTGTTTTAAAATTCAAGGGCAAAAGTAATAAAATCTACATTCTCTCCAAACTATTTTTTGAAAAATATGCGTAAAACTTATCACGCTTGTTACCTCAATATTAATATATACATGTATAGTAGAAATTTTGTGGCATTGTTTGTCAAGTTAAAATAAGTTTCTATCTTTGCATATTATTACACTTTTTAATCATTAAATTTATAAACTTTAACCATTAACCAGTATGAATTTCAAGAAAATTTATGCTTATGCCCTTGCGGCATTGGTTTCCCTCACAGGTGTGACAGCTTCGGCTCAGTCGCTCTCTCCCTCTACAAAGTGGCATTGGGACAAGGGAACTATCGTTATTGACTCTCCCGCACGCCCTGCTGGTCAGCAACACGCACTCGGTTTGAAGGTTGCTCCTATTCAGACTGTACGCGTAGCTTTCGTGGGTCTTGGTATGCGTGGCGAATGGGCTGTAATGCGTTTTGCTCACATCCCTGGCGTTGAAATCGTAGCTCTCTGCGATTATGAAGAACCTCGCGCAGAACGTTTCCAGAAGTATCTTCGCGAAGCAGGTCTTGCTCCCGCTGATATCTACTCTGGTGAAAACGGTTATAAGGAAGTTTGCCAGCGTCCTGACGTAGACCTCGTTTACGTTGCTACTGACTGGAATCACCACTTCCCCGTAGCAAAGTATGCTATGGAAAACGGTAAGCACGCTGCTATCGAAGTTCCCTCTGCAATGAACCTCGAACAGTGCTGGGAACTTATCAACCTTTCAGAAAAGTTGCGTCTCCACTGCTTCATCCTCGAAAACTGCTGCTACGACGAATATGAAATGACAGCACTCGCAATGAAGCAGGATGGCCTCTTCGGTGAAGTTATCCGCGCTGAAGGTGCTTACATCCATGGTCTCGAATGGTTCTGGGATTCTTACTGGAAGGACCCCAATGATAACGACAAGGACAACCTCCGCTGGCGTATGAAGTACAACATGGAAAACCGCGGTGACGTTTACGCTACTCACGGCCTTGGTCCTGTTGCACAGTGTCTCGACATCCACCGTGGTGACCGCTTCACTACTCTTATCGCTATGGATACTGAAAGCTTCGTAGGTAAGGAATGGGTGGAAAACAAGACTGGCAAGGAATGCAAGGAATTCCGTAATGGTGACCACACTACAACTCTCATGCGTACAGCTAACGGTAAGGTTATCGAAATCCAGCACAACGTAATGACTCCTCAGCCCTACAACCGTTTGTTCAAGCTCACAGGTACTAAGGGTTACGCAACTAAGTACCCCACTCCCGAATTGGCACTCTCTGGTGACGCTCTCAAGGGTACAGATGCTCCTCAGATGGACAACCTCAACGCTCACGGCTTTATGCCCGCTGCTCAGCGCGATGCTCTCTTGAAGAAGTACTATCACCCCATCCTCGCTAAGTACATCGAAAAGGGTCGTAAGATGGGTCACGGCGGTATGGACTACGTAATGGACGCTCGTCTCGTTTACTGTCTCCAAAATGGTCTCCCCCTCGATATGGACGTTTATGACTTGGCTGAATGGTGCTCACTCGCAGAACTCGGTGCTATCTCTATGGATAACAACTGCGCTGCAGTAGCATTCCCCGACTTTACTCGTGGTCACTGGAACGACGTTAAGGGTTACAAGCACGCTATGGCTGAACCTGCAAAGGAAGCTGCTGTAGAAGCTGCTGCTGAGGCTTACACTGCTAAGAACATCGAAGCTACAAAGGCTACTAACCTTTGGGTACTCTACGATGCTTTGAAGGCTGCTAAGGAAGCTGCTAAGAAGGCTGATGCCAAGGGTGCAAAGAAGGCTCAGAAGGCTGTTGCTAAGGCTCAGAAGGCTTACGACAAGGCTGTTGCTGCTTTCGACGCTTTGATGGCAAAGTAATTCTATTCGAATGAACAATAAATTAGGGCGCTCCGCAATGGTGGAGTGCCCTAATTGTTTATTTATTAAATGTGACTTGCTCGTTTCATTTTTTTTTGCGAATATTGCAGTACACAAAAACAACTCATCAATCAATCATGCTCCAAATCTTAATTTGCACTCATAATGCAGGTATTAGCAATGTACCTCAAATTCTTCTGCCCGAAACAGAAGGCATTGGATATGTAGTGTCAATGCAATATACCGATAGGAAATTTCTGGAGCTCATCCCAAGCATACTACACGAGCGCAAGGATGTAACGCTTAGCACCATTGAAGGGCTTGGTCTCTCTGCCAATCGCAACAATGCCTTGAGCCATGCTACCGCCGATATCTGCGTGATTGCCGACGACGATCTGCGCTACTCCCTCTCCGACTTACGGATGATTGAAGCAGCCCACCGTGAGCATCCAGAGGCAAGCGTCATCCTTTTTCAAGCTCGAGGTCCACAAGGAAATCTACTAAAGAACTATCCTCCACATCCCTTCAATTACGATAATCAACCCAAAGGATATTTCACCAGTTCCATAGAAATCACCTTCAAGAGTGCACATGTAAAAGGAACTCTCTTCGACCACCGCTTTGGACTAGGTTCAGGCAAAATTTTAGCTGGCGAAGAGGAGGTATGGCTCAACACGCTCTATAGAAAACAAGGGTGTATCATTAAATATCTCCCCCACTCCATTGTGCAAACGCTGGATATGCCTCAAGGAGGTGCCAACTTCGCCATGCGCCCAGAGATGCAGCAGACCAAAGGCGCCGTGCTCTATTATATCCACGGATGGTCAGCATGGCTTCGTTGCCTCAAAGTATGCTGGATCACTGCACGAAAAGTAAAAGATGCACACTTCTTCACCCTACTTCGCAACACAGCTAGCGGAATTCTTTACATCACAAAAACAGGAAGATAATGCGATGAGCAACCAGTTAATATCAATCATAGTCCCTGTTTATAACCGGGCACACACCCTACCACGCCTCTTTGCTTCTCTCACCGCACAGACGCATCGTCCGTTGGAAATTATCCTTATAGACAACAACTCCACGGATGCTTCTCTAGCCGTTTGTCAATCATTTGCTCAGACGAACACTGCTGAAGACTTCTCCATCCAAGTGAAGCAGGAATACACCCCAGGTGCGGCAGCCGCACGCAACTGCGGTTTACACATAGCCCGTGGCAAGTGGGTAAGTTTCTTTGATTCGGACGACGAGATGTCGCCAGACTTTATTTCATCCATGCTCAATGCGCTGCAGAAATGCCCTACTGCAGACTTTGTTGCTGCACGCTCAAGGATGGTATTCGAAGATGGAACAGAGCAGGTACGCAGCGGACTAGAACACCTTTCACTCCCCTCACACATCCTCTCTGCTGCACTTTCCACGCAATCATTTCTCTCACACACTGACTTCATCAAGCGCATTGGTGGTTGGAACGCAAAAGTACATATCTGGAACGACTACGAACTAGGCATACGCATGCTTCAAAACAGCAGCAGCTTTGCGACTCTCAACCAGACTTTCCACCGAATATACCAACACAGCGAAAGCATCACTGGCGCATCTCTGAGCGCATCTTTTCAAAAGCTACGCACAGCACTCCCCCTCATTGAGCAACAAATCCTCTGCCCAACTCACGCCCATCAGCGCTCCGCCGTCATTGCCCTTTACTTCCGCCTTTGCATACTTTCAGGAAAACTCGAAGCAGAGGGAAACGGTGAGGCCAAACTATGGCTAGCTAAACGAGCAGAACACATTGCACAACAACCTACGGTCAGCAAATTCACGCAATTCATAGGACACGCTCTCCGTTACTACACAGCCTACGGAGGTAGAGGTGCATGGAGGATTGCCCTCAAATGTTTGAAGTTATAACTCAAATTTGAGGAATGCTTAGTACCTTTAGTTTCGCAAGTGAATAATCATGGTATTTGCTGAATACTCCCAAAGTAGAATGTATTTACACCACTCGCTTTCTTTATAATTGCGAAATATTTTTACAAAAGATGAGCCTTCGCCAGAGTACAATAATAGGCATTTTGGGGCACTCTAATTACAAAATAAGGGGGTTACTACTCGTACCTGTGGATAACTCCGAAAAACGCGATTTGGATTTCGCTCAATTCTGTCGTATCTTTGTAGTACAAACGGGGAGACCAAGCGGCCTCCCCTATTTTTTGTCCAAAAAAATGCTAAAATTACCTCAAAGATAAAAAAAACGACCTTTGAAATAAGAAATTTTACATCAAAGATCGTTTTTTGCACCTCGTACTTTGTTGTTTTTTCGCCCCCTTCGGTTCAAACTATCCACCATCACATCATCATGAGGTCAACTTTTTGTAACAACAAAAAGATTTTTACTTTTTGAACACAAAACTCCCAAATCAGAAGAGTAATACTGCGAAACATTTTGACAAAAGAATCCGTGTAACATTCGACTTTTCAATGCACAATTCACTTGCAAAACTTCAGTTGAGTTATTTATCAGCAAGTTTCGTAAATACAGAATAAGCGTTTTGAGTCGTTTGCTGTATCACCTCCTCTATGGTAGTCTCGTATATTTCTGCTAACTTTTGAACTACCAATGTTAAGTAAGCAGGTTCGTTTCGCTTACCACGATGGGGCGTAGGCGCAAGATAGGGTGCATCCGTCTCAAGCACGATGCGAGTTAAAGGCACTGCCGCTTTTAATACATTGGGAAGCGTTGACTTCTTAAACGTTAAAACTCCACCAATACCTAAAACAAATTTAGGGAAATTTTCCAACAACTCCTTGGCTTCGTCAACTGTTCCACCAAAACAATGGAATATTCCTCCAACAAGTATTTCAGAATAAGGCAACAAAGTCTGCATGATTTCTGCGTGCGACGAACGCGAATGTATCACCAACGGAAGACCGTAGGCTATGCTCCATTCAATCTGCTGCTTAAACACACGAATTTGTTCGTCCTTTCGGGTAGTATCCCAATAAAGGTCTATTCCGACTTCTCCTATTGCAATAAAAGAAGAATTGGGATCGTCGAGTAGTAGCCGCATGCTATTCAACGCAGATGTAGCATCTTCGGGAATGTCAGTAGGATGCAGCCCTATCATTGGAAAGCACACGTCGGGGTATTGCTTACAAAGACTCATCATCTTCGATACAGAAGCCTCGTCGATATTAGGCAACAACAAACGACTCACGCCTGCTGCCAACGCACGCTCCACTACGGCATCACGATCTTCGTCGAACTCTTCGGAATAAATATGTGTGTGAGTATCTATCATTAAAAAACAAGCTTTTAGTAAACAAGTTAACTAGTTGACAAGTTAACTAGTTGACAAGTTAACTAGTTAACGAGAATCCATGCGGATGAAATTTGTACTCTGCACGAATTAGTAAACAAGTTGACAAGTTAACTAGTTAACGAGAATCTATCCGGATGGCATCTGTACTCTGTGCTCTGTTAGTTGTACTCTAACTATTAATTCTTACGTCCAAGGAGTGTCTCTGCAAAATCCCAAAGTGGCTGTTTTGCCTCTGCAGGAAGCGATATTTCAGCGAAATAACGACGTGCTTCAGTGTAGATTTCTGCAATTCGTTGTTGCGTAATGGCTGGAATATCTAGAATATTATAGAGTGTCGTAACACGTTCGATTTTTTCTTCTGGAAGTATCACCGCATTGTTGATAAGTGAAATCAACTCTTCACGCTGTTCTTCGTTTGCACGTTGCAAAGCATTAATGAGCAAGAATGTCTTCTTTCCACAAAGGATGTCGCCGCCAATCTTCTTGCCAAAAACTGCAGGGTCGCCGTAAACGTCCAAATAGTCATCCTGCACTTGGAAAGCCAAACCGATGCGCTCTGCAAAGTTGTATATAGCATCGCAATCGCTCGCAGGTGCTTCAGCTACTATTGCTCCCAACTTGGCAGCACATGCTAAAAGTATCGATGTCTTCAGGCGAATCATTTCCAGGTACTCAGCTTCGCTAACATCATTGCGAGTTTCAAAATTCATATCATACTGCTGACCTTCGCAAACCCCAATCATAGTGTCAATCATAAGCTTACGAGCCTCATCAGCACGCACACACTTACAATTATCAATGAGGCGAAAAGCCTCAATAAGCATCGTATCGCCCGAAAGAATTGCTGTATTAGCATTCCACTTCTTATGTACAGCTTGCTTGCCACGGCGCATCTCTGCCGCATCCATCAAGTCGTCGTGAAGCAACGTATGATTGTGGTACATCTCTACCGCAACCGCCGCATTCATTGCCGCCTCGCCACAGGGTTTATAAAGTTCATGCGACAAGAGTGTCAGCACAGGGCGAATGCGCTTACCGCCCATCGCCAAAGAGTAAGTGATAGGTTCGTAAAGTCCTACTGGATTTTCAGGGAACGACAAATTGTCGATAAATTGTTCAATTCTTTTTAACATATATTTCAATCAAATATTCTATATATAGATGTTCTAACTACCTTTTATAATACACTATTGGAACTGTAATCTTAACTCTAGGAAAAGCCATTGCTTGCGCACGCTCCCATTTGGGCATATGCTCCACAGCCTTCATAATCGCACTAGTCACCATAGGATGTAAAGGTTCTTCCACCAAAGGGTCACTCACCACCCCTGCTGTGTCAACATAAAAAGTGAGATACGTAGTACCCTCAATCCCTTCCTTCGACAAAAGAGGAGGATAAATAATATTCTTGTCCAACCAACGCATCAATTCATGATGTCCGCCAGGGAATGTCGGCATTTCCCTCACTATCTCTTCTTCCGTCAACAGCTCTCTTTCAATTTGTTGCTCTGCATTAAATTCTTCCATGACACTTGGTGCAGTATCCAAAGTATCCAATGCTTCGGTGTCAACTCCTTCCACGCTCTCCTCGATGATGGGCATCAACTCCTCAGCCTCTTCTTCGGGTTCGTCAACAATTTCAGGCACAACCTTCACTTTTGCTTTCGTGACTTTTTGAGTAACAGGTTGTGGCTGCACGTAATGAAGCACTAAGGCTTCAGTCTTAAGCAACTCTGCATTGCTCAACATCTCCATCGTTGCCTCGACCTTTCTTTCCCAAATACGTTCGGAAAATCTACTCCAAACAATGTAAAAAACAAGCACAAAACAACAACCGACAATCACTCCCCCCATAGCACAAGCGTAGCGCTTACCCGCCTCTGCTCGAAGCCGATAAGCACCATATGCCTTGTTCCTATTCTTAAAGACAAGGTCACACCATTGCTTTGACACTAAATTGAAGTTTGCCACGATAAAAGCAATATTGATTATTGCGAATTTCTGCCAATTTTACAGTAATACAATAATTACTCAGCAAAGTTACGTTGTTAAAACCAAAAAACTTAGTAACTTTGACAACAATTTTGAATTTTATGATAAAAAAATCACTCATACTCTTCACGTTCCTTCAGCTCTGTTTGTTAGCCAACGCACAAGAAAGCACCTCTGGCTACAACGTGCTAAAGTTACCTACCTCTGCCCATGCCGCAGCGCTCGGAGGTGAAAACATATCGATCATCGAAAATGATGCAGCATTAGCTTGGCACAACCCCGCTCTGCTCTCCAACGTACAAACACAGACCCTGGGGCTCAACTTCATGACCTACTTTGCCGAAAGCAAATGGATGGGAGCGCACTATGCCCGAACCTTTGGCACACGCCACACAGGAGCGCTCAGCATTCAATACATGGATTATGGCTCGCAAACCGAAACTGACGTTGAAGGCAATGTGTTAGGAGAATTTTCTGCCAAGGACATCATCGTGGCACCCTCATACAGCTATCTCTTTAGCAACAAATGGAGCGGGGGCGCAACGCTCAAGATGGCCTATTCCGCCTACGACTCCTATTCAGCCTTTGCACTAGGCGTTGACCTAGGTCTCAACTACTACGACGAAGAGCGCGACCTCTCCGTTTCAGCGACACTCAAAAACATCGGTGCTGAAATATCCTCGCTCCACGATCAGGAACAACACCTCCCCTTCGTGGCGCAAATTGGTTTCTCCAAAGGATTGGATCACCTACCCTTGCGCTTATCCGTCACGATGACTGACCTCACCCGATGGAGTTCGCGCTACTACTACATTGCCGAAGAAGAAAAGGAGAAGCTCTCCTTCTCTAAGAAGCTCCTCAATCACGTCATATTGGGTGCAGACCTCTTCCTCTCGAAAAACATCCACCTCTCTGCAGGCTACAACTTTCGCCGTGCCTACGAGCTAAAGGCGGCTGGAAGTTCACACGGAGCAGGCCTTACCCTCGGTGGTGGTATTGAGCTCAGCAAGTTCAACTTTAAAGCATCCTACGCTAAATACCATAAAGCCGACGCATCACTCATGGTAAGCATGAGTTACGATTTGTAAGAAACAGTTTACTACTCATTATTCCCACTTTTTCTCCCTATCGAATATGAAAAAAATCATCATAGCCCTCGACGGCCACTCCTCTTGCGGTAAGAGCACAATGGCCAAAGCCTTGGCACGCACCATCGGCTACATCTACGTTGACACAGGCGCCATGTACCGCGCTGTCACCCTCTTTGCCCTTCGCAACGGCATCTTCAACAATGGCACCCCCGACGCAGCACGTCTTGAAGCCCTTATGCCTCAAGTCGAAGTAAGCTTCAAGCTCGACCCCGAAACGGGCCTTCCGCTCACAATGTTAGGAGGCGAAGTCGTAGAAAACGAAATACGCACAATGGAAGTTTCCTCTAAGGTCAGCCCCATCGCAGCACTCCCCTTCGTACGCACTGCCATGACTGCCATGCAACAACGCATGGGCCAGCAAAAGGGCATCGTGATGGATGGCCGCGACATTGGCACTGTAGTATTTCCGCAAGCTGAATTAAAAATATTTGTTACAGCCTCTGCCGAAGTGCGCGCACAGCGTCGATACGACGAACTCACCGCCAAGGGCGAAGCTGTCAGCTACGAAGAAATCTTGCGCAACGTGCAAGAACGCGACTACATCGACTCCCACCGCGAAGTAGCCCCACTCCGACAGGCTGAAGATGCACTCGTGCTCGACAATAGCCACATGACACGCGAAGAGCAAAACCAGTGGTTGCTCGATGCCTACAAAAAAGCTGCGGAATAAAAAAACGGAAGTTTAGCCAGTACACATAACACACACCTCATCCTCCATGCTACAAATCGAAATAGACGCTGCATCGGGCTTCTGCTTCGGTGTAACCACAGCCATCGAAAAGGCCGAGGAAGAACTCTCGTTGGGCACATCGCTCTACTGCCTTGGCGACATTGTTCACAATGGTAGCGAATGCGAACGACTCCACGCACTGGGCATGAAGACAATCGACCATGCCGACTTCGAGCACCTGCGCGATGCAAAGGTGCTGCTCCGCGCCCACGGAGAGCCCCCACGCACCTATCAGCTCGCAGCAAAAAACGGCATCGAAATCATTGATGCCACCTGCCCCGTTGTGCTTCAACTCCAACGCCGCATAAAGCGTGCCTACACGCAGCCTCATCAACCACAAATCGTCATATACGGTAAACGCGGACATGCCGAAGTGCTCGGACTTGTCGGACAGACTGACGGACAGGCCATCGTAATCGAAAACGTAGAAGAAGCCCAACACCTCGACTTCACACGCAACATCTGCCTCTTCTCACAGACCACAAAGTCGCTCACAGGCTTTCAGCGCATCGTTGAATATATCACGGAGCACATCCATGCCCCAGCCACCTTTGAATACTTCGACACCATCTGTCGACAGGTGGCCAATCGCCTACCCCATATTCAAGCCTTTGCTGCCCACCATGACGTTGTGCTCTTCGTATGCGGACTCAAAAGTTCTAACGGACGCGTGCTCTACGAAGCTTGCAAGCAAGTAAACCCACGCAGCTACATGGTTGACTCGCCTAAAAGCATCGACCCCACGTGGTTTCACGAAGCTCACACTGTAGGCATCTGCGGAGCCACCAGCACTCCTAAATGGCTCATGGAAGCCTGCCGAGATGCTATCACACAAAGCAGTAAGGCTGTAGCAGAATAAGAATAAAAAAAAATATTGCTGTCCGGTAAACTTTGAAACGGCACACTTTATGTATCCACATCCTCGATAAAATGGTGATGTGGATATTATTTTTGAAAAGTAAGCCCCCTTACTCAAATAATAGCAACTGTATATGAGGTGAAATCTCCTTCTCTGAGAGTATTTTCAACTCATCTTTGTTCGGGTTTTCCAAGAATGAGATAAGATCTACGTAATACATCAGTGTCATCCTTATGAGTGTTACGATTTGAGAGAAGGATACCTGTCGTTTTAACTTTCTGCTG
>JAZLDQ010000014.1:0-34051 GCA_045614785.1 Alloprevotella sp.
ACTGCAAAATATCCAATCTATCAAGTAAAAGAATTAACGGTACAAAATTTATTACCCAAACTTAGTGCAAAAAACACTAAAGTTGTTCTCTTGTACTTCTCTACTTAAAAAGTTTATGAAAATCTATCAATGTGCGATTGCCTCTCGTTTTTCAGAGTTGCGAGTGCAAAGATACGGCGAGATTTTGAACCAGCAAATATTTTTTGATATTTTTTTGTATTTTTTAGTAAAAAAGTTCTTCCTATGGACATAATATCTATAAATTGCTTACATGAGAAGACAAAATATAGGGTAAAAAAACAAATAACGCACTTTAAACAAAACGGTGTAGTGTATGGTGCTTTTTCCTTACTGATAATTTTATTTTCAAGAAATGAAAATTAATTTTCCTCTCTTGAAAATAAAATTATCTCACTTGAAATAAATGTTTAAGCTGTGCACGTATACGTATTACTTCCCTTCATATTTATTTGCAGTCGTCCTTTTGTTACTTTTCTTCTTATGAAGCTAATCAATCAAAATACAAGCTGAAACTGATGTGCA
Organism: Alloprevotella sp.; assembly: GCA_045614785.1. Classification (GTDB taxonomy): domain Bacteria; phylum Bacteroidota; class Bacteroidia; order Bacteroidales; family Bacteroidaceae; genus Alloprevotella. Next base: position 544 of record JAZLDQ010000014.1, read on the forward strand.
AGCCAATTCCGCGTAGATACTCGCGATACGTAGAGACTAATAATTCTTTGCCCTAAAACCTTCGCTTCCTATTGTCGACTTATAAAAAAAATGACGGTATTTTTACTTTTTCGATTACTCATTAATAAATAATAAGTAATTTATATACATTTAGGGAATAAAATTGTAGCTTTGCAATGACTTTCTATACTACGATTCGCTTTCGTAGTTTCTTTAATATCCTTAAAGTGTTTATAAGATGGTTAGGAAATTCGACTTTTTAGTTATTGGCTCGGGCGTTGCAGGAATGAGTTATGCCTTGCAGGTGGCCTCTGCAGGTAAAGGGAAAGTGGCCCTTGTCTGCAAATCAACTATAGAAGAAGCAAATACAGCAAAGGCACAAGGTGGAATTGCCTCTGTAACGAATATGTTGGTAGATAATTTCGAGAAACATATCAGCGATACAATGATTGCTGGAGATTATATTAGCGACCCTGCCGCTGTGCGCCAAGTTGTAGAAAAAGGTCCAAAGGCTATCGAGCATCTCCTTAATTGGGGAGTAAATTTCGATCGTACAGAAAACGGAGAATTTGACCTTCATCGCGAAGGTGGACACTCTGAATTTCGCATTCTTCACCATGCTGACGATACTGGATTTGAAATTCAGCGTGGTTTGATTGAATCTGTACGAAGACATCCCAATATCACGATATTTGAGAACCACTTTGCAGTAGAAATTATTACACAACACCATTTGGGTGTCAACGTGACACGTGCCTCTACCGACATTGAATGTTATGGCGCTTACGTTCTTGATCCCGATACTCGCAAAATAGACCGTTTCCTATCCAAAGTAACGGTGTTGGCAACGGGTGGTTGTGGTGCCGTATATCAAACAACAACGAACCCTGAAATCGCCACGGGCGACGGTATCGCTATGGCTTATCGTGCTAAGGCAACAGTTCAGGATATGGAGTTTGTACAATTCCACCCCACAGCTCTCTATTCTCCGAACGAAACACATCCAGCCTTTCTCATCACAGAAGCTATGCGCGGCTACGGCGGTATCCTTCGCCTACCCAACGGTGAAGAATTCATGCAGAAGTACGACAACCGTCTATCGCTGGCACCACGCGATATCGTAGCCCGAGCAATTGATAAGGAAATGAAGATTCATGGTCTTACAAACGTGTGCCTCGACGTAACACACAAAGACCCTGAAGAAACAAAGAAACATTTCCCCAACATCTACGCCAAATGCCTCACTATGGGGATAGACATCACCAAGCAGTACATCCCTGTAGCTCCTGCTGCTCACTACATGTGTGGAGGGATTAAAGTGGACCTCAATGCTTGCTCCAGCATTCACCGCCTTTATGCCATTGGCGAATGTGCCTGCACCGGGCTACATGGCGGCAACCGCTTAGCCAGCAATTCGCTCACTGAAGCTGTAGTCTATGCTGAAGCAGCAGCACATCACTCGCTCGAACACATTGACAAATACACCTTCAACGAAGCTGTACCGAAATGGAACGATGAGGGCACACTCTCAAACGAAGAAAAAGTTCTTATCGCTCAGGATGCACGCGAGGTAGGACAAATTATGGCCAACTATGTAGGTATCGTACGCTCTGACCTTCGACTTCGCAGAGCTTGGACGCGCCTCGACCTCCTCTTTGAAGAAACTGAAGAACTCTTTAAACGTGTCAAAGCTACCCGCGACATTTGCGAACTCCGCAATATGATAAACGTAGGCTACCTCATCACACGTTGGGCAATCGAACGCAAAGAGAGCCGCGGTCTGCACTACACGATTGATTACCCCAAGCATGCTTATGACCAAGCATAACGACTCGAATTAAACATACAAAAAGGGAATCAACCTTACTCCTTCACATAATTCAGGAGTGATTGATTCCCTTTTTCTATTCTGAAAAATTTGACGAACCGATTGGCAATAATGCGCAAAGGGGAAATCAAGGACTGAAGTCCATTGCCATACAACAAAACGGATTATTCAACAATCTCAAACGTCATCGTTACATCCTGCTTCGGACGGTCGCCACGCAATGTTTCGCATGCTTGAATCTTCTCAACTACTTCCAATCCTTCAACCACTTCTCCAAAGACAGTGTATTGCGTATCGAGGAAGGGAGTTCCACCCAATGAAGTATATACCTTCTTTTGTTCTTCGGTAAATATAGGGGTACCCACTTCCTTACATTTGCGCTTCGTCTCTGCCACTAATTCTTCTTGTAAGGCAATCAAGCCTTCACGGTCGCGCTGGCGACGCAAATTCATAATTGTTTCTCGATGCTGCGCTGTAAGCGAATTGAAAATTGCTTGTTCTTGCTGCATAGCCAATTGTTTTTCCAACTGTTTGAGTTCACCTTCTTTATAAACCTTACCCCAAACAATATAAAATTGACTACCGCTACTCTCTTTAGTGGGATTCACCTCGTCGCCCAAACGTGCAGCACTCAAAGCTCCACGCTTATGACACAATGTTGGCCAATTAATCTCAGCAGGGAGAGTGTAACCAGGTCCACCTGTACCCAACATTTTTCCTGCAGGCGCTCCAATACTATCAGGGTCACCACCTTGAATCATAAAATCTTTTATCACTCGATGAAACAAGGTTCCATTCAATGTCCCATCTTTCACCAACTTCAAGAAATTATCTCGATGCTGTGGTGTTTCATCATAAAGGCGTACTACGATATTGCCTTCTGTTGTCTTAATCAAAACTTTTGTTGCCATAAAGTGTCGTTTTATTATAAATTCAATGCAAAATTAATAAAATATCACATAAAATTTTGTATTTAAGTTAGGTAATAAAAAATATCAGGAGTGCACACCTATTTGGATGTACACTCCTGATTTTTTATAATAGCTTAATTATCTCGAAAGTTTGAACTTCACGGTAACACCAAAGTCCTGAGTTGTCGTAGGATATGCCGACGATGTCAAGAGAGGCTCGTTGAATTGTCGGTCATAGTAAGCCGTAAAGGTTACAAACTTTGAGAATGCATAATCGGCAGAAAGACTTATCTGGACAGCCTTATTGCCCGAGGTTGCTTCTGAACGTTGCGTAAGAATATCTCGACCTATTGCAGACTGATTTCTGAAAGACACGTCGAAACGTATGTTCAAATCCTGTGAGAAACCCGAAGCATTCGTCTTTGAGCCAGAAGCCTTCGTCTCACCTTCTTCATTGCGCGAAACAGACTTTGACTTGATGCGACGCACTTTTCGCTTTGGTTGGAAAAGCTTGACATCAGCAATCTTGTAGCCCATACCTACAACAAAGTCGTTTGAGTGAGTTTCATTCAACTGTTGCGAAGTCATCGACAATGTGATAACACGCGTCTTACGATATTCCACTTTTGTAGTAATACCATTATGGAAGGTCATATCAACACCCAGTAGGGGCGAGAAGCTTTCGTTAATCGACACTGTAGATATGTCAAATGGGCAGGATGGCACAGGGTTACCCGAAGCTACATCAGTGACGAAGCCTATGCCCGACATGTACTCCTTATAAGAACTAAAACTACTATAAGAGCCTACGTTGTAAACACTCTTGTAAGCATGATTGATATTGAAGCTACGGAAGACATCCTTCATAAAAGACAACTTACTCAAGCCTGAATATGTAAAGTTCCAGTTAGGAAGTATCGAGGCTATTGAAGGGAAAATGTCGCAATCCTTCTTGCCTGTATAAGCTTCGAGGAATGCAGGTATCATTACTTCTGAGGCATACTGATTTACCCCTCCGTTTGCAGCATTGTATTCCAGCCCTGCCAAGGCTGTACCTTCGGGATAAATTGCTCCAACATAGCGTGCCTCGGCTTTTGCTCTATACTTATCCAGCAATCCAACAAACTTAGAGAATGTTGCGCTTCGATAACCATTACTTGCAGAACCTACGCCATCGAATGCCGAACCAATCGAAATCGTTGACATCGTGAAAGAACCTGTTTGATTCTTTGGCATTCCAGCAAACATGTACTGAATGCTCTGCGACTTGTTTCGATTGTGAGACGCCGAAAGGTCTAATTTCACAGCAGGCCAAGGTTCCAACGTCATTTTCAATTGGAAATCCTCTGTCTGACTGGAAGCTGCAGGTGTTACAATACTATCCGAGCAATAAAGCCAACCTCGGTCAACAGCCTTAGCTATATAACCTTCATCAGCAAAGCCGAAAGCAAAATCCAAACCTGGCGCTAATCCCCCCCCACTCCGCTGACCAAACATATCGCCTACGTTTGGCAAAAAGCCTGGGATAGAAAGATTATAGGTGTTTTTATAGCTAATATTCACCTTACGAACCGCCATCAACACACGCGATGTACGCTCTGCAGCCTTATACCAGAACTGCTCTTCGAGAGGTTTACGAGGATTAATGGCCAGCTTGATTCGAGACGTGTCACGCGTTAAGATCTCAACACTATTGTTGTCAATCACACGATAACGGATTTGATACTTCGAACCATCAGGACGAATGGCTGTGACACGCAACTTTTTACTTCGCTGGTTGTGTTTAAGTACCAATGTCGTATCGGGCTTTAGTGTCACCTCCTGCAAAAAGCCTTTCTTTTCAACTTCACGCGTTGCAGACTTGCGCGAACTTGCAGAGAACTTTTTGTTCACCTTCTTCAAGAACTTCGAATGATTATAAAGCATCTCCATATTGAGTGCTCCTGTAAGATTCAAATTTCTTGAATTAGCAATCGTATTTCCCAACGAACGTCCGTCGTCCAAATCAGCCCCACGCGTCCAATTATAACTTGCTGAATAAGTGGCTGACGTAGTAAGCCAATCGAAAATCGGCAACTTATTAATCGGAAGCTTCAGCGAAAGACTGAATTGCTGCTGATAAGTGAGCGGTGTACCCATGTGCTTAATGCTTGTCCAAACAGAGTCCTTCCAAGCCGCATAAGCATCGGGGTACAAATCCTTATTGACAGGAGTATAGGGTTGCTGCACTTCAGCATTTGTAGCTGAACTAAAGTTCGTCTGAATATTTTTAGTAATGTCCCATCTCAACGCAAAATTTCGATTGTAGAAGAAGTCGCTCGACCATGTCAAGGGCAACGACTTGTTTTCCAAATTCTCCATATCGCGCTCCTGCATTTCATAGTAGCTACGACTAAGATCTGCATTGAACGTTACATTCTGCGGCACATAATTCAAAGAGAAGTCCTTCAAAATCTTAAACCAGGGTGACTTGTTCTTACTCTTCTTAAATGGCTCGATAGGTTTGAAATTGGGGGAGTAAGAATAGTTGAAATTAAATTTCCACTGCTGATTCTTTTCCCATACGGTTGTCTCTCCCGTTGTATTTTTAGTGCTATGAGCATACGACACAGAGAAGTTTGCAGGGTCGTAAGGCATGGGCATGCTCTTTGTGGCTATGTTAAAGCGCAGCCCTGAAATAGAAAAGTTCTTATTTTCGACTACCTTTTCTGCAATATTCTTAATCGAATCGCGCTCATGAGCTGTAGCACAGCCTGCCAATGCATCGTCCATGGTCATATCCGTGTCAAGCGGATTGTATTTGGGCGAACTCACTTGCTTGCTGACACTATAATAAAGTGGTGCTGTGAGCTTCACCTTTTCAGGCAAGAAGCGCCCTAGCTGCACATTTGCCGTAACACTATATTCATAGAAATCATCATCACGACGCTGATCAACAGTCTCTTCGAGTCCGCCGAAACCTATAGTTTCCATGTGGCCCATAGCATTGACAGTTGCAACATCTGAGAGTTTCAGGTTCATCGCAGCCTTAGCAGCCCAGCCTCCTTCGTTGGCATACTGCTGAAGACGAAGTTCATTGGCCCACACTTCGGCACTACGCACAGCTCGCGCATTATTACGCACACCAATCATTATCGTGCGCACCTCGCCCAACGTGGGATTACCCATGACGCTCACCTTATTATTCGGATTCGATGGGTCGTACTCTGAATAAACTTCTGAGAAAGTAGCCAACCCGAGTGCCTTTTGTCGATTGCGATTGCGCTTGACGTCGGTAAGTACCGTCAAGTCAATGTCCAACATATTTTCATAAGGCCAAACAGCTTCACGTCCTTGCACAGACGAGGCATAAAGTCCTGCTGGTGTAAGCGTCAGGGGAATTTCGTATTCATAGAAGTTATTCTTATAATCAGAACCCAAACGCACAAAGATACTCATATCTCCATCCTGCAGCGACTCATCACCAGTCAGCGCATTAGCATGAGCAAACATTTGCAAATGGCGATAACGGCGGAGGTCAAGACTCACATGCTTATACACCGCACGAGCATCGCCCGTTGAAAGATTTTCGACCACCATTGAGAGCGACTGCTCGTTGTTCTGCAACACTTGTTCCTGACCTGGATCGATTACTCGGGAAATTCCTGGAGGAAGCACGTAATTGACAGGTGTTTTCTCATTGTTCTCTTCAAAGCTTACAGCCGACACCTTCAAATCGCCACTCGCTGCTGGCGACTGACCCGCATAAAGCGAACGCTCGTACACACGCCAATCACCACGCACGAGATCAAGCGTAGCAAGACGTAACACAACAGGATTTTCAAAACCTGTCATAAACATACGCATAAAGCGAATGCTCGAGAAGTCGGATATATTACCTTGACGCTTTTCATAGTCTGAGAGTGGAATTCTGAACAGGTACCATGACACTTCAGTAGTCTGACCATCACGCGTCTTAACAGATGCCACACGCTTGTCAACAATGAAGTTACGTCCGACTTCCATCTCTGCAGGATGAATCTTCACGCAATACTGGAAATACTTCTCGTATTCATTCAGCGTGTAGTCTTGATTAATATCCTCTACATCAGGTGTCGTTTTATAAGTCGTGCTGTAAGATTCTGGAGAATACTCACTCGCCACGGAGTTGCCATTCGGATTGTTGATAAAACGATAGCGATCCTTGATTGACATATGGGCAGCATCAAAATCCGAACCTCTGAAATAATGATACTTATCGCCCGAGGGTGATTGCCACAACGAATCATAGACTTCTGGGCGAACACGCGCTTTCACCTGCTGCAGATATTCCTGATAAGCAGGATATGTACGTTCTTGTTCGGAAGTCAAACCATTGTAACCCACGTCCTGAATGCCACGCGTATTACCTGCAGAGTTAAAGGCATAAACAGTACTATTGGTAGAAGATACACGTCCCCAGTTGTTTTCCGTATATATATTTGTTCCATCTGTAGGCATACTGCTTTCGCAGAATTTGAGTCCATCACGCAATACGTCTTCAGAGACCTCACCAAGGTTGATATAAAGTTCACCCGAAAGGTCTGTGCCTTGTTCGCGCGCTTTGATGAAGGGATCCATCATCCAAAATTCGATGTACTCTATGTTTGCCTCCTCAAAATCGCTATTATCGATACGACGCATCATACCTCCCCAACGTGAACGAGGTGCCGACAATCGACCGTCCGCATTCAAGTTAGGATCGAGATTATAAGGACCGCGCTGATCGGGATAGTAGGCCAGGTTCAACACATTCAACGTTGCCGACTCTTTATAATTAATGGACTTGTTGGGGAACAATTCCGATTGATAAACTTCGCGAACATCAGGGTCGGAAAGTTGCTTAAGGTCACCTTTTATATGCCCTGGTGTGAGCGATGACGAACGTCGTGTAAAGAGCGGGTCGATATAATACCATGCCAACAGCGCACGGTTATAGCCTGCACGAATATCATTGCTCAACTGACTTTCGGGGAACATAGAAGGCACACTCGAAAGCACCCACTCCTTAGGATTGGAAACGTCAATCGAGCTTTCAGAATTTTCAAAGTCGTCAATATATGAAGCATTACCTTGCGAATCGGAGTTCTGCCCCGCAATGAGTTGTGCAAACTCACCCGACAACTGTATGGACGACGGAGCGCTACAGCTCAGCAATGGCAATTTATCCACCATATTTGTGAGCCACTGGCTCTCCTTCTTCCACGCAAAGTTCAGTCCCCAAATCGTATTATTCAACGGTTCGCTGCCCATTGCTACTTTGGTGGTCAAAGGCTTTTCGCCCAAATGAAGGAACGAACCTCCGAATTGGAAATCCTTAGAATAGTCGTATTGGAAATTTACGCCAAACATCGTCTTTCGCTGCATGCCATAATTCGTGTTGCTTTCGAGCGAAACATCAATATTTGTGCCTGCATCCAATAGGCTTTGATTCAAAATTCTAACAATTCCCGAAGTATAATCTACTGTATAGTCCACACCCTCTGTGAGCGTCATACCGCCAGCAGTTACTACCACCGAACCTTCGGGCACATACATTGCTCCCAAAGATATTTCGTTGGCCTTCGAAGCCTTGTACTGACCTGAAATAATAAACTTATCTTTTTCTGCAAACTGCTTTGCTACGGTCTTTGTAGAGTCGTAAAGTTCCTGGAACACATATCTGTCGGCCACAGCGTCATTGCCAATCACCTTGCGCAAATATTCGCCAAAAGGCTCTACCACAGGGAAGAAGATTCTACCCGTCGAAGCATCCACCGTATAGCCCTCTACAAAGTCGAAATATGCATTGGGATTACGTCGGTTATTATTGTCCAAACGGTCAAGTCCCAACAATTGGAGCAGACGCTTATCCTTCAACCCTGGCTCAGGCAAATATGCAAGGTACACCCCCGTCGTGTCGCTCAGATACTTCACATCCAAGCGAAATCTATCCCTCTGCACCGATGTCGAACCAAGCGAATAAACATTCTTCATCATCAAGTCCCAGTTGAGCATCTGAGGGGTGTTGGCCGTATTCTTCAGCGTCTTGACCAAGAGGCTCTTATCCGTTTCGCGGATATCCGTAGAAAACTCCCCTACTTGATAAATCTGTCCGTTGTAAGTATATTCAAACGCTACTGCCAACACTTGGTCGGGCTGCAAAGCTGTGCGCAACGATATATAGCCCAATGCCTCATTAACTTCGTATTCATTAGAACTCAGCAACTTAGCATTTTCGAGTTTTTCATAATCTTCGCCACCAACAAGTCCTTGAGCATCAAGCATGGGTGCTATCTGTGTCACTTCGCGACCAGCCGCAAGCCAATTTGACACTTGCGAATAGAGCGTATTCGCTGCATTATGAGGATGCGAAACTCCAGCCGAAGCCCAAAAGTCTGTGTTATAAACTTGTGCTTCAGCCATATCTGTAAATGCCACGAGGTCACGAATGTTCGTTGTAGCTCCTGACTTGTTGGTCACCCACACTTCAATGCGATTCACCTTCACACCGCTCATCACATTGGGCAAATGGCTCATCGCATCGTCATATCTATTGCGGAAAAAGTGGGCTAAGAAGAAGTGGCGATTCTCATCATAGTCAGCCACAGCAAGTTCATAGTCAGTAAGCTGCACCCCTCCCTTTGAACTCACCGAACTCGTTGAGGATTTCTTTTGCGAAACAACCGTTTGAAGTTTCAATTTTCCAAACTGAAAGTCCGCTCTCACACCAAAAAGCGAAGAAGCACCGCGTATCAACGAAGAATTGGTAGGCAAGCTCACATTACCGGCCTCCACAAGCTTCACTATTTCGTCTTCCTTACCCTCATAACGTAGCTTAAGGCTCTGAGTGTCAAAAGTAAAAGTGGCATCCGAGTTGTAGTTAAAGTCCATATTGACCTTATCGCCCACCTTACCATTAAGGTTCAAATTTATCTTTTCGTCGAAGTCAAAACTAAACACCTTGCGATTCTCCTCCGAGAGCGAGGGGTTGTCAACATTACGCATATTCGCCCCTATCTTCAGCTCGGCAGAACCTGTAGTCTTGATGCGCACTCCGCCAGGGCCAAAAATCTTTTCGAGCGGACCGAGACTGAATTGCAAGTCGGTAAAATCAAATTTATTCTTACCATTTGCACGATATTCCTCCTTATTCTTATCGCGAAAATACTTTTTGTGAGCACGAGTTGACTGCCAGTTCAGATATTCATCGCTCGACATAAAGAACGGAGGTGCCAACCAAGCATCCCCAAGCTTTGTGCCATAGCGATAAGTGCCAGTAGCCTCGTCATACTCAACATCATCCTTCAGATTCTCCGGATTACGCAAGTCTGACGTATAAACACGATCGTCAACGCCCTGCGTAGATGTTCTTTTTACTCCGAAGCGAGTCGTTGCCGTAGTCGTATCAATTGCAACGCTATCAGCTACATTGGCACTTCCCTTCACCACATAAGCCAAAGGCTCCGCCGCAATCGACAGAGCCACCACAAAGCACAACGCTATAATGCTGCACTTCAAAGCAAATATGTGAGATTTTCTAATGTTCAAAGGAATTATTATAAAGAAGACAAGTAAACGAGTTGACGAGTAAACAAGATAATTTGACTCGAACGCAGTTTATCCCAGAGATTTCGCTAATCGTTCTTTACTCTGTAAGTTATACTCTAATAAGTAGAAATTAGTGAGTAGAGAGGAGTGAGGAGTGAATAGAGAGGAGTGAGTTGTCCATCCAGATGGTTCTCGTTAACTCGTTTACTTGTCAACTTATTTACTATTGAGGAGAGAGGAGTGAGGAGTCAATCCGGATGGATTTGTACTCTGTACTCTGTTATCTGTACTCTAATTATTGTACTCTAATAACATCAAAGCATTTTCAGCGCACGCTTGATAATCTGCTCCACAGGAAGGGTTGCATCTTCTTTAGCAATCTTCATCACTACTTTCTGCGTAGGTGCGGGTGCAAAGCCAAGCATTGTGAGCGCAGCCACAGCCTCCTTCACTACCTCGGGTGGGGCCACTTGCTCTGCTGCCGAAGAACTAATACCTCCTGCACCACTATCTATTGTCATATCAAGCGGCATCTTATCCTTTAGGTCCACAATAATGCGCTGAGCGGCCTTAGGACCAATACCTTTCACGCTCTTAATCATCGAAGCATTTTCATCGCGCACAAAAGTAGCCAACTCTGCAGGCGAAAAGGCCGAAAGTAGCATGCGCGCCGTTTGTCCGCCAATGCCCGACACCGAGATAAGCAACTCAAAGCATTCACGTTCGCGTCGTGTAGCAAAGCCGAAGAGCACATGCGCATCCTCGCGTATCGCTTCGTACACATAGAGCAACACCTGCTTTTTGCCCTGAAGCGCCGTATAGGTTTGTAGCGTGATGGCCATCGCATAGCCCACACCATGCGCCTCTACCACCGCCATCGTAGGCGTCAACTCAGCCAGCTCACCACGTATATATTCTATCATAATAACATTGTCTTAAAAATATTCACCCCTCATTCTACGGGATGAAGCAAATAAATTAACGGCAAAAATACTGAAATATTGCAAACCTCGCTCCTATTTAACGCAAAAAAATAGACTTGTAACTACGAATTATAGGCAATTGCAGCATACATCGCAGAAAAGCTAAGTGATAGAGCAAGACCAAAGCAAACCCAAAAAACATTGGAATAACAAAACTAATTTATAGAACCTACCTTAAAATAAATGTGTCCACGATTAGCTTTAGGACAGACGCCGCCCCCCTTCTTTCTCTACTTATTATAAACTATTTTGTCAAAATATTTCGCAATATTACTCTTCTTATTTAGAAGAGTCGTGTTCAAAAAGTAAAAATCTTTATATTGTTACAAAATGTTGACCTCGCGATGATGAAATGGTGGATAGTTTGAGCAGGAAGGGATGAAAAATCAACAAAGTCGGAGGTACAAAAAACTATCTTTGATGTAAAATTTCGTACTTCAAAGGTAGTTTTTCTTACCTTTGAGGTAGTTTTTGCATTTTTTAGGCAAAAAATAGGGGAGACCGCCAGGCCTCCCCGTTTGTACTACAAAGATACAACAGAATTGAGCGAAATCCAAATCGCATTTTTCGGAGTTATCCACAGGTGCAAGTGGCTTACCCTTTATTTTGTTATCTGAGCGCCCTAAAATGCCCGGTTTTGCGCTAAGGGGGAAGTCTTTGTTTTGTCAAAATATTTCGCAATTAGAAAAAAAAGACGATTGGTGTAAAGATTATCAACCTATAACAATAAGGTGTTTTCTTTATATTGTAAAAATAATGAGACTGTTTTGAACACCCTACCCTTCAGGCCGCCAAGCCAAGATGTGGACAAAGATTAGCTAACTCAGGAGGAGAATTAAGTTACAATCGACTATTAATATTGAGGGCTCCAAAAGAAAACTATGCAAATTGACTGCAGCAATAAGCATGAAAAAAGTTTTTTCCCTTTTATTTGCCTCGTATAAAATTAAAATGCTAACTTTGCCTATCATATAAAGATGAATAGCGCATGGCAATTCCTCCTATGAAGACTGCTAAAAGCTATCGCAAAAAAATATTATTCATTCTAAAAAATTATACTCCAATGAACACTATCGTTTCGCAATTCAACATTCAAGGAAATGTAATTGAAGTAGCTCCTCTCGGCAATGGCCTTATCAACACTACTTATCGCGTAAAAACTGAAGGCGATGCGCCCGACTATGTGCTCCAGCACGTGAACAACGCCATCTTCCCCGATGTTGATATGCTTATGAACAACATCGTTGCTGTTACTTCGCATATCCGTGCAAAGCTCGAAGCAGCAGGCACACCCGACGTAGATCGCAAGGTGCTTAGCTTCGTACCCGCAAAGGATGGTAAGTACTATTACTTCGACGGCGAAAAGTATTGGCGCGTAATGGTGTTCATCCCCGAAACTGAGTCAATGACAGCTGTAACTCCCGAAACTTCAAACATCGTGGGCGAAACATTCGGTAACTTCCAGGCAATGCTCGCAGACATCCCCGTAGCTTTGGGCGAAACCATCAAGGATTTCCACAACATGGAATTCCGCCTCAAGCAGCTCCGCGAAGCTGTAGCTGAAAACAAGGCTGGCCGTTTGGCTGAAGTGCAATGGCTCGTTGACGAACTCGAAAAGCGTGCTGAAGAAATGTGTAAGGGCGAACGCCTCCACCGTGAAGGCAAGCTCCCCAAGCGCATCTGCCACTGCGACACAAAGGTGGACAACATCCTCTTCGACAAGGAAGGCAACGTGCTTTGCGTTATCGACCTCGACACTGTGATGCCTAACTTCATCTTCTCTGACTTTGGCGACTACCTCCGCTCAGCAGCCAACACTGGTAAGGAAGACGATAAGGATCTCGACAACGTAAACTTCAACATGGAAATCTTCAAGTCGTTTGCAAAGGGCTACCTCAAGTCGGCAGCGTCGTTCATCACTCCTATCGAAGTGGAAAACCTTCCCTACGCTGCAGCGCTCTTCCCCTACATGCAGACAGTGCGTTTCCTTGCTGACTACATCAACGGCGACACATACTACAAGACACAGTATGCCGACCACAACCTCGTACGCTCAAAGGCACAGTTCAAACTCCTCCAAAGCGTAGAAGCTCATCAGGCAGAAATGCAGGAATTCATTGCGTCGCTCTAAGACGTTGTTAAAATACAAGTAACAAAAAACAGAGTACGACTACCATCTGCGGATGGAGTTGTACTCTGTTTTTTTGTTCACAAATTTTAATTTTAGTGTAGCCGCTAATCGCCCAACGATAATCGTTCATCGTCCTGAACCATACATAGCGGCATAATATTCTTCGTAAGCACCGCTAGTGATGCGGTCCATCCATTCTTGATTGTCAAGATACCAACGAACGGTCTTTTCGATACCTTCTTCGAACTGCAGTGAGGGTTCCCAACCGAGTTCCTTTTGCAGCTTCGTAGAGTCGATGGCATAACGAAGGTCGTGGCCTGCGCGGTCGGTGACATACGTGATGAGGTCGAGCGAATGTCCCTCAGGGTTGCCAAGGAGGTGGTCAACGGTCTTGATAATGACGTGAATGATGTCAATATTCTTCCACTCGTTAAACCCACCGATGTTGTAAGTTTCGTTCACCTTTCCTTCATGAAAAATGAGGTCGATGGCGCGTGCGTGGTCAACGACATAAAGCCAGTCGCGCACGTTTTCGCCCTTGCCATAAACGGGCAGCGGTTTGCGCTGACGGATATTGTTGATGAAAAGGGGAATGAGCTTTTCGGGGAACTGATAGGGGCCGTAGTTGTTCGAGCAGTTTGTCACGATAGTAGGCATTCCGTACGTGTCGTGGAAGGCGCGCACAAAGTGGTCGGAACTTGCCTTTGAAGCTGAATAAGGAGAATGAGGGTTGTAGGGAGTCGTTTCGTAGAAGAAATCTTCGCCGTATGCCAAATGATGCTCTTCGGATGAAGCCGTAGTAGTAAACGGAGGGGTAATACCTTCGGGGTGGCTAAGCTGAAGTGCTCCATACACCTCATCAGTAGAAATATGGTAAAAGCGCTTGCCCTCGTAGCGTTCGGGCAGGGATTCCCAATAAACCTTCGCAGCCTGAAGGAGCGAAAGTGTGCCCATCACATTAGTGCGTGCAAAGGTAAAGGGGTCCTTAATGCTGCGGTCAACATGACTTTCGGCAGCAAGGTGGATGACGCCCGTTACGGCATGCTCTTTCATAAGTGCACACATCTTTTCATAATCACAGATATCAGCACGTACAAAGGTATAATTAGGAGCATTTTCAATGTCCTTTAGATTTTCAAGATTACCAGCATAAGTGAGCTTATCAAGATTGATAATCTTATAATCTGGGTATTTGTTCACGAAAAGGCGAACAACGTGGCTACCGATAAATCCAGCGCCACCAGTGATGAGAATGGATTGCATAGATTATGAGGTTATAAGGTTGTAAGGTTATAAGGTTATGAGGCAAATGCAGCCGAATGGTTCTTATAACCTCATAACCTAAAAACCTTACACCTTAAATTTTAATTTACATCAGGCAAGAAATTGTAATCGCGTGAGTAGCGAAGCATCTGCTCGTCGTACTTTTCTGTATAGTCAAGAGTTACCTTAGTGATGTTACCTGCTTCGTCGTAAGTCACGTTGTAAACGGGGTTGATGAAGCCCTTGTAAGGTGCGAGGTTGAGCGTAGCGTAACGTTCAAGAATTTCCTCGTGGAGTTCGGCATCAACGTTTACTGCATAAGTTTCTACAATTTCACGAGCTGCGTTAAAGTCGCCTGTGCTCTTAATACGCTGAATTTCGCGAAGCAAATCTCCAAAGAGGTTGCGGAGCGCTTCATAGTCGTTGATCTGCACGTAAGTCTTACCATCTCGCTTGATGAGTTCTACAACGTTGTTTTCCTTACCATGTTCAAACGCCCAACGTGCAATGAGTTGGCGATTGCGCATGTGAGCTTCTTCGATTGTGAAACCAGGCTTGATGCGCACGAGCTGTGTCATAAGACCATTGAGCATATAAGTGTAGTATTGCGATTTATAGGCTTCTGCATCAGGAGTAAGACCCAATTCAACCATCTTAGCATCAGCAACGTAGTAGAGACCAAAGAGGTCAGCACGCGCTTCCTCGATAGTTGAGCTATAAGCCTTGAGTGCTTCGCTATCTACACCTGGAGCGAGCTTGCCAGAACCGTGGCCCAAACATTCGTGAAGGTCAGTGTGGAGGTCGTCACAGAGGTGACCATACTTCTTAATCATTTCGCGAGTAGCATCGTCAACAACAAACTCTTCGTTCATACCACTACCAGCAGATGCTTGTGCATAAGCACCAGTAAGATTCGAAATAGTTACGCTCTTTGAACCATAATCGCGACGAACCCAGTCTGAGTTGGGAAGGTTGATACCGATTGCTGTAGAGGGATAAAGGTCGCCACCGAGGATTGCAGCTGTAATTACCTTTGCAGATACACCCTTACACTTTTCCTTCTTAAACTCATCAGCAATGGGCGCATGGTCTTCAAACCACTGAGCATTTTCACTCATTTTTTCAGCACGAGCTGTGGCTGCAAGGTTCTTGTAGTTTACAAGAGCTTCCCATGAAGCCTTCATGCCAAGGGGATCGCCATAGCTTTCTGTAAAGCCATTTACAAAGTCAACCTGGCTCAATGTGTCCTGCAACCAAAGGATGCTGTATTCGTCAAATGTCTTGAGGTCACCAGACTTGTAGTAATCAACAAGGCGGTTGATAACCTTGGCCTGGGCTTCGTTTTCAGTAAAGGGCACTGCCTTTTCCAACCAATAAACAACCTTTTCAATAGCCGAACCATAAAGACCGCCTACCTTCCATGTGTTTTCATAAAGATTACCCTTCTCGTCTTCTTCAAGTCGGCTGTTCATACCATACATGATGGGTTGTGTGTCGCCAGGCTTCTTCATCTTTGCATAGAAAGCTTCTGCCTCCTTCTGTGTAACACCTTCACCATAATAGTTGGCAGCAGAAGTGAGGACAAGATCTTCACCATCCTTCTGATTCACACGCATGGGCATCACTGTAGGATCGAAAATAATAGGGAAGATTTCATCACAAAGTTGATCAACCGTCTGACCTTCAGCTAAAGGAAGTTTCGCAGAATCAACGCTTTTGAGGGCTTCGCGGAAGAAGTCTTGAGAGAAGCCTGCTTCAAACTTTTCACAACCATAATGGTGGTGAATACCGCTTGAAAACCAAACTCGCTTGAGGTAAGTAACCATTCCCTGGAAGTCTGCGCTTTCGCGATCTCCCTGGAAATCAGTGTAAACTGTTTCGAGCATACGGCGGATGCGAAGATTGTAACGACCATTTTGGTCAAACAAGATGTCGCGACCTGCTAATGAAGCCTCAGAGAGGTAGTAAATAAGTGTTTGCTGCTTGAGGGGAAGTTCTTCAAAACCATCCACTTGATAGCGGAGCATTTGAATGTCAGCAAATTTCTCATCTGTGTAATTGAAGCCTCCCTCAGTAGTTTCAGGAGTGTTGCAGGCTGCTAATGATGTAGCAAGAAGCATAGTGATTGCAATTTTTTTCATTATTTATTGAGGTTATAAGGTTTTGAGGTTGTGAGGTTTTAAGGTTGTGAGGTCTTAGGTTTTAAGGACTATGCAGAGCGGATGCCGCTTATAACCTTCAAGCGATGCGACCTCTAACCTAACTTTTTAGGTTTCTTTCCAAAAATCGGGGAAGAAAGGGAGAAGCAATGAGAATATTTCCAAACGCCCTGCGAGCATGAGGAAGGAACACACCCAAAGCCCTGTATCCGGAATGGCATCCCAAGAGTCAAGTGGGCCCACAGCATGACCTAATGTAGGCCCAATATTGCTAAATGAGGAAATACTCAGTCCAACGGCATCGAGCATGGGAACTCCTAATGCGGCAAGTACACCCGTACCAAATACAAGCAGTCCTGCACAAATCGCAAAATATACGAAAATCGTGCGACTCATTTCATTGGTGATGATAGTGTGGTTGATACGTACGGGGAACACCGCCTTCGGATGAAGATTGCGTCTAAATTCACACAAAGATATCTTGTAAGCGGTAAGCACACGGATGGATTTCAGCCCTCCGCTTGTAGAACCAGCACAAGCTCCCATCATTCCTATCATTGTTATCACCATCCAAACGCAAGGGTGCCATAACATGAAATCGTCAGTCGTAAAACCCGTTGTTGAAGATATGGAGACTACGTTGAACAGCGCTTTTCGGATAGAATCACTAAACGTGCCGTCATGCGCAATCATGAGCGTACTTGCGATAAACACCGTAGAAAGGAGTACAGTGCAAATAAAGAAGCGTAATTCCGCGTCTTTCAACACTTCGCGAAACCTCATCTTTATCAAGAATAAGTAAAGCAAAGTAAAGTTGACGCTCGCAAGAAGCATGAATGCGACAGCTATATATTCAATTGTTGAGCTATTATAGTAGGCTATGCTGGCTTGGTGTGTTGAGAAACCTCCTGTTGCAACCGTGGAAAGTCCATGATTGATAGCATCGAACATATTCATGCCTCCAAGATGGTAGGCCGTAGAACAAGCTATTGTAAGGATAAGATAGAGACTCCAAAGCCAGCGCGCAGTAGTTGAAATTTTAGGATGTAATTTGCCAATTTTCAAGCCAGTTGACTCAGCTGAAAAAAGCTTCTGGTCTCCACTCCCTATTGTGGGAAGAATCGCAACTGTAAAGAAAACAATACCCATCCCCCCTATCCAATGCGTCATACTGCGCCAAAAAAGAATGGAATGCGGGAGAGCGTCTATATTGGTAAATACACTCGCTCCTGTCGTTGAAAACCCCGACATCGTTTCGAAAAACGCATGTGAGATATTAGACGTACACCCTCCTATAAGAAAAGGAAGCATCCCTATGATAGAGAAAATTATCCACGTAGAGGAGATTATCAAATATCCATCACGACGTCCTAACTTATTTACCGCTTTTCTTCCTAAGCGAAAAAGTAAGAAAGCCAACACTAAAGTTACGGCTATAGGAATGCCAAATGTAGCATAATCTGTCTCATTAAAATACACCCCCACTCCAAAAGCAACAGACAAAAGTATCGCCTCTAACAAAAGCAAAGAGCTGATAACGTGAGCAATAAGCCGAAAGTTAATCATTTAATAGTAAATGAGTTTATAGTAGACGAGTTTATAGTAGACGAGTTAACAAGATGGTTTGAGAATACAAGATGGTTTGAGATTTAAACGAGTTATAACCCGCAAGGTTCTCGTTAACTTGTTAACTTGTTTACTCATTTACTTGTTTACTCGTTAACTAACTTAAAACAAATCTTCGAGCGAGAATTTTGAGGAAAAGAACTTTTCCAATTTATGGATACCATCTTCAATACAGAAGGCTACAACAACGTCGCCCTCTTGCAATTGTGTATTCCCATTAATCAGGTAACATTTACCGTCTCGAATAAAACCTCCTAAGGTAGTATTAAAAGGTAAACGAAGATCACGAATAAGTTTTCGAGTGACACGACTATTTTTTGCGACCTTAATTTCCGCCACATCAGCATTTGCAATTGTTAGCGATTTTAGCGAAGCTACATCGGCCTTCAACATCATTTGATAAATATGACTTGCTGCAAAAGTCTTCTTATTGATAATGGTTCCAATGTCCAAACTTTCAGCCATACCTATATAGTCGGAGTTTTCAACCATCGCAACAGTCTTTCTCACGCCCAAACGCTTTGCAGCAAGACATGCCAAAATGTTAGTTTCAGAATTTTCAGTCGTTGCCACAAAGGCTTGCGTATGAGCAATATTTTCCTCTTCTAAAAGGTTAATGTCGCGCCCATCAGCATGAAGAATAGTGATTTGTCCTTCATCAATTTCTTCAAGAAAGATATCCGCTAACTCTTCAACACGCTTAGGATCGGTTTCAAAAACCTTTGCCGTCATTGACTTGGGCATATTCTTAATGGTGTGAATAGCTGTCGAACTTCCTCCTAGAAACATCACATGCTTAATCTCCTTGTATCCATCTTTTCCCGCTAACTCTTTAATCATATTGAGATGCTCTGGCATCGTCATGAAGTAAACAATATCATTGGGAGTGATGCAAGTATCACCACGAGGGATAAGCGTGTCTGCACCATGTTTTAATGCAACAATATGATAGGGATCTGTAGGTTTACTAAAATCCTTAAGCGGTGTATTTACTATGCTCGAATTCTCGCGCACTTTAACGCCTAGGAGAATAAGCTTTCCATCTTGAAATTCCCACCACTGACGCACCCACGAACGGGAGAGGTCATGACTTATCTCCTTACCTGCAAGCATTTCGGGATAAACAATAGAGTTAATGCCTGCTTCCTTAAAGAAAGCACGAAATTCAGGAGAAATATATTCACTATTGTCCACACGCGCTACAGTCTTTTTTGTTCCCAACTTATGAGCAAGCATGCAAGAGGTCATATTGCGAGCTTCATCGGGAGTTACTCCGATAAAAAGATCTGTATTTTCTGCGCCAGCTTCTCGTAGGTCGGTAATAGAGGTTGGCGATGCGACCATCGTCATAATATCCATATTCCCCATCAACCCATCTAGCTTTGCAGCTGATTCGTCGAGTAGCGTTATTTCATGTTTTTCCCGAGCAAGAAGTCGGGAAAGGTGGGTACCAACAGCACCTGCACCTGCTATGATAATTTTCATAAAACTTAAGAAAATCGTCTCAAGCTAATTTATAGAAACCACCTTAAAGGTCTCGAGCCAAGCAACCTTTAATTGCGTCAAGAATATGCCACTCGTCCATACCACAAATGTCATATAACTCAGGCACACTGCCATGCTCAATAAATCTATCTGGAATACCCAAACGCACGACCTGAGGAGTATAACCATTGTCGGCAAAAAATTCTAACAATGCACTACCCATACCGCCCTTGAGACAACCATCTTCAAGCGTAATAATTCGCTTGAATTTTTGGCCCACTTCATGAAGTAACTTTTCGTCCAAGGGTTTTAAGAAGCGAAGGTCATAGTGAGCAATTTTCACTCCTGCGTTTTCCTCTTCATACTTTATGATAGCATCGCTGGCTATATTTCCAATGGGACCTAATGTTACGATAGCCAAATCCTCACCATCTTTCATCTTACGCCCTTTACCGATTTCTACTGTTTCTAACGGGCAACGCCAATCAACGAGTCTTCCATTACCTCGCGGATAACGAATGACAAACGTTCCCTTTCCTGGCAATTGTGCTGTATGCATCAGATGGCGCAATTCGTGTTCATCATAAGGCGAAGCAATTGTCAACCCAGGGATTGCTCGCAACGAAGCGAGGTCGTAAGCTCCATGATGAGTAGGCCCATCTTCCCCCACAATACCTGCGCGGTCAAGACAAATAACCATATCCAAACCCAGCAGCGCTGCATCATGAATAATATTATCATACGCTCGCTGTGCAAAGGACGAATAGATGTTACAGAAAGGCATCAACCCTTCTTTAGCCATACCTGCCGAGAACGTAACAGCATGACCTTCAGCAATACCTACATCAAACGTACGTTCTGGCAATGCCTTCATCATTATATTCATGGAGCAACCCGTAGGCATGGCAGGCGTTACTCCAACAATTTGATTGTTAGCTTGAGCCAGCTCTAACAAAGTTTCACCAAATACGTCTTGAAATCTTGGTGGCACGCCCTCAGTAGGTTGCTTCAAACGTTCTCCATCCTCGGCGTCAAAAAGACCTGGTGCGTGCCACACTGTTGGATTCTTTTCGGCTTGTTTAAAGCCACGACCCTTCACTGTATGAAGATGCAACAACTTAGGCCCCTTCATATCCTTAATTTCTCGAAGCACTCTCACCAATGCTACAACATCGTGTCCATCAGTAGGACCAATGTAGCGTATATTCATCCCCTCAAACACGTTGTGCTGATTGGTAAGCAAAGCTTTCACAGAATTATTAAAACGTAAGATACTGCGGCGTCTATTTTCGTTCAACCACCCCCACTCCGTCATCTTCTGCGCTATTTTAAAACGCAAACGATTATATGTAGAGCTAGTTTGTAGTTGCATCAAATAGTGCTTCATTCCCCCTACTGCTCGGTCGATACTCATATTATTATCGTTCAAGACGATAAGCATATTGTTGGGCGTATCCGACACGTTATTCAATCCCTCAAAAGCCAAACCACCACTCATAGCACCATCACCAATCACAGCAACAACTTTACGATGTTTATCACCTTGCTGTAAAGCTGCAGTTGACATGCCTAAAGCAGCCGATATTGAATTGGAAGCATGACCACAAGCAAACGTATCATACTCACTCTCTAACGGAGAAGGAAAAGGCTTAATCCCACCCAATTTTCTATTAGTGTCAAATCGCTCACGTCTGCCCGTCAAGATCTTATGCCCATAAGCTTGATGTCCAACGTCCCACACTAATCTATCGTTTGGTGTATCAAAAACATAATGCAAAGCTACGGTCAACTCAACAGTCCCCAAACTTGATGCCAAATGTCCTGGATTGCATGCCAATGCCTTCCAGATGAAATCGCGCAACTCTGCACAAACCTGTGGCAATTGCATTATATCTAATCGACGGAGGTCTGTCGGAGTTATTATATTTTCAAGCAACGTTGTCGTTATTTTTTCATTCATGCGAAACACACGCTAAAGAAATATTCAACTTTCTACGCCTACAATCGCAGGCATACAATTATCTAAGTGATATGTAAAAAATAACCTGAATCAGTTTTATAATATTCATTTCCCTTGTATTTATTTACAGTTGTCATTTTGCTGCTTTTCTCCTTATTCATCAGTCATATAGCCCGCTATACTCCTTCTTCATAAGAAAAAAATCAATCAAAAATACAACTAAAACTGATGCAGCTTATTATTTACACATCACTAATTTTGCAAATTTACACAAAAATAGTGACAGACCACCTAATTATTCAACAAAAAAATCCCCTGCTTCAATATGAAATAAAAAACTAATTGCTTTATAAAACAGACCTTTCATACATACACACATCGTTACACACAAAACATAAAGGTGATGAGTCAAACATTATGACCCACCACCTTATACTTTTTTAATAGAACCTTAAATTCTATTCACCTATTGCATGTACTTTCTTTTCCAAGACAATTGCATCAAGAACTGCCACAGCTGTAATATTCACAATATCACGAACTGAGCTATCAAAGTCAGTAAAGTGAATTGGCTTGTTCAACCCCATTTGGATAGGACCAATTACTTCACAATCGTCAGACATCCCCTTAATCATCTTGTAGCTAGTGTTAGCAGAAGTCAAGTTAGGGAATACAAGCGTATTAACATCCAATCCCTTCAAACGTGTAAAAGGATAACGATCATCGCGCAAATCGCGGTCGAAAGCAAAGTTAAGTTGCATTTCACCATCAATAGCGAGGTCTGGATAATCAGCATGCATACGCTCAATTACCTTATGTACCATTGTAGGCGAACCCACATTATCCGTACCAAAGTTAGAATATGACACCATCGCCATTACAGGAGTACGATTAAAGAAACGTACAGTCTTAGCAGTTAGCTTAGCGATATCATAAAGAGTATCTTCGTTGGGATGACGATTGATCAAAGTATCTGAAATGAAATATACTCCCTTCTTTGAATTGATGATATGCATCGTTCCAAAATGGTTAAAGCCGGGCTGCACACCAATCACCTCATGCGCCACTTTGATAGTATTAGAATACTTAGTGTAGAGACCAGTGATAAATGCATCAGCATCGCCCATCTCCACCATCATCATGCCAAAGTAGTTGCGCTCATACATCTTATCGATAGCTTCCTGAACGGTATAACCAGCTCGCTGTTTGCGCTTTGCAAGCACCTCTGCATAGCGCATACGCATAGGAGCCGCCTTTGCTTCATCACGAAGATTGAGGATTTCAATACCCTCAAGGCTAAGATCCATTTCTGCAGCAATCTGGCGAATTTGCACATCGTTACCAAGAAGGATCGGCTTACAGATGCCTTCTTCCTTAGCCTTCACGGCTGCTTCAAGCATCTTGGGATGTGTACCTTCAGCATATACTACGCGCTTAGGATCAAGGCGAGCAGTGTCGTAAAGGTTTTGCGTGAGCTTACTTTCTTGCCCCATCAACTCGCGGAGCTGCTGACGATAAGCACGCCAATCAGTGATAGGCTTACGTGCCACGCCACTTTCCATTGCAGCCTTAGCCACCGCCATCGAAACATCGGTAATAAGGCGTGGGTCAACGGGTTTAGGAATAAAGTAGTCGGGGCCAAACGTAAAGTTACGCACCTGATAAGCACGGTTCACGATATCGGGCACCGGACGACGCGCCAAATCTGCAATTGCACGTACCGCCGCCATCTTCATTTCCTCATTAATGGCAGAAGCTGCCGTGTCGAGCGCACCACGGAAGATGTAGGGGAATCCGATTACGTTGTTAATCTGATTGGGATAATCCGTACGACCCGTACTCATCAACACTTCGGGATTAGCCTCCTTAGCGTCTTCGTAAGAAATTTCGGGTACAGGGTTAGCAAGCGCAAAGATGATGGGCTTATCAGTCATCGTGCGCACCATATCCTTAGTGAGCACATTACCCTTTGAAAGCCCTACAAACACATCAGCACCCTTAATAGCATCTTCAAGCGTGTGGATATCTGTGCGTGAAGTAGCAAATTCTAACTTTTGTGCATTAAGACCTGGGCGATCCTTTGAGATAACACCCTTAGAGTCAAGCATCACGATGTTTTCATGGCGTGCACCAAAGGCACAATAGAGCTTCGTACAAGAAATAGCCGCTGCCCCCGCACCATTCACCACAATCTTAACATCCTCAATCTTCTTGCCTGCTACAATAAGAGCATTCAGCAGCCCCGCACACGAGATAATAGCTGTGCCATGCTGGTCGTCATGCATAACAGGAATATCGAGTTCTTCTTTCAAGCGACGCTCAATTTCGAAACACTCGGGCGCCTTAATATCTTCAAGGTTAATACCCCCAAAGGTAGGAGCTATCGCCTTTACTGCCTGAATAAACTTTTCAGGATCCTTTTCATCCACTTCGATATCAAAAGCATCAACACCTGCATAGATTTTAAACAGAAGGCTCTTACCTTCCATCACAGGCTTTCCGCTCATCGCACCAATATCACCAAGCCCAAGCACAGCCGTACCATTAGAAATTACAGCCACGAGATTACCCTTGTTGGTATACTTATATGCGTCTTGAGGATTTTGTTGAATTTCCAAACAGGGCTCAGCCACCCCAGGAGAGTAAGCAAGCGAAAGGTCCGTCTGAGTGCGATAAGGCTTGGTAGGAACGATTTCTATCTTACCAGGCTTACCTTGAGAGTGATAAAGCAATGCTGCTTCTTTTGTAATCTTTACCATAATCGTTGTGAATTTAAATGAGAAATATAAGGATTTAGGAAAGTCAAGTAATGATAAAACAACTATAACCCATAAGCCTAATCCTTAATATCCCCATCTAGTTTAGTTTTTTAGTGAATTGCAAATTTACTCTTTTTCCACTTCATCCAACACACATTTCAAGCTTTTGTGCAAAAAAAGTCACATTCGCAGCAAAGTTTTCACTGCTTTCAACGTTCATTTACATAATTTTTGTAATTTTGCTAGGTCATTATTGCAACTCCACGATGAAAAGTTCTACCGATTCAAACGCACTGCGCCAACGCATCGTCAAAGCTGCCATGCAGTTGTTTTTACAAAGAGGCATCAAAAATGTCACTATGGACGAATTGGCCCACGAACTCACCATCTCTAAGCGCACCCTTTACGAAGTTTTCGAAGACAAAGAAGAGCTGCTGCTCACCGGCCTCCTTGCTATCGAAAGTTGGACCCGTCAGCGCCTACAGGAGTTCATCCCCTCAGCCAACAACATTCTGGAGATTATCCTTTACGACTTTGAATTAAAACTCAAGGAAATCGACAACGTAAATCCATCATTCTTCGTTGACATCAATCGCTACCCTAAAGTCACAAGCCGACTCAAAGAGCGCAGACAAGAGCAGCGATGCACCGCCATCAAAGCGCTTCAAGAAGGACAACAACAGGGAATCTTCAGAAGCGACATCAACCTCGAACTCGTCTACGACATGATGGCAGGATTTCACGGACTTATGCAGCAAAACTCCATTGCCACACACTACACCCCCAGCGAGGTGCTATTCAACACCGTATTCACCTACCTCCGAGGCTGTGCTACTCAAAAGGGCATGGAGATAATGGACGACTTTATAAAAAAGCAAGCTAACTGCGATAATTCCAACCACATTAAAGGTTAATGCTACTAGGCAAATAGAAAAACAGAATATATTCACATAAAACTTATTTTTTCTTTAAAACATGAAACCTACTCTCTTTCTCCTCGCTGCAGGTATGGGTAGCCGCTATGGCGGTTTGAAGCAGCTCGACAAGCTCGGTCCTAATGGTGAAACTATCATGGACTACAGTATCTACGACGCTATCAACGCTGGTTTCGGCAAGCTCGTTTTCGTTATCCGCAAGGATTTCGAACAGGACTTCCGCGACATCGTTCTTAAGAAGTACGAAAGCAAGATCCCTTGCGAACTCGTTTTCCAAGCGCTCGACGCACTCCCCGAAGGCTTCACTTGCCCCGCCGACCGTCAGAAGCCCTGGGGTACAAACCACGCCGTAATGATGGGTAAGGACGTTATCAAGGAACCCTTCGCCGTGCTCAACTGCGACGACTTCTACGATCGCGACGCATTCCAGGTAATGGGTAAGTTCCTCTCTGAACTCCCCGAAGGTTCTACAGGCAAATATGCAATGGTTGGTTTCCGTGTAGGCAACACACTTTCTGAATCAGGTACAGTAAGCCGTGGTGTTTGCGAAAAGAACGAGCAAAACCTCCTCACTTCAGTTGTTGAACGCACTAAGATTCAGCGCTTCGACGGCGTTGTAAAGTATCAGGACGAAAACGAAGAATGGGTGGCAATCTCTGACAACACTCCCGTTTCTATGAACTTCTGGGGCTTCACTCCCGACTACTTCCAGCACTCAGTAGAATATTTCAAGGAATTCCTCGCTGACCCTAAGAACATGGAAAACCTCAAGAGCGAGTTCTTCATTCCCCTCATGGTGGATAAGCTCATCAACGATGGAACAGCAACTTGCGAAGTACTCGACACTACATCACAGTGGTTCGGCGTAACTTACCCCGAAGACCGCCCCGAAGTAGTAGCACGCTTTGCTAAGCTCGGCGAAGAAGGCGTTTACCCCGCTAATATGTTCTAAACCGACATACCCACTCACGTATAGGGAGCTGCGATGGCAGCTCCCTATTTATTTTTTTTAGTTGACGAGCTAACCAGTTAACAAATTGACGAGAGAGTCTTTCGGATGAAACTACACGAATGAGCAAACTCGTTGACAAGTTAACGAGTTGACAAGATAGCCTTCAGGATGGTATTTGTACTCTGTACGCATTAGTAAACAAGTAGATGAGTAAACGAGTTGACAAGAGAGCCATCCGGATGGCAGTTGTACTCTGTACTCTGTTATCTGTACTCTAAAAAACATTGCGCTTTAGCCTGCTTAAAAGAATGCATTTTTTTGATTTATTTTGATTTTTCTTCGAATTTGGAGGTTTTGAGAGCAAAATTGGGAGTAAAATTTGCAACATACAAGATAGGAGGAAAGATCTTTGATGTCGTTTCTCCGATGTTTGAAGAATTTTTAACGACCTTTGAGGTCTTTTTTGCTATTTTTGAGCCAAAAAAAAGGAGGAAACCGTAGTTTCCTCCTTTGCGAAACAAAGTTACATATAATTCGTTGAATAGAGAAATTTGGGGCAAAATAATTGGCAGACAGGGGTTTTGTGAAATTCTGATTTTTGGAGGAATGCCAGTAAAAACCAACGTAATGCCAAGTTATTCCAAAGCTGAGTAACCTATCCGTTACCACATGAAACAGATGGAAGAATACGGAAGTTCAGCAATGTAAACTATTGCATTATAGCGATTTTTGATAATTGTTCCTAAAAAAATGATGGGTTACGGTTAAAGTTCATTTGTTACCGTTTCTTTTGCGGTGTTCCGACATATTTTGCGTAACGGCTCATAACTCTACTGAAAGTATTTTTGAACCTAAAAAAAGTAGCAGTTATGAAGAGTACATTTTCAACTATCTTCTACCTGAAAAGACAGGCAGCAAGAAAAGACGGAACAGTACCCGTAATGGGTAGAATCACAGTAGATGGAACGCAAACGCAGTTCAGTTGCAAGATTACTATTGACCCAAAGGTATGGGATACAAAAAGTGGTCGTGCCATCGGACGCAGTGCAGCCGCTATCGAAGCCAACCGTATGCTTGACAATATGCGTGTGAGCATCAACAAGCACTACCGTGAGATTATGGACAGGGATAACTATGTTACTGCCGAAAAAGTGAAGAATGCCTTTCTCGGTTTGGAACATCGTTGCCATACACTGATGCAAGTCTTCAAACAACACAATGAAGACTACAAGAAACAATATGAAGCGGGCTTGAAATCAAAGTCCAGCTATATGAAGTATGTGAATGTCTATCAGCATTTGGAAGATTTTCTCTATCAGCGTTATCATATAAAGGACATTGCATTGAAAGAACTGACACCTGCTTTCATTACCGATTTTGATATGTTCCTCAGAACAGAAAAACATTGTTGCAACAACACTGTTTGGATTTACACCTGCCCACTCCGTACAATGGTTTCAATAGCTATCAACAACGAATGGCTGACACGAGATCCGTTCCGTGAATATGAAATTAAAAAGGAAGAGACAACACGAGGTTTCCTTACCAAAGATGAAATCCGCCAACTGATGGACGGGAAATTAAAGAATGCCAAGCAGGAACTGTATCGTGATTTGTTCGTGTTCTGCATCTTCACGGGATTGAGTTTCTCGGATATGCGTAACTTGTCGGAAGAGAACATCCGCACCTATTTTGATGAACACCTTTGGATAAGCATCAATCGACAAAAGACAGGAGTACAATCCAATATCCGCTTGCTGGATATTCCAAAGAAGATTTTGGAAAAGTATCGTGGACTCCGTGAAGACGGCAAGATTTTCAGCGTACCTCATTACATGACTTGTCTGTACGGCATTCGTGCCGTAGCCAAGCGATGCGGGATCACCAAGCACCTTACCTGGCACATGAGCCGCCATACAATGGCAACTGAAATCTGTTTAACCAATGGCGTGCCCATTGAAACAGTTAGTTCTATCCTCGGACACAAGAACATTACCACTACACAGATTTACGCCAAAATTACAAAAGAGAAACTCAATCAGGATATGGAAAACCTATCTACACGATTGGGAAATATCGAAGAGTATGTTGCTAATGCTTTATAGAAGGAGGTTGCTATGAAACGGAACATCATAAAAATAGAGAGTAAAGCGGTAATCGTTACCACTGCCCCGACAGGTAACTATATAGATAACGAATTGGGTAACGGAATATGGATGACGGTATGGGAAATTGCTGAGGTATTCAATGTAAGCGGTACGGCTGTTGTCAGTGCTATAAAGGCTATCCGAAAGGCTGATATACTCAACGATTACGAAGTTTGCAAGTATATCTGTTTGGACAATGGAAATACAGCAGATGTTTATTCATTGGAAATGATAATTCCCATTGCGTTCCGACTGAATACCTATTACACCGACATTTTCCGCAAATGGATTGTGAGTAAGGTGTATGAGAAGAAAACATCTGAACGGCAATTCTACATACATATTCCTAACGGTGGTTATAGTTGCTGAGTAGCAACCAACGAAAGACGGACAATCTCGCATTTGGGATTGTCCGTCTTTCGTTTTAGGTAGTATTATGGTTAATCGGTTTCTTGTAATTGTCCGCCAAAAGTTTTTGAACATCCTGTTCCCGATAAAGCACCTTACCGCCTAAATGAATATAAGGTAAGGTCATAGCATTTCTATATTCCTGCAAGGTACGGCGGCTTACCTTCATTATCTGCGACACCTCCTTGTCTGTCAAATATCGGTTACCGTCCATCAATGGGCGGTGTTCACGGATTATCGTGCCCATCTTCTTGTTGCACTCCTTCATAGTGTAGTAGATGGAGGCAATAGGCTCATCATCCAATGTCAATACTTTCTTGTTCATCATTCTACTTTGGATTTAGTGGTTTGTAAATTCTTACTTGGGAAACATTGTCTTTACCAATGGCAATAGTCTTACAACCTCTTCGGGAGAATAGTAAAACTTGCGGTTGATTTGGGTGTACCCAATCAGACGGTTATCCCTCATGGTCTGCAATGTGCGTGGACTGATGCGGAGCTGTAAGCAGACCTCCTGACCGTCCAGCCATTGTGCCAATCGTTTCTCATTACACTTGTGTTGCAGGGTATAAACCTTCTCTGTCAGCGACCTCATCTCCGTGAGCATCGCTTCAAATGTTTTTTTCTCAATAGTTACTACTTCCATACGCGATAAAATTTGTTTGCTGCAAAAGTAGCCTGCAATATGCTGATTCTGCGTTTTTCTCACCCTTGTTGCCGTATCTGGCACACTTGACGGTGCAACAGCCGGACAAATTCAAGAAAATCTTCCGTGAGTCATTAGTGAGTTGTTAAACGCCCTCTTGGAAATCCCCGAAATTCGCATCAGAAACGAAAAACAAGAGCATGATATGGAAGTAATTCAGATGGAAAGTACAGCCTACAAGGAGCTGATGGAAAAGATAGACGGCATTGCCGCTTATGTCCGCAAGAGTGAGAAACGAATGAGTGAAGAGAATACCGAAATACTTCTTGACAATGAACAGGTAGCTGCACTCTTGCAGATAAGCAAACGCACCCTGCAACGACTCCGCAGCGAGAAGAAAATCAGCTACTACATGGTTCGTGGCAACTGCCGCTACTCCTTGTCAGAGGTTGAGCGAATGGTAAGAAGCAGTATTGTGTTCTGTGACCCGAAACGTCTGGAAGATTTCAAGCAGAACTATATGATGCGAACGGGAAAAAGAATACCCACAATGAAAAAACTTTGAACTTATGGATGCACTGGATAAGAGAACATTCGAGATGTGGGTGCGTGAAATTACCACCCGTCTTGACCGTCAGGACAAACTGATAGCGATGCTTGCCCGCAAGGAGTACGAGAAGGACAATTCCGATGTGATGGAAATACCGCTTGTGGATGGTGAGAGACTACTTGACAATCAAGACTTGTGTATGCTCCTGCAATTCAGCAAGCGTTCCCTGCAACGCTACCGTAGCATGAAGATACTGCCCTATATAAGAATAGGCAGAAAGAGTTACTACAAGGTGTCTGACGTGCGGGAATTCATCAAGGAACACGGAGAGATTTTCAGAAAAGGAGATGCAGCGTTTTACGAAACCTGCCTTCATAAACTAACCAAATAACAAATTTCAAAACAATGGAACAGAAAAAGAAAGAAAAGGACGTGCTGATTGTCCGTGATGAGAAGACGGGCGAAATCAGCGTAGTAGCCGGACTTGACAAGGACGGCAATCCGAAACGCACACCCGCCAAGGCGGAGAATGCACAGGACTTCCTTCAGTTCGACAGACACGGCGGTGTGCTGGACAACTTCTTCAAGAATTTCGTCCGGCAGTGCAAGGAACCCAGCCGCTTCGGTTTTTACCGTGTGGCGGCAGACCAGGCGGAACACCTTATCGGCGTTATGAAAGAGCTGCTGAAGAATCCCGAAGCGAACAAGGAACTGCTTGCACCGCACAAGGTCGATATTTCGGAGTACGAAAACATAGTCAAGGCAGAGCAGACAAAAAGTGTAGAACCTCAAAACAAAGAAGAAATGAAAAAGGAAAACGAAGAGAAACAGGAACAAGCCCAAACAGAGGGCAAGCGTAAGGGCTATCAGCCCATTGACGAGAGTAAGATCAATTGGCAACAGTTGGAAGAGCGTTGGGGCATCCGCCGTGACGATTTGGAGAAGTCAGGCGACTTGGAGAAGATGCTCAACTACGGCAAGTCCAACTTGGTAACGGTAACACCCACTTTCGGTGACGAGAAGTTTGAGACGGCAGCCCGACTGTCGTTCAAGCAACAGGAGGACGGCAGTGTCCGCCTTGTTCCCCACCTCATTCAGAAGGAAGCCAATCTGAAAGAGGAGTTCAAGGGGTATAAGTTCAGTGCCGAGGATGCAAGGAACCTCCGTGAAACGGGTAACATGGGACGTGTCGCCGATTTGGTGGACAAGAGTACAGGAGAGATTATCCCCTCATACGTGAGCATCGACCGACAGACCAACGAAATCACAAGCATTCCCGTGAGCCGTATCAAATGGAAAGATACCATTGGCAACACGAAGTTGAGCCAGCCCGAAATGGACTTGCTGAAAACGGGAGCACCACTCATAGACAAGGAAATCCAGCTCTCCAACGGTCGCAAGTTCAAAGCCACCTTGCAGGTGAATGTCGAGCAAATAGGTATCGAGTTCGTTCCCAAAGGGCAAAGCGTCAGGCAATCCGTGGACGGCAACCGACAACAGCAGGGAGAAAAGCGTGAAACAGAAAAGAAACAGGAGACAGCCGAAGAGAAGTTAGAACGTAACAAGAAGAATTGGTTGAAGAACGGAGAGATAAAACCTATCGAAAGATGGAAGAATGTGGAGTTCAATGACCAGCAGAAAGCCGACTATGTAGCCGGAAAGACCGTCAAACTTGAAAAGGTCGTTGATGCACAGGGTAAGGAAGCCACGATGTACCTGAAGTTCAATCGTGAGGTAGGTCGCCCGTATGTCTATAACAACAATCCCGACACGGCACAGAAAGTCGCACCATCAAACGAGAGCCGCACGCAGATAGCCGTGAACAACGAGGGCAAGACCAATGAAGCGACCAAACATGTGAAGGAGCCATTGAAGCAGGGACAGACTGCACCTGACGACAAGAAACAGCAACAGGAGCAGAAACAGGGAGAGCAGCAACAGCCCAAGCGAAGCAAGGGCGTGAAGATGTAATCCCGACCACCACTAAATCCAAAAGTAGAATCGTAAAACGAAAAGAAAAAAGACAATGAAGACAATCATAGCAGAAAAGCCATCCGTGGCAAGAGAGATTGCCCGTATCGTAGGAGCAACGGAAAGAGAGGAAGGTTACTTCACAGGTAACGACTATAATGTCACTTGGGCATTCGGGCATTTGGTACAGCCAGCCCTGCCCGAAGGATATGGTATCAGAGGTTTCCACTCTGAAAACCTGCCCATCATACCACAGGTGTTTACCCTTGTTCCTCGACAGGTCAAGACCGACAAGGGCTATAAGACCGATGCCGGAGTAATGAAACAGATTAAGGTAATTACCCGTCTGTTCAGCGAGAGCGACAGGATTATCGTGGCTACCGATGCCGGACGTGAAGGTGAGTTGATTTTCCGATACCTATATGAATATATAGGCTGTGCCACACCCTTTGACCGCCTTTGGATCAGCTCACTTACCGACAAGGCTATCCGTGAGGGCTTGAAGAACCTTGAATGCGGTAGCAAGTATGATAATCTGTACTATGCTGCCAAAGCACGCAGCGAAGCCGACTGGCTGGTAGGTATTAACGCCACGCAAGCCATCACGCTTGCCGCAGGTCGTGGCACCTATTCACTCGGCAGAGTGCAGACTCCTACACTCGCTATGGTGTGCAAGCGTTTTTGGGAGAACAAGCGTTTCACTCCCGAAACATACCATCAATTGCATTTCGGTACGGAGCATAAGGACGGTACAGTCGTGAAGTTCGACTCCGATGAGAAATACAGGGACAAGGCTGTTGCGGAGGAACTATATAATAAGGTTAAAGGGACACGCAGTGCCACCCTAACGAAAGTAGTCAGTAAGGAGAAGGTAGAAGATACACCGCTGCTCTATGATCTTACCACTCTTCAGAAGGATGCCAACAGCAAGCACGGCTTCACGGCTGAACAGACACTTGCCATTGCCCAAAAACTCTATGAAGCGAAGCTCATCACCTATCCGAGAACGGGAAGCCGTTATATTTCGGAAGATGTCTTTGCCGAGATACCGAAACTGTTGCAGACCTTGAAGAACCGTCCGGTGTGGAGTCTCTATGCACTCTCAATCAAGAAACCGACACGCCGTAGCGTGGACGGCTCAAAGGTAACGGACCATCACGCCATTATCATCACAGGTGAATTGCCCAAGCATATGTCCAATGAGGATATGACCATCTACGATATGATTGTCGGTCGTATGCTGGAA
>JAZLDQ010000015.1:0-5956 GCA_045614785.1 Alloprevotella sp.
AATCATGGCAGGCGGCACACCGGCTTTGAGCGGCGCAACGGGTACGCTGGATTTTAATTCAGAATACTACACCACCATCCGCTCTACGTCGTATGCCCATTGGATTACGTACAAGGGTAAGATGGTAATCATCGATTACTATAGCCGCAACAGTGGCGGTCATGCTTCTTCGCCTGTGGCAGCATGGGAGTGGAAGAAGCAACACATGCAGACTATGGACGGCAACGGCAAGGTGATTAATTACCCCGAACTGAAGGACAACTATGCTGTGCTCGTGGCAGCATCTGAAGGCTGGAAAAACTATCGCCACCAGGCAGATGTGCTCGGCATGTACCACTTTTTGAAAGCGAAAGGCTACGACGATGACCATATCCTTCTGATTATGGCAGATGATATTGCCTATAACGAACGCAACCCCTTGCAGGGGGTGGTGCGCAGAGAAGTGTCGGGCAGCAACCTGTATGAAGGTGTGCAGATTGACTACCGCTTGGGCGACCTTACGCTTGATGACCTGAAGCAGATTCTGACGGGCGAACCATCTGAGGAGTTTCCTGTGACCTTGCGCAGCAGTGCAAACGACAATGTGCTGTTCTTCTGGAGCGGACACGGCACGCAGCAAGGTTGGGAATGGAAAGACACGGAGGACGTGAGTGCCGACTTTGCCCGTTCGATGTTCTCGGATATGCACTATCGCAAGATGTTTGCTATCATTGAAACCTGTTATTCAGGTGGCGTAGCGCAGGGTTGTGCGGGCGTTCCG
Source organism: Alloprevotella sp. (assembly GCA_045614785.1). Taxonomy (GTDB): domain Bacteria; phylum Bacteroidota; class Bacteroidia; order Bacteroidales; family Bacteroidaceae; genus Alloprevotella. The sequence goes on from JAZLDQ010000015.1 coordinate 761, forward strand.
GGTTTACTGCTGATGACCGCAGCCAATCCCTACGAAACCTCCAAGGCGGATGCTTTCGACAACGAATTGCAGGTGTATCTTTCCAACACCTTTACCTCGTCCATCCTCTCGCAGTTAGAGCGCAATCCGCAGTCGGTTATCTATGACCTCTACCTCCATGCCTTCGACAAAACCAATGGTTCGCACGTAATGGTCTATAACCCGGATTACTATGGCAACCTGTATCTGAATAACATGAGCGAATATTATCCGGATTAGATAAACAAAAAAGTAAATAATAAATGACTATGAATAAAAAAATGGTTCTAAATATTTTGGGGCTCACCCTAATGGCGATGACCTTCACCATGTGTCAAAAACCTGTAGAATCAGTGCCTTCTACGCCAAAGGAAGCTTTGGCAGAACTGCTCGCCGGAAACGAGCGTTATGTCAGTGAAAATTGCGCGAATCCGCATTGTGATCACGACAGAGTAGAGGAGACAGCCCCACATCAGGCTCCGTTTGCGGCAGTCGTAGGCTGTTCCGATTCGCGAGTGCCTGTGGAATTGTTGTTCGACCAGGGTATCGGTGATATTTTCGTTATTCGCACAGCCGGTAATAACGTGAACAGCGAAATGGTGATGGGTAGTGTTGACTACGCCATCGAACATTTGGGTGTCAAGGTGTTGCTTGTTCTCGGACACGGTTCCTGCGGTGGAGTTACGGGTGCAATTTCTGAAGGAGGCCATGAACACGGCAACATAGCACACTTGCTTGGCACCATCCGTGGCGACGTGAGCGAGTATGTCGGTAAGACTGACAGCCTTGATAAAGCCATCCACCATCACACACTGGTGCAGGTGGACAGAATTATGGCATATCCTCACATAGCAGAAAAGGTGGCAAAGGGTGAACTCCTTGTGAAACCTGCGTACTATGACGTAAATACAGGCGAGGTTTCTTTGTTGCAATAAGCGCAAACTAAAAAACCGCCTTTATACTTTGCATTCCCCGTTTCGCGTGTTGGAAAATTGTAGCTCTTAAATAAAAAAAAGGTGCTTCCCAATCGGGAGGCACCTTAATTTTTTTTGTAAGTTGTAAGTAAGATTACTTAGTTAGCTTACCGTCAGAACCGAGCACGTTGATGATATTGTGCTTGTACATCTTTTCCATGTTGCGTTATATGTGGTACATACTAATGGGGGAGACCTTGAAAAATATTGTTAAAGAGTGTGATTATCAGGAATGTTTTGCTTAAATTTGCAAAGAATGAGTAGGTGCATATATGTTCCTATTTGTGAGGATGTTGAAAAACTTATTAAATTAGTGCAAAAATATGAAAAAGAATTTGCTACTTTTCCTGGCTTGCATGATGTGCGGGCTTGCAAGTGCTGAGCAACCTCCTATTATGGGTTGGAGTTCGTGGAACACCTATGGTTTCCAAATCAATGATTCGTTGGTGCGCACTCAGGCGGACGCCATGGTCAATCTTGGTTTCTTTGAAAAAGGCTATAAGTATATCAACATCGACGATGGCTTCTTTGGTGGTCGTGATAAAGATGGTAAGTTGTTGATTCACCCCACACGCTTCCCCAATGGTCTTCGCCCCTTGGTAGATTATATTCACGGTAAAGGCCTGCAGGCGGGTATTTATTCGGACGCAGGTCGAAACACTTGTGCATCGTTTTGGGGACAGCCCAAGGATACCATTGGTATTGGCGTAGGGCTTTACGGTCACGATGCTGAAGATATGGCACTCTATTTTGACGAACTTGACTTCGACTTTATCAAGGTGGATTATTGTGGTGCTGATGCCGGTAACAATGCTGAGGGGCTTGACCTCGACGAAGAACAGCGCTATAAGGAAATTGCAGCAGCGATTAATGGCGTGAACAAGAAGAATATCAACTGGAATATTTGTCGTTGGGCTTTCCCCGGCACTTGGGTGTGTGACATCGTTGACTCTTGGCGCACAACGGAAGATATCTACCTCGGTTGGGAATCTATTAAGAGCATCATCGGTCAGAGCCTTTACCTTTCAGCCTACACTACTTACGGACACTATAACGATATGGATATGCTTGAGGTTGGCCGTGGCTTGACAGAGGAAGAAGACAAGACGCACTTCGGCATGTGGTGCATTATGAGTTCGCCCTTGTTGATTGGTTGCGACCTCAATGATATTAAGGGCAATGCTTTGGAATTGATGCAAAATGAAGAACTCATTGCGCTTAATCAAAACAACCTCGGTCTTCAGGCTTATGTGGTAGAAAAGGAAAACGGTTGTTATGTTCTTGTAAAGGATGTAGAAGAACTTTATGGCAAGAAGCGTGCTGTTGCGGTTTACAATCCTACAAATGCACAGAAAAAGGTTACTGTAAACTTTGATATGCTCGACTTGGCTGGCGAAGTGAAGGTGAGAGACCTGTTCGAACGCGCAGATGTTGGAAGTTATACATCGCAGATGTCGGTTTCTGTTCCCGCTCACGGCACGCGCATCTATACGCTCGAAGCAACTGAGCGTCTTGAACGTACCGTTTACGAAGCCGAAACAGCATGGCTTTCCGAATATCAAGAACTTTGGAATAACCAATCAAAGGGTACTGCTATCTATACAGAAAATAATTCAGCCTCGGGTGGTGCTATCGTAGGATGGTTGGGCAACCGTGCAAGCAATGACCTTCAGTGGCGTAATGTGTATAGCGAAACGGGTGGTAAATATAAAATGACGCTTTCGTTTATCACGGGCGAAAGTCGCAACATCAAGATTAGCGTAAATGGCGTAGAAGTTGTTTCGACTTCAATCAATGGTAATAGTTGGAGTAATATCGTTAAGAAGGATTTTGAAATCGAACTTAATAAGGGCAATAACATCATCCGACTCTATTCTGACTCAGGTTGGATGGCTGATATCGACTGTATGAAGTTGGAACTTCTTGTGCCAACAGATATTAAGGAAGCTACTGCTACGGACGACTTAAAGGTAGATGCTTCAAATGGTACACTTGTTGTAACTTCAAGCAAGAATGTTAAAGTAGCGATTCTTGACATGACAGGAAAGGCGGTGTGGAGTGGAATGCTTCAAGGGGAAAAATCATTATCTTTACCCGCTGGCACTTACTTGGTAAACGACAAGAAGGTGTTGGTGAAGTAGGAATATGAGATATTAGAGGAGAGGGCATGCCTTCTCCTCTTTTTTTGCGTGAGAGGATAAAAAATGTATTGAATATATTGAATATTTTGCTAATCACCATTAAGGTAGGTTTTATAAATTAGCTTGAGGCGATTTGCATAATATTTAGCTGCACTCGGCAATTTGAAAATAAATTTTCATTACGCTCATTGGCAAAATATTTACTTAAGATTTTTTGAGATTTTTCTTTTTGATGACGACGAAGCGTAGCGGGCTACGTTTCAAGGAGTTAAATAGAAAAAGACCAATAAGATAAGCAAAGCGACCAAGCTGAGAATCTGCCCAAATAAATAATAAAACTAATTTATAGAACATACCTTAAAACTATCCAAACTTATTATTTCACCATTACTACAACTGCTAATTGTTTAATATTATTCATTCTTTTTGCCTCTTTTGCATTTGGTTTGCTGTTCATTTAATACTTCGTAAAGCGATAGGTACTGTCTTTGTGTAAATAAAGTATTGTGACTTTATCCACTGGAATTTATTCGGTAAATGACAAGAAGGTGTTGGTGAAGAATTCATGTGAAAGTCTGTCATTTCAGCAATACTTTGTGGAAAAAGTCGTAACTTTGCAACGATAAATTCATTTGATTGTTGATAATGTACGATAATTTCGCCATACAACTTTTTGAGGGTAAAAAAGTCCGCATCGCATGGGATGCAGAGCTGGAGAAGTTCTATTTCTCTGTAACGGATATAGTGCAGGTCTTAACAGATTCTGTGAATCCACGTGATTACATAAAGAAGATGCTTAGACGTGACCCAGAACTGAAATCCAAGTGGGGGACAATTTGTCCCCCTGTTGAAATGCAGGCTCCTGACGGCAAAAGACGTAAAACTCAAGCCGCTGACCTTGAAGGAATTTTCCGTATTATTCAGTCAATACCATCTAAAAAAGCAGAACCCGTAAAGAAATGGTTGGCAGAAGTAGGTGCACAGCGCATTGATCAGATGATAGACCCCGAGTTGACCTTCCAGATGGCCGTAGAGGACTACCGTCGTCAGGGCTACAGCGATCGTTGGATAAATGAGCGCATGCGTTCCATTGAGATGCGTAAGGAGTTGACAGACGAGTGGCACCGCTCGGGTATTCATGAGTCGAAAGACTTTGCCATCCTCACCAATGTCCTTACTAAGGCTTGGAGTGGTATGACTACGGGCGAGTACAAACGACATAAGGGACTGACGAAAGAGAATCTGCGCGACAACATGACTAATGTCGAACTGGCACTTAATACTCTTGCAGAAGTTGCAACAACAGAAATAGCCCGCCAGCGCCAGACGCAAGGTATGAGAGAGAGTCGGCAGGCAGCACAAGCAGGGGGCCAGATTGCGAAGAACACCCGCGATGACTTAGAGCGTCAACTTGGCCGAACTGTAATATCATCCGGACGTGCTTCCGATTACATCAAACCTATCGAAAGCAAGGATGCTGAGGCACAACCACTTCAAGAATAATAATAATTCACTATCAAGTAAGCAGAATGTAAACTTTTTTTCTTCAATCCATTGAACATTTTTCTTCAGTGGATTGAACATTTTGTCAAAATACGAAGTAGGATCTTGGTATTCAATTTGTTACAATGTTGGAAAATTGTTGCTCTTAAATAAAAAAGGTGCTTCCCAATTGGGAGGCACCTTAAATTTTTTATAAGTTGTAAGTAAGATTACTTAGCGAGCTTACCGTCTGAACCGAGCACGTTGATGATCTTGTGCTTGTACATCTTTTCCATGTTGTCGCGAGCGGGACCGAGGTACTTACGGGGGTCGAACTCAGCGGGCTTTTCAGCAAATGTCTGACGGATAGCAGCTGTCATAGCCAAGCGAGAGTCAGAGTCGATGTTGATCTTGCAAACTGCAGACTTAGCTGATTCACGCAACCATTCTTCGGGGATACCGATAGCTGCCTTCAAAGCACCACCGAACTTGTTGATAGTAGCAACTTCGTCCTGGGGAACTGATGAAGAACCGTGGAGCACGATGGGGAAACCAGGAAGCTTAGCTTCTACTGCCTTCAA
>JAZLDQ010000016.1:0-21987 GCA_045614785.1 Alloprevotella sp.
AACTCGTTTACTCGTCAACTTGTTTACTAATGCGTACAGAGTACAACTGCCATCCGGATGGCTTCTAGTCAACTAGTCATCTCGTTTACTTGTTAACTAATACGTACAGAGTACAACTGCCCTCCGGATGGCTTCTCGTCAACTCGTTTACTCGTCAACTTGTTTACTAAAATGTACAACTGCCATCCGGAAACATTTCAACGAGTGAGACAAACTAAATTTTCACCGCAAATTCATCCAATATCATTCATGCAGAAACAATATACCCAGGACAAAGCCACCATAGGTTGCCTGCCCTGGGTAATGAATCTTCAACCCCATAAGGTTGCTGTATATATCAACTTTTATTTAGCCATTGAGCAACGCATCAATATCTTCGTCGCTGATGTCTTCGCCTGCACCTTCGCTCACGGCTGCAGCAAATTCTTCAGTCAGCTGGTCCTTCGTCTTTTCAACTGTAGGAAGCGAATTGATGTCGAGACCCTCGATTTGGCTGAGGTCCATATCGGGGTTGATGAGTTCGCCATTTTCATTGAAGTTTTGCTTGAGCGCACGGATGGCTGCGGCTTGTTTGCGGCTGTTCTTCACAATGTCGAGCACGCCTTCTCCACACACCTTTGCTAGTTTAGGACCCACCGTCATATACTTTGCGTATTTAAGTGCTTTGAATCCCTTTTTTGCAAGCGCAGAGGTAGCAGCAGCAGTTGCGGCTGTAATAGTGACAGCGCCAGCAGCGAGCGATGTGCCTGAGCTAATCATGTCCATGTACTGGCGGAGCGCACGGCTGGTGTTGCGTACTTTATCGTTTTCATCGACCACGGCAAGAATTTCGCTTGTAGTGCCGTCTTCGTTGACAACTTTGATTTTGCTCACTTTGTACCATGTAATCTGGTTTACGTAAACCTTGAGCGAATCCATAAGTGTGTCGCATTCGGCTACGTATTCGTCGAACTCCATAATATTAGAAACATCAGGGCGCTTATCATCGGGCCATGTGATGTTGAGTCGTTCTGCGAGCGTTTGTTCTTTTTCATCAGCAGTAGCTGTAATTGTCATGCTCAGCATAAAGCAAAAGCTGAGCAGATAGCGTAATAAATTCATAGTTTTTTAGTTTTAGTTTAATGATTTGTAGGTTTAACCTTTTATACGTACGTCCTTAGTGGTGTGAGCCTCCTTGTCAATAGTGATAAGGTAGTTGCGCTTAAACTCGCCGCGAGCAGGTGTGAAGAGTAGCATCTTATACTTTCCGCGTTCGAGCTGGAGATGATAGTTGCCTTGAGCGTCGGCAGTACCTAAGAGGTCGCCTTTTGCAGTGTAGCGCACGTCCTTTTCGTTTACGTAAGTAGTGAGCCCATAGATTTTCACGTTGGGTAGGGGTGTTTCGTGCAATCTGCCCTGGCTGAAGTCTGTCTTGGTGATTTTTCCTTCAATGACAAAGCCTATTTTTGCCAAGTTCTTCTCGCAGAGCTGCACGCGCTGGAGGTAGAACTCATCCTTCGTGTTGTTGTAGAGCACATTGTAGCTGTCGAGGGCGATGCCAAAGTATTTTTCGATGTCTTCAACAGGGAGTTTCTTGCCTTCCTTCTGCGCTTTAATGATAATGCCCAAAGCAGTGCGCGCATAGTTGTCGTGGTCGTGGAGAAGTTGCATTCGCTCCATGCGTTGTTGGCAAACTTCCTTAGCATCAGAGGGCGCGCTGGGGTCGGCTGCGGCCTGCTCGTAGAAGGCTTTGGCTTGCTTGTAATTGCGGTCGGTGTAAGAGAGGCGGGCTTGTTCGAGGATGGCGGTGTAGCCTGTAACTTCCTTGGCCGACTCCACCTTCACGCCATAGCAGCGGTTTTCGGCTGAGCTAAAGTCGGAAATGTCGATGATTTCTTCGTTTGACTTTTCAGTAGAAAGCACTACATATGCCAGGCGAGCATGCTGGTCGTGAAGACGAGGAATTATCTCCTTCTCCAACTCCTCATGTCGCACAATTTCGTCGTCGCTCATGGCATTGGGGTCCTCGTCGAGCTTGGCAAACTTTTCGCAAAGCGCTGCATATTCCGCAGCAGCTTCGGACTGTGTGAGAGCATCGCGTGCTGCAAACATGGGTGCGAGATCAAAGTGATAAACCACCTTGTACGTACCACCCTCAAGCGTTGTAGTAGAGATGCGCTTGATTTTGAGTTCTTCAGCACCGCTGAGTTGCACGTCGCGAGTGGAGCTGATAAGTTCGAGCGAACCGATGTTCTTTTCACCGTTCGACATGGCGCCCTCTTGCTTATATATCTTCATGCGTTGTTCGGGTTGAACGACGCGGAATGTACACATGCGGTCGGCTTTCAATATCTTGGGTGGGAAGAATGAGCGGTCCACCTCGCCTTTGCGCTGCACGGAGAATTTTACGGTCTTTCCATCAATTTCAGGCGTGATGATAGCACCTACGACATAGGTGTATTCTCCTTTTTCATTGGCTTCGCTTCGCTGCTGTTCCAAGTGAAGATTATCGATGCTGCAGGAAAAGTAAATGTCGTCAAGATTTGAGATAACTCTCACAACGAACATTCCACCTGTGTTGACCTCCTTACTATCTTCAAGCATGGATACGGAGATGAAGTTGCCCTGCGCAGCGAGTGCGTAAGGCAAAATCAGAAGTACAAGTGCAATTAGAATCTTTTTAAGCATAGGATTTTAGGCTTTTGTTATAGACGCAAAACACTACTTCAACGTTTTTTTAGAAATCTCCAACAGTGCTGAGGCTGAAGATTTCTTCTTCGGGCAAGCGCTGGGTCTTGGCTGCGTCGAGGTATTCGGGCTGCCAAGTTCTGACGGTGATTTCAGGCTTGTTGGGGTCGGCAAAGTTCCAAAGTAGGAACACGTAGCCTTCGTCAGAGTAAGTACTTGATTTCCACTCCTGGCGGAGGCGCACTCCGTAGAGGTTAGGATTCTTGTCAGAACGTGTGATGCCACCGCAACCTGAGTTACCGCCATCAGCAATTTGTTCGAACTTCACATCAATCCATTGGTTGCGAGCGAAGGCGCGACGAAGATTGTTGATGTACTGCGTCTTATTTTGTTTCTGGTAGGTGACGTGAGGAGCAAGCTTTACGGCATCTCCTTGCACAGACTTACGTGTCACGACCTTACCTGTAATAATGAGTGCGTCGTCTGAGAAAATGTCTTGCAAGAACTTAATGTCCTTTGTGTTGTAAGCTGTGCGAAATCGCTCTACGTATTGCAGGATTTGCATGCTTCGTTCCTTATCCACCACGCCGTTTCCGCAGTTTGTCATGCTTTCGCGCACTTGCGCATCAAGAGCAAAGCGGAAGTCTGTAATCTTACCCGATAGGTCGAACTCTACTACAGCATCCTGGAACGTGCCGTTGCCATTGCCGCCGTTTTCGGGCATGATGATGATGGGCACGTGTTGCACTTCCATAATGCCATTGCCTTCGAACACCCAAATACGATCGACCACCTCGGTGTCGTCAACGTAGAAGTGGGCCACTTCCCAAAGCATCGTGAGCGCATCAACAGCGAAGTCGTTCATCGGTAGTCCAACAATGTTAAGCACTCGATTTTCATTATAAGCCTTGTTGATTTCGGTCAATACCTTAGAAAGGTTTGCCTCTGCTTTGCTTACTGCAGCAGGGCGTGCATATCCTTCGTCAGTAGTGAGCGTAACACTGATAGTTTGCGCCGCTACTATGCTGGGGATAACAACCATAAGTATTGCTAAAATAATCTTTTTCATTTTTATTATTCTATTTGATAGTCAATGTCACTAAGTCTATAATTGGGTCTATTCAAGGAGCATACCCTTGCCGCCGCAACCTTTATAATTTTGCACACCATCGGGCTTGCCTATTGCTACGTTATAGCGTTCTTTGCCGGGCGAGAGTATAGCCTTGATGGCTTGCTGCTTGTCAAAAACGATAATATAGTAAGCTTCGGGGTTGGGTATGTCGGCGTAGTTCTTGAAAGTTTTGATTTTTCCAGCCGCAAGATAATCCTTCACCTTTGCCATAAGGGCTTTACCATCTGTAATGGCTGATAGTTCCTTAGCAACGGGGTGGAAGTCGGGCTTTGTTTCTACGGGGATGTCGGAAGCGAGGAGTGAGGTGAGCGTATTTTGCGCTTGCGTTTTTGTCACCGAATAGTTGTTACTTCCAGCTTCGCCCAAGGTCATCACTTGTGTATTGTCAACCCCTTGAAGGTCCTTCTTCTTCACATAATAAAAAGCTCTCACCATATTTCCGCGAGGCATGGTGATAACACCCCACACGCCCTTTATGTTATTAATGAGTACTTGCTTTGAAAGGCTGAGCTTCTTGTCCTTGGCGCAGTATTCATTAATATTATTGTAGAGTAATTCTTCGGCCAAGTCCTTGGCTTCTTGTTCTGTAGGCAGTGTGGCTTCACCATAGAGGTAGTCCGCACTTTTCTTTACGCGGTTGATTTCCTTTTTCTGCTCTTCGGGCGTTTGCTGTGCCGAGAGAGCGATGGTGAAGATAGAGAAAAGTAAAAGAATAGCGTATCTCATAAAGTTTTTTTACAGATTAAAAATAATCACTCGAAACGTTGTGTTGCGGAATGTAGGCATAGATGCGGGCACTTACTTTTCCTTCGGGCTGAGCGCTGAAGATGGAAGTTGGAATGTCGAGCTTTACAACATGGCAATAGCCCAAGTTCTTTTGCACTGCGAAGAGCGTGCCCTCAACCATAGTTTCGGAGCGAGTTTTTATGCCGAAGTAGATGCTACATCCTTCTTCCTTAAGAAGACGAATGAGTTGGGGGTAAGTAAGCTGCAGCTCTTTTTTGTTATATCCGTAAAGGTCAACCGTAAGGTTAAGGGGTATGACGCTTGGAGAGTATCCTGTCAGCGCAAAGTTGCACACAGACTGGTGGATATTTGAATTGTTGTAAACCAATTCGTATTTCCCTCCTTTTTTATTGGCATAAATCTTATTGGTAATCAAGGGATCGAGGTAGCTGTCACTTCTACCCTTGAGGGCTTCTTCGCTAATTTCAGACAACTTTGTTTTTACGTTGGGTGTCAGCGAAAGATTTTTCACTAGATTACGTTCGAGCTCTATTGCATTGCATCCCAATAGCAATTGAGCATCCATCGGAAAGGCTAGCGTAAGCAAAGGTTCGCCATCGCGTTCCCACATGACGCGGTAGCTTTTAAGTTCTATGGCTTCATAGGCAAAACCATCGTTGTAGCCAATGCTGGAAGGCACGACATTTGCCGCAGCTTTGTATTCAACCTTATCACGATTGAGGCGCACACCTCTTGAAAAGTCTGAAGGCAAATCAAGTTCCAACAAGTAGCGTTCTACGAAGTTCAGCAACGGGAGTAATTCGGCATTTCTCAATGCCGGATTCACCATAGCATAACCTATATGGCAGATAGCTCCCTGCTTGTTGGTGGCAACATGTAGTTTGTTGCCCTTAAACGTGTAGCTATCCGTGAGGACTGAAGGTTTCAGCGTATCGAGTTGCGCTAAATTCAGTTTTTCAGCCATCTGCTTCAATCTTACAGTTGAGAAAGTTGTTTGTGCAGCCATGTAAATTGAGCATACGCCCAACATGCAGGCCATAAATAGTCTATATCCGTAAAGCTTCATCAGATTTAATATTTAGGTTAAGCGAGGAGTGAGAATATAGCAATGCGAGTAAACGACTTGACGCGTACTCCAAAAACAAGAAGTACTTTCTGGCCCGAACTTCCGTTCAGACCAGAAAGTCTAAATGCTTCCTATCGGTTCACACGAACCTTGTTGCCATTCTTTTGTGTCCAGGTTCCTGTCATAAGTTTGCCGTCGCGGAATGTTCCTGTTACGGTTTCACCTGGCTGAGCCACATAGTCCTTAGAAGGAACAATTTTTGTAGCCTTAGTGTATGTAATCATACCGCTACCATGGGCAACACCGTTTCTCGTTGCACCTTCGTAATAGCCACCTTCCATTTGGATAGCACCTTCGGGGATGCCAGGAGTGGCTTCAGGTTGCTGAAGATTTATATCTAGCTCTTCGACAATGGGCTCTTCAGGAGTTGTTCCTTCGGGTTCAGTTGGTGGTGTCTCAACAACTTCTGATTCTCCTTTTGTACCCTCCTGCTGAGCGTCGTCGCCCGATGGAATAAGGCATACTACAAGCACAATGATAGCTACAACAGCCGCTACGATACCGCCAATCAACATCTTATTGGGGCCCTTAGGCTGCTCTTTCACTTCGTGGAGCTCATTGCCACATTCGGGACAAACAAAGTCGCCCGTACGAACTACAATTCTTTCCTTATCTTTGGCCTTTTGGCATGTATCTGTGTTTAAGCAAATGCCTGTGCGGCCAGCGCGCTGTCCTGCTCTGCTTGAGCGAGGAGTATATGCTGTTCTTTCCATATTACTCTTTAATATTATATGTGTTTTTCTGTTTGTTACTTTTTAATGATTGCGATAGCTTGTTCTGCATAGCCTTCAAAGCGTTCGGCAAGCGATGCTGCACATGAAGGTACGATTTCGCTACCTACGAAGTCGATGATTGCTTGTTCGATGCTGTCGCGATCAGCGCGTGTCATTTCGGGATCGTTGACGAGGTCCTTCACGCGCTGCATAATCTTTTCGCGCAAGTCTTCTGTGAGGTTAGGACTATCGACAATGTCAACGAAGGCTGCTGAGATAGGAGTAGAAACTGAACGTCCAAATTTGTTAGTTTCGGTATATCCCCATGCACCATCGTTTTTCGAAATGATATTAAGTGCTGCCGCCAACATGTAGTGTGGCCAGTATTCTTCGGGCTTCAATTCATCAGCGATGAAGAGGTTGGGCAAGTCTTTACCGTCGCCTTCTGCGTGGAGGAGGATAGAGTTGTCGCGGTCTGCCACTTCGTTGCCAGTGTTGAGCAAGTCTTCATAGCGCTGGCGGTAAGTGCTGAGCCATTCAATGCCACGCATGGGGAAGCAATAAATCACGCTCACAATAGAAATTTCGTTCTTGCGGGGTGAAGATTGCGATACCTTGATAGTGACTTGTTCTGCCTGATTGAACGATTCTGAGAAGGCTTGCTTAAGTTTGTCGGCAAAAGCCTTAAGCTGGTCGTTTTCTTCGGGAGAAGGCATAGAAACGAGAATGCACTTCTGGAACACAGACGCAGGATTTGTTGTGGGGTTTTCGTTGTTCTTCACCGCGCGGCGAATTTCGCTGTCGTTGAATTTAAGGTAAACTCCACTTTGGCGAACAAGGTCGAGCGCAAAGCGACGGATGGCATCGTCAGTGGTCAATTCCTGCTGAAGCTGTGCGAGCACGTTGAGACCTAATACCTGCTTGTCGCTACGGCAGATGCTTTCGTGTTCTTCCTTAATGACAGTAGCAAGTTTCAATTCCAGGTTGTCCTTCAAAGAGTCGAGCGAGATACGATTGTTGAGGTCGCCAAAGTTCTTGAATGTACCTTCGGGGAGCAACGAGTTACGGAGACTCTTCGCTGCGTTGAGCTGCGAATCCTTTTTGCGCAACATGGTCTTTTCGAAGCGCATCATGTCTTCTTCCTGGCTCACTTCGATGACAGCGCCTGCCTTATCTTCCAAGCCCTTGTTCACCTTTTGGTTAGCAGTGATGAGGCGTTCGGTTTCGGCAATAGCGTCAGAAATCTTTTGGCTGAAGCGCATGATTTCTTCAAACATATTGTTGAACACCATAGAGAGGCGACGGCACATTGTGATTGCAAAGTCGTAAGCAATCATCTTTGTGCGCGCTGTCATATAGTCTGCCAGGATTTCCTGATGTCCTGCATAGAGGCGAGCACCTTGTCCCACCATGCGCTGCAGCACGTTCAAGTCCTTCCATTCGCTTACGTTAGCCTTAGCTTCGTCGGCAATAGCAGCAAGTTCTTCTTCGTTGTTAGTCTTCGCCTTTTCGATGCGCTGGCGCTGTTCTTCAACGAAGGTGTTAAGTTTGTTGGCAATATTCACCAAGTCGTAGATTGAAATCTCACCGTTGCGCCACTCTTCGAAAATTTGCTTTTCGATATTCGAGCGAATTTCTGCCACCATTTCTTCGAGAACAGCAGTCTTCAAGCGGTAGAACTCTTCCACACCCTTTCCGCGGAATTGCTTGTCGAACACGGTGTTGAGCATGTGGTGTAACTCTTCGAGCGGACAATCTGCCGTCTTTGCGAGTTCTGCCAATTCAATAGCCTTGCTGTGCCAGTATTCGTCGAAGGGCTTCTGTGCTGCGTCGGCGTCGAGAATCTTTTCGTTAAGTGTGAGGTGCGACTCATCGAGCATCCATTTCTTCACCTTTTCGGGCTTGAAGTAGAGTTCGTTATAGTCCTTATTCTTTTCTTCATCTACGAAGCCCAGCTCATCGCTCCAGTTGTCGTACTTAAACTGGTAGAGGACGCTTCGGCCGATGGTGTAAGTGACGTGTTGAAGAATACGCTGTTCGGGATAGATGATGCGCTTGATGCCGAAAGAGTTTATTTTCTTCGTGCGTGCGATTTGCTTTTCGGCTGCACGGCTTGCTGGAGTAGATTCGTCGTACTCAAGGCAGAAGTCATCCATGTTTTCGAAGCTGTATGCACGGAAGAAGTCCTTGGCGTCGTCGTTGTCCTTTGTGAGAAGGAAGATGCGTGTGAAGGCATAGTCGCTCACAAGGCGTGGCAACTCTGTGAACGAATCAACAGTCATGCCGTTTTCGTTGACATTGCTATAGAGCACCAAACCATCTGCCACACCCTTAATGCGAGGCGAGAAGAGCTTGGCTGCGCGGCCTTCGCTTGTTACGTCGGTTGGTTCGAATCTGCCAGCCTGAAGCGCAGAGAGTTCGTTGAGCGCAGCATAGCAGTTTTGATAGTAGCGACCCTTGTCCATGCCCGACTTAGGCAAACGCATTTCAGCTACCATGGCATACACCATAATCTTTGCGTCGGGATAAGCCTTACGTGTCTGTACGATGGCGTCGATAATAGAACCCGAACCTGTTCCGCCCGAAAGTCCGGCAAAGATGTGAATCATCAAGTCGTCTGTACGCGAGCGTGATGTGCAGTTAGTATATGTGTTGCCCAAAGCGCTCAAGTAGCGTGACGCATTGGCAGCAAACAGTACGCGACCTGCACGGCGCTTCTGCCCAGCAGCCTCGCCGAGTGCGCCAATGGCAGTCTTAACAGCTGTGGCATTCTGCACTACGCCCTTCAGTGCAGGATAAGAATTCATATTGTCGAGCACTGCAGTAAGGTCTATCGACTTGATATCTACAAATTCTGATTCAGAGAACGAAGCATCTTGTCCCATTACGCGGAAGTCGGGACGTCCGATGCCCATCATTTCGCGTGTAGAGTCCACATAGAGCAGACCAATGGGGAACTTGCCTCGCTCTGCAGCGTCAGGATATTCTTCAAACATGCGCATCTTGAATTCGCGGAGAATCTTTCCGCCTGTACCACCAAGACCCACAAGGATGTGATTAGTTGACATGTCCATAATTGTATGAATTTTAAGTTTTGATTCTGAATAAATAAATATGATGTGTGTTAGGATTCATGATAAGAGCCTTAGAACGAGCGGCGCGAACCTCGGCTAGCATGCGAACGGCGCATAAGAGCTCTGTCGTCGGCGCTAAAATCTCTGCGTCCGCGGCCATATCTGCCACTGCGGCTACTAGCAGCGCTCATCGTGAGCATCATGCCTGGCACTATCAATATTGCGCCTATGACGATAAAGCCTACGCGCCACCAGATAAAGCTACTCACCTCTCCGCGCACGTATTCTATCACTACCATTACTTTATATTTGGCAGCATCAACGTAGCTACCCACGGTGTTGCTCACTGCTTGACTTACTTCGGTTGTAGCATCGCTCATGGTTTGCAGTGCAGGCACTTCGTCCTTAGCATCTTCTAGGAAAATTGACAAGACGGGGTATTCGTCTTCAAGCGCTTCGGCTATATTGTCAGTTTTTCCCTGTGCCACGTCTTCTGCTAAAATCGTAACCACAGCCTCAGCATTGTCAACATAACCCATTACGCTGAAAGCCGCAATCATCAATGTGCTCTGCAACCATATCCATACGAAACCTATGCCTGCCACAACCGCCGTGAGGGGTTGCATCTTCTTGCGCGAAAGCAGACTGATAACCATCGCCATCAAGCCCACAACAAGTGCGCTCAGCAAGAATCCGTATAGCAAAGATGTTGCAGATTCAAGTAATAGTGTAAGCATCTTTGTCGCTAATTTTATCCCTTATATTATTTATATATTGTAGTGTTGAGGTGTCAAAATTAAAACATTAATTTCAACTAAGAGTATTTTTGAACAAAAAAAAGCTAAAATCTATTATAATTCTTAAAAACTCATGTGTTTTCAATATTTTTTGGAAGTAACCACCATATAATCCAGCAGATGTATTTTCTAATCGTTGCTAATTAGCTAACTTTGCAGTCTATCAATGTTTCAAAGCTGAAAAATGAAGAAAAAAATTAAAAACATCAGTGCAAAGCTGTGGAAGTTCAAGTACGTTTGGACACTTCTTCTCTTTGCGCTTATCATAGGGGTGCTCGACGCAAACAGCCTTTTGCGACGTAGCGAAATCCGCAAGCAAAACGAAGCCCTTCGCGCCGAAATAGCAGAATACGAAGAGCGCTTCGAAGCCGACCGCAAAGAGCTACGCGCACTGCGCAACGACCCCGATGTTGTGGAGGAAGTTGCACGCATGCGCCTCTTTATGAAGACCCCGCACGAAGACGTTTATATCATAGAAGCAGGTAATAAGTAACTCAACCTTCGCTAAAGGTTGGTTGAGTTTGGTTATGAGGTTGTTAGGTCGCTTCGCTTTATGGTTATGATAGCTAACCAGACTATTAAAGCAAACCTTAAAAAAGAAGCCAAAACACCCTGCGAAACTTCAGTAACAGAAAAAAGATGAAAGAACTCAGTAAACTACAAATGTATATCTACAACCTTGGAGGCATACTCCTTGTTGTAGGGGCACTAATGCCCATGGAGGCAAGCCTCAAGGAACATGCGCCCTATGTTTATCTTAGTGGCGCCTTAGCTTTCGGCTGCATGCAACTGCTGCAACGCTACGAAGGTCAGAATATGGTCATCAAGCGCTTGCGCCGCCAGCAAATTGTGGCATGTATAGCTATAATTCTGTCGGGCTTTATGTTTCTCACCTCAGCAAAGGGACTTCTCCCCATAGGCGAAAATGCCTGGATGGCAGCTCTAGCCATTGGCGCATTCATCCTCCTTTACGTCTCCTTCCGACTACCTGCAGAGTTTCGCAAGGAAAATGAGGAAAATTAAAAGTGCCGCATGGCAGTTGTACATTTTAGTAAACGAGTTAACGAGAAAACGAGTTGACGAGAAGCCATCCGGAGGACAGTTGTACTCTGTACTCTGTTATCTGTACTCTATAAACGCTCTGTACTCTATAAAAATCCCGTTGCTCTTTATTCTGCTTTAGAAACGAACATTTTTTTCAAAAAAGTTATTTTTCGTCTGAAATTGGAGATTTTGAGAGCAAGATTGGGGGTAAAAATTATGAAATACGACATCGGAGAAACGACATCAAAGATCTTTTCTCCGATGTTTGAAGAAAATTAAATGACCTCAAAGGTCTTTTTTGTCATTTTTGAGCCAAAAAAAGGAGGAAACAGCATAGTTTCCTCCTTGTAGTACAAAGATACAACTTTTTCGCAAGAAATCCAAATCTGCTTTGATTGCTTTTTAAACTGCTTTTGTCTGCTTTACTATCACAAATTCTTACCTTTTTTTGTCTTTAGTAATGGTGAAAATTTGTCCAGATTTAGTATTAATTGCTAATAAACAAAGCGGCTTTTTCTGCCTTGTTACGATGAATTTAGCGCCTTGAAACCAAATTCGCAGACGTCCTTACAACAAATTATGGTGAATACGAAGCTATTCCGCTGAAAAGTTATAACTTTGCACCTTAAATTGGGTGTTATGTACACATAACCTAACCCTCTTATATTCGAATAATAATCAACGGGGATGTATGTCGGCATTCACTATGCTGCGCTATCCCCCCCTATGACCATAGCAAACAATGAAAAAGTTTAACAGAACGCTTGTAACCTCTGCGCTCCCTTACGCTAACGGCGGAGTGCATATCGGACACTTGGCTGGTGTGTATGTTCCAGCCGACATCTACGTACGCTACCTCCGTCTTCGTGGCGAAGAGGTACTCTTTATCGGTGGCTCGGACGAACACGGGGTACCCGTAACGATTCGTGCGAAGAAGGAGGGTATCACTGTGCAAGAGGTGGTTGACCGTTATCACAATTTGATAAAGGATTCGTTCGAAGGTTTCGGCATCTCGTTCGACGTTTACTCACGCACAACCTCTGACACACACAAGAAGCACGCTTCCGACTTTTTCCGCAAGCTCTACGACAACGGCAAGTTTGTGGAAATGGAGACGGAGCAGTTCTACGACGAAGAGGCACAAGAGTTCTTGACAGACCGCAATATCAAGGGTGAATGTCCTCGTTGCCATGCAGCAGATGCGTATGGCGACCAGTGCGAAAAGTGTGGCTCTACACTCTCGCCCGAAGAACTCATTAATCCTTACAACGCTGCTACGGGTAACGCACTCGTTAAGCGCAAAACCAGCCACTGGTACCTCCCACTTAACGACCATCAGGAGTGGCTCGAAAAGTGGATTCTCGAAGACCACAAGGAATGGCGTCCCAATGTATATGGACAGTGTAAGAGTTGGTTGGACCTCGGACTTCGTCCTCGTGCCGTAACGCGCGACTTGAACTGGGGTATTCCCGTACCCGTTGAAGGCGCTGAAGGTAAGGTACTCTATGTGTGGTTCGACGCCCCCATCGGCTATATCTCAAACACCAAAGAACTCCTTCCCGACACTTGGGAAAAGTGGTGGAAGCAGGAGGACACACGCCTTATTCACTTCATCGGCAAGGACAACATCGTGTTCCACTGCATCGTGTTCCCCGCCATGTTGAAGGCCGAAGGTAGCTACATCCTTCCCGACAACGTGCCCTCAAATGAGTTTTTGAACCTCGAAGACGACAAGATTTCAACATCGCGCAACTGGGCGGTGTGGCTCCACGAATACTTGGTGGACTTCCCCGGTAAGCAAGACGTGCTTCGCTATGTGCTCACAGCCAATGCGCCCGAAACGAAGGACAATAACTTCACTTGGAAGGACTTCCAGGCACGCAATAACAACGAGCTCGTAGCTGTGTATGGCAACTTCGTGAACCGCGCATTGCAGCTCACAAAGAAGTACTACGACGGCGTAGTGCCCGCACTCGGCGAACTCACCGAAGGCGACCAGCAGATGCTCGCTGAGTTCCAGCAAGTGAAAGCTGAAATGGAGCGCTTGCTCGATGCATTCCGCTTCCGCGATGCGCAGAAGGAAGCTATGAACCTTGCGCGCATTGGCAACAAGTACTTGGCCGACAGCGAACCCTGGAAGGTTGTGAAGACCGACCCCGAACGCGTGAAGACCATCATGCACCTTTCGCTCCAGCTCGTAGCAAACCTCGCATTGGCGTTCGAACCCTTCCTCCCCTTCAGCTCAGCAAAGCTCCGCGAAATGATGAACCTCCCCGCCATGACCTGGCAGCAACTTGGCGACATGAGCCTCGTAGCAGCAGGACATCAGTTGGCTGAACCCGCCCTTCTCTTCGAAAAGATTGAAGACGAAACCATCAACCAGCAGCTCCAGCGTCTCGAAGAAATCAAGCGCCAGAACGAAGAAACTAAGCGCCTCGAAGAAGCTAAGAATTTCAAGGCAAAGCCCATCAAGCAGGACGTAAGTTTCGAAGACTTTGAAAAGCTCGACATCCGCGTAGGTACGGTGTTGGAGTGCGAACGTGTGCCTAAGGCTGATAAGCTCTTGAAGTTCCTCATCGCCGATGGTCTCGAAAACCGCACCATCCTCTCGGGCATCGCGCAGCACTATAGCCCCGAACAGCTTGTAGGCAAGCAAATTTGCTTCATAGCCAACTTCCCCGCACGCAAGATTCGCGGCATCGAAAGCCAAGGTATGATCCTTTCGGCTGAAAACTTCGACGGCTCACTCAGCGTGTTGACACTCGACCGCGAAACAAAGCCTGGTTGCCCCGTAGTATAGGTTATGAAAGAATCTTCATCTCCTGAGAGAACACTATGAAACAAAAAAACTCTAACAGACATATTCAGAAGCAAGAGCTCAGCACACAGTTGACAATGGTCAGCAGTGTGCTGACTATTGCTATGAGTAAGTTGACAGAGAAAGGACTTTCGGAGTATGAAGAGGCTGTGCGCAAGGAGATGGACGAAAATCCTGCGCTGGAGGAAAAGGACCCCTGGGAAGACGACTTCGCTAACGATCCATACGAAAACGAAGAAGCCGAAGAGGCTACACCTCAGGATGACTTCAACGGCATCAGTCGCGACGAAGACTACGACAAAGGGCGCGACGATGCTCCCCATGACGACGACGGATTGGAGCTTTCTGACTACAGCAGATTTGAAAGCCATGGCAGCGCAGACTTCCTTACCGACAATGAAAGCGTAAATCAGCAAACATTTTACGAATCATTGATCGAACAACTTAATAGCTACGAATTGCCCGAGCAAGACGCAGACATCATGAAGTTTCTAATCACTTCCTTAGACGACAACGGCTATCTAAACAAGGACGTGATAGACATCGTTTATGAACTTAACTTTAAACAGTATATCAATACGACAGAAGAGCATGTGAGCCAATTGTTGAGCCTGCTGCAATCGTTCGACCCGCTGGGACTTGGCGCACGCAACTTGCAAGAATGCTTGCTCATTCAGGTGAAGGCCCTGCCCGAAGAACACCCTTTGCGCGAGAAGGCTATTTTAGCTTTGACAGACTATTTTGAGCTTTTCGCCAATCTCGAATGGCCGCGCCTTCAACGCCGCCTAAAGCTAAAGCCCGATGAATTTGAGGCGCTCCGTCGTTTGCTGAAACATCTGAATCCAAAACCCGGCAATCAGATGAACGTTGGATTTGAAGACAATGCGCCCACTGTGGTGCCCGACGTCTTTGTGGAATTAAATAGCGAGGGCGAACCCATAGTAACGCTGAACAGCGGTAGCGTTCCCGAGCTGTGTGTTAGTCCAGCGTATATCGAAACTTTGAAGCAGTATTCCAATCATAAAGCGACACTTTCAAACGAAATGAAGGCGCAGCTAACCTTTGTGCAAAGCAAAGTTGACGCCGCAAAGGGGTTTATCAACATCGTTAGACTCCGTCGGATGGCTCTGACTTCTGTGGTAGAAACCTTGGTTGACTTTCAGCGTGAATTCTTCGTCAATGAAGACGACGATTCGTTACTCAAGCCTCTGAAGATGGAGGACGTAGCGAAACGTTTATCAATAGATGTCAGCACTGTGTCACGCGTAGTACGCGACAAGTTCGTGCAAACACTATTCGGAGTGTATCCCCTAAAGATGTTCTTCCCTTCAGCATTTACAGCCAGCAATGGGGTAGAGTTGACAAGCCACCAAGCCATGCTAAAGTTGCAGGAAATTGTGGATAATGAAGATAAACAGGCTCCTTTCTCCGACGACCAATTGGTTATAGAAATGAAAAAAGTAGGCTTCTCCATAGCTCGCCGCACGATAAGCAAATATCGCGACCGCTTACACATCCCCGAAAAGCGATTCCGCAGAAAGGGAAAGGTGTAAGATATAGGTTTTAGACTTTATGGTCGCTACACTTTAAAACCTCACAACCTCATAGTAACTATCTACAGATGAACATTAATAGGTTACTTCTTCTCACGGCTCGCCAATTCTCACGGTTGACAAATCCGTTTTACCTCCCAGTATTGGCATTCGTGTTGGTTTTTAGCTTTAGCCACCTCCGACTCCTTTCGTGGCAGTACAAGCTAATAATCATTGGCCTTGTATATTCGTTTACGGCATTGCTTCCTCGATTGGCCATCTACCTTTATCGTAAGCTGAACGGGTGGGGACATCGCCATTTAGGTCATCGTGAGAAGCGCTACGTGCCCTACATTATATCTATCTTAAGTTATGCGGCATTGCTACATTTCATGTACAAACTATACATGCCCCACTTCACAATGCGCTTTATTGTGGGTGCGTTAGTGTTGCAGTTTGTTTGCTTGTTGCTCAATCCGCTTGTAAAGGTCAGCACGCATACAGCAGGTGCTGCTGCGGTAGTGGGAGCGCTGATGGTTGTGGGAATAGCATTTGACTTCAACCCGCTCCCATGGTTGTGCATAGGCATTTTATATACAGGACTCGTAAGCACGGCGCGCTACTTTCTGCGCGTTCACACATTGAAAGACATAGGAATAAGCGTACTAGTGGGCTGGCTTTGTGGCCTGCTATGTATGTTATAAACAAAATATAAATAAAAACTAAATACACATATTATGACACCACTCGTAAGTATTATCATGGGTAGCACCAGCGACCTCCCCGTAATGGAAAAAGCTGCAAAGTTTTTCGACGAAATGGAAATCCCTTTCGAAATGAATGCCCTTTCGGCTCACCGCACTCCCCAGGAAGTTGAGGCTTTTGCAAAGCAAGCTGAAGCGCGCGGATTGAAGGTAATCATTGCAGGTGCGGGTATGGCAGCTGCACTCCCCGGCGTAGTAGCAGCAAGCACAAATCTGCCCGTAATCGGTGTGCCCATCAAGGGTATGCTCGACGGTCTCGACGCAATGCTCTCTATCATACAGATGCCTCCCGGAATTCCCGTGGCAACAGTTGGCGTAAACGGAGCACTCAACGCAGCCATCCTTGCTGCACAGATGATTGCGCTCAGCGATAAAGAGTTGGCTACAAAGTTGGCGGCTTACAAAGAAAACTTGAAGTCAAAGATTGTGAAGGCCAACGAAGACCTCGCAGCTGTAAAGTACAACTTCAAAGTAAATTAATTTACATTATGCGTTACTACCATTGCGGTCCTGAACTCTTCAACTACACTCCGCGCAAGTCGCACGAAGTGATGGTGGGAAAGCGTCCTTTGGGTGGCGGACACCCTTTGAGATTGCAGAGTATGACAACGACTGCTACGACAGACGTGGAAGGCTCCGTAGCACAGTGTAAGGCGATTATCGAAGCTGGAGGCGACTATGTGCGCCTCACTACGCAGGGTACTATCGAAGCACGCGCCCTCGAACCCATTCGCAAGGCACTCAACGAAATGGGCCTCACGCAACCGCTCGTTGCCGACGTTCACTTCAATCCCAACGTGGCAGACGTAGCAGCTACGATTGTTGAAAAAGTGCGCATCAACCCCGGAAACTACGTTGACCCCGCACGCACGTTCAAGGAACTCGACTACACCGACGAAGAATACGCTGCTGAATTGCAGCGACTCGAAGAGCGCTTTGTGAAGTTGCTCGATATCTGCAAGGCGCACAACACAGCGCTGCGCATTGGCGTTAATCATGGCTCTCTCTCCGACCGCATCATGTGTCGCTACGGCGATACGCCCGAAGGTATCGTAGAGAGCTGCATGGAGTTCCTCCGCATTTGTGTCAAGCAGGACTTCCGCAATGTAGTTATCTCTATCAAGGCCAGCAACACCGTTGTGATGGTGCGCTCCATGCGCTTGCTTTGCGCCGTGATGAAGCAGGAGGGCATGACCTTCCCACTTCACCTTGGTGTAACCGAAGCTGGCGAAGGCGAGGACGGACGCATTAAGAGCGCAGCTGGTATTGGTGCACTCTTAGCAGATGGTATTGGCGACACTTTGCGTGTATCGCTCAGCGAAGACCCCGCTTGCGAAATTCCAGTAGCTTACAAACTCGCTTCCTATGTTGTTGAAACGCGCAATGGCCATCAACCTATCACGGCGCGCGCTTGCGGCGCCTTCGACTGGTTGCATCCCGAACGTCGCCCTACGCATGCCGTTAAGAATATCGGCGGTCAGCACGAACCAATCGTGATTTCATGCCGATTGGCAGGCGAAGAAGACTTCGGAACCATCAAGCCCGACTATATTTATTGTGGAGAAAAACTTCCTAAAACAAAGCAAGAAGGAGTTGGTTACCTTGTAGATCTTCATGCTTGGGAAGATGAAGCAAATACTTATCCATGCTTCACTCCCAAAGTGCTCCCATTTGTTGGGCAGTGCAAGGCTGAAATAAAATTCTTGTTCCTTACTTACACAGGCCTTACTCCCGAAGTAAAAGCCTTCTTACGTCTTCACCCCGAAGTGGTCATCGTAGCGCAGAGCAATCATGCCAACCGCCTTGGCGAACAGCGCGCGCTCATCCACGAGCTTTGGAGCGAAGGCTTAACACACCCTGTCATTGGTTTCCAGCACTATAATCTAGTGGAAACACAGCTTGAAGACTTCCAGATTCGTGCTGCAGCCGACTCAGGCGCATTGCTTTTCGACGGTTTGCTCGATGGCATCAGCCTCTTCAACAATCCTCCTCAGGGCAGCCGCAATATCCCCGTTGCCCGACAAGATGATGCTGCCTTCGGTATCCTCCAAGCTACGCGTCAGCGCACTACGAAGACGGAGTACATCTCTTGTCCAGGCTGCGGACGCACACTCTACGACCTGCAGGCTACTATCGCTCGCATCAAGGCTGCTACCGCTCACCTCAAGGGATTAAAGATTGCCATCATGGGATGCATCGTCAACGGTCCTGGCGAAATGGCCGACGCTGACTACGGCTACGTAGGAGCAGCGCGCGGAAAGGTAAGCCTCTATCGCGGCAAGCAGTGTGTGGAGAAGAATATCCCGTCGGAAGAAGCGGTGGAAAAACTCCTTCAGCTCATCGACAGCGACCGCCAGATGTTAGAAAAATAGTTGACGAGTTGACAAGTTAACAAGGTGTTTTGTTCTATCCATCTTGTTTACTTGTCAACTCGTTTACTCGCCAACTAATTTACTCTTTCTAATTTATTAACACATAAAACTTTATCGGCTCAAAATAAAATTGTACATTTGCCGCCGAATTAAAAAAACGCAACACAAAAATGAAAAATCTTAGTTACGCTCTCGGTATGATTATCGGTCATAACCTTAAGGGCATGAATATCGAAGGTCTTGAAGTAAGCGAATTTGCTCAGGCAGTGGCAGACGTTATCGAAGGCAAGGAAACTCGCCTTGGCGACATCGAAGCTCAAACACTCGTTCAAAAGTACATGCAGGAAAAGGAAGCAGAGCAGAGCAAGGCACTCCGTGCTGAAGGCGAAGCTTTCCTCGCTGAAAATGCAAAGAAGGACGAAGTGGTTGTGCTCCCCAGCGGCCTTCAGTACACTGTACTCACTGAAGGCACAGGCAAGAAGCCCTCGGCTACTGACAATGTGAAGTGTCACTACGAAGGCCGCCTCATCAATGGCACAGTATTCGACAGCAGCTACAAGCGTGGCGAACCCGCAGTATTCCCCCTCAATGGTGTGATTGCTGGTTGGACAGAAGGCGTACAACTCATGGGCGAAGGCGCTAAGTTCCGCTTCTTCATCCCCTACAACCTCGCTTATGGCGAACGCGGCGCAGGTCAGAGCATTCCTCCCTACGCAGCATTGATTTTCGATGTTGAACTTATCGAAGTTCTCTAATTTAAAATTAATAATACTAAAGAAACATACAACTATGAAAAAAATTGCACTTCTCGCTACAATGGCTGCTGGCACATTGTTCACAGCTTGCGACGGCGGTTTCAACACAGCAAACCTCAAGACAGACATCGACACATTGACTTACGAATTGGGTGTAGCAGCATCTCCTGGTGAATTCCTCGTTAGCTACCTTCAGCGCATGGGCTGCGACTCTACAGATGTTGCAGAATACATCAAGGGTTTCAAGGCGGGTATGAACACTGACGAATCTAAGACAGCTTACAACCTCGGTCTTCAGCACGGTATGCAGACAAAGTCTCAGATGTTGACAAACGTTAGCAACCAAGTATTTGGCGAAGGCAGCACAGAAAAGTTGAACGACAAGATTTTCCTCCAGGGCTTCTTGGATATGGTTGACGGCAAGGTTGCTATGATGGTTGACTCTGTTCCTATGACTCAGCAAATGGCTCAGATGGACATCAACCAGCGCATCCAGAAGATTACTGAAGAACGCGAAGCTGTAGAATACGCTCCCAATCTCGAAGCAGGTCAGGAATTCTTGGCTGCTAAGGCACAGGAAGAAGGCGTAGTAGCACTCGCTAACGGCATCCTCTACAAGGAAATCAAGGCTGGCAAGAAGAATGGCAAGAAGCCCACGCTCGACGATAAGATCAAGGTGTCTTACAAGGGTACACTCATCGATGGCACAGAGTTCGACAGCAACCCCAGCATTGAATTCCCCCTCGCTCAGATGATCGAAGGCTGGAAGATTGCCATCCCCGAAATGACAGAAGGCAGCAAGTGGGAAATCTATATTCCCCAGGAATTGGCTTACGGCAAGCGCGGTTCTATGCCTACAATCAAGCCCTACTCAGCATTGGTGTTCGAAGTAGAACTCTTCGAAGTTGTCAAGCCCGCTGCAAAGAAGTAATTTTTAACCTTCTCTATAGGTAATGTAATACAAAAGTGGGGCATGAAAACCTTAAATGGCTTCATGTCCCACTACTTTTTTAATAAAAAAATGAAAAAGACTCTTATTTTGATGCTTGCTGCCCTTGTTTGTGCAGGAAGCCAGGCTCGCTCTAAAAAGCGCGACAAGAAAAAAGCAAAGGTAGAATTTGTTAACACCATCCAACCCGTTGCTGCCGACTCACTCAGCTATGCACTTGGCGTAGTACAGTCAGCCTCGCTCATGCAATATCTTCAGCAACGCGAAGCTGTTGACACAGCATTGCTCGACGTAGCTTTTGCAGGCGTAAATAGCAACTTGCCCGCAGAGGAAGTAAAGCGCGTATTGGCTTTCGCTGCAGGCCTCAAGATTCAGCAGATGAACCAGCAGATGCTGCCCGAACTGAATCGCGACTTGACAGGCAAGAACGACACAACTTACGTTCAACTCCCCTTGATGAACCTCGGTCTCTACGAAGCTGCAAAGGGTAACCTTACTATGATGGACGCAGCAACAGCACAAGCCTTAGTGCAGCGCCAGCAAAGCCACCTCGTAGAAAACTTGCGCCTTGACGGCGAACGCTTCTTGCATCAGAACAAGGATGCCGAAGGCGTCGTAACGCTCCCCAGCGGATTGCAATATAAGGTGTTGACACAAGGCACAGGCGCCGTAGCGGCCGACTCCTCAATGGTTGAAGTTCACTACGAAGGCAAACTTATTGACGGCACCATCTTCGATAGCAGCTACAAGCGCGGCCAAACAGCTTCATTCAAGCCCACACAAGTAATTAAGGGATGGCGCGAAGCGCTTTGCCTCATGCCCGAAGGTTCTACATGGGAACTCTACGTGCCCGCATCACTCGGCTACGGCGAAACAGGAACACGCAACATTCCTCCCCACTCAACGCTTATCTTCACTGTTCAGGTGATAAAGGTGAAGTAAGTATAAAAACTTCCGCCCTGCAAGCTACAATTGGCTTACAGGGCGGAAGTCGTCTATCGAATGCGGTACTAGTTACCTTGAAGCAAAATAATTACCACAGACAATAAAAAAAGGTAAGAATTTGGACTGTAAAGCAGACAAAAGGTAAGAATTTGAGCAGTAAAGCAGACTAAAGCAGTTTAAACAGCAATCAAACCCGATTTGGATTTCGACCGAAAATGTATTATCTTTGCAATACCAGGAGGAAGCTACGCCGTTTCCTCCTTTTTTTGGCTCAAAAATGGCAAAAATGACCTCAAAGGTCGTTTAAATTTCTTCAAACATCGGAGGAACGATCTTTGATGTCGTTTTTCCGATGTCGTATTTCATAATTTTTACCCCCAATCTTGCTCTCAAAATCTCCAAATTCGAATAAAAAATAACTTTTTTGAAAAAAATGCACGTTCGTAAAGCAGAATAAAGAGCAACGGGATTTTTATAGAGTACAGAGCGTTTATAGAGTACAGATAACAGAGTACAGAGTACAACTGCCATCCGGATGGTTTCTCGTCAACT
>JAZLDQ010000017.1:0-3062 GCA_045614785.1 Alloprevotella sp.
TGTGAAGAACAAACTCATTCATATCATCACCGCAATGGTGAAAAACAACCTTCCATTTGACCCAGCATATATCAATCTCAATAAATCTGCTGCTTAATCAAAAATAATCGGTAAATAGTTTGGTCAGAAACATAGAAAGCAGATTGACACAAATCCATTCGGATCATTACCGCGCAGCCATCTGTAAAATTTGTGCAAAATAGGCAAGATTTTGTGACAGTAAAGCTGACAAAAGCAGTTAAAAAAGCAATCAAAGCAGATTTGGATTTTGTCCGAAAATGTTGTATCTTTGTACTACCAGGAGGAAACTACGCCGTTTCCTCCTTTTTTTGGCTCAAAAATGACAAAAAAGACCTCAAAGGTCATTTAATTTTCTTCAAACATCGGAGGAACGACCTCAAAGATCGTTTTTCCTACCTCGTGTGTCGAAATTTTTACCCCCGATTTTGCTCTCAAAACCTCCAAATTTGAAGAAAAAACAACTTTTTTGAAAAATTTTATTGTTTCTAAAGCAGAATAAAGAGCAAGATAAAAAATGTTAAAAAAAAAGTCGTTTCTAGAAACGACTTTTTACTTTATATCCTGTATGTTTACAAGCTTATTGGCGATGGCGTAGATGATGAGGCCTGCGGTGGTGTGAATTTGTAGTTTTGCCGAAATGTTGCGTCGGTGGGTGGTGACGGTGTGGACGGAGAGGAATAGTGTGTCGGCTATTTCCTTGTTGCTCATGCCCTTTGTGATGCAAACGAGTACGTCCTTTTCGCGCTCGCTCAGGATGTCTGTCTTTTTCGATTCAGTTTCTGCAGGTTTGGAGCTTTCGGTGTAAGTAGTGTTGTTTGCTGCAAGGAGTTTATTCTCTACTTTTCTTACCGCAGGCACAAAGAGTTGGTCTTCTATCATGCAGTGCGAGGAGAGGTCTTCTTCGCAGTGCATGATGTCGAGCAGCACGGAGTTGAGCATGTAGTTGTTTGTGTCGGGGTAATAGCGGATGATAACGTCCTTCAGTTCCTTGAGCTTCGAACCTATAGGCACGTGCTTGCCAGCAAAATTTCCGATGACATATTCCCGATTGAGGTAGCCTTTGAGGAGTTGTTCTACGTAATCGAAGACTACTCGGTTTTCGTAGTCCATGTGGCGGCGCACTTTCATTACATATTCGTCGTAGAACTTCACAATGAGCACAGCGATGTCGTTAGCTTCTGAGCAGTCGATGGCTTCGATGAGTTTGCGGCGGATTTGTGGTAGGTTGAATTTCAGGTAGTATTCGTGGGCTTCTTTGAGGTAGCCCATAAGTGAGGGTAGTGAAATTTTGCTTGCGTCATACTCCTTGTTCGACACGAAGTTGACTACGGCGAGAAACGTTTGCTCATCAATATTTTGAGCGGTGCACACCTCATGTACTGTTTTTTCGCCAAATCCGAGCGATATGCCAAAGCGCCCCATCACCATAATGAGGGAACTGTTGTCCTTGACTAGGTCAATCATCTTGTCAGTGGACTTATAACTAAGTGTGATGCCTTTCATAGAGTGAATTGCAAGCAAGCGGCTTCCGAGTGTGTACGAAGACCGTTGATAATGAGTTTTTTTGTTATTGTCAATGCAAAATTACGACACATCGCTTAATTGAGCAATACTTAAAAATAATGATTTTACACTTCTGTACCTTGCGAAGGTTTTTTGTTCCCAGCAAAGTGTTGGTGAAATGTTAATTTTATGCAGAAAAGCCTGTATTTATGCAAATATTCACTTTTTATGCAAAAAATATGCACATTTGTGTTGTACAAATAAAATATAAACGTTACTTTTGCCCACAATTTTTTAGAACACACACAAGAACTATCCCCACTTAATTATTATAGTATAAATATGGGTGTAAGAGAAGAGCAGCAGAAGCGCTTGAATATTCTGAAACGCTTGCTGATGAACACCGAAGTAGAGAGTCAGGAAGACTTAATCAAGAGTTTTGAGAAAATGGGGTACACGTTGACGCAGGGAACACTCTCGCGCGACTTGAAGAAGCTGAAAGCCACCAAAGTACGTCGCGGAACAAGCTACGTATATGTCATCCCTGAACATCCGCTCTACCGACGTGTTTCGAAAATACAGAGCCCACCTGCAATATTACGCGACAACGCATTTTCAAAACTTGAATTTTCGGGCAACATTGCCGTCATCCGTACGCAGCCGGGCTATGCTTCGGCCATAGCATCGCTTATCGACAAGCAGCAACTCCCCACAATCTGTGGCACCATTGCAGGCGACGACACAATTATGATTATTACGCGCGAAGGTTTTGACCGCGAACGCATAGCGACCGAACTTTCGTCGTGCGTACCAAACATTGACTTAGAAAACTAAATTATACTTAAAGGTAGGTTCTATAAATTAGCTTGAGTTGATTTGCTTAAGATGATAAGTAAAGCGGCCAAGCTGGGAATCTGCCGAAAGAAATTAAAATAACTAATTTATAGAACCTACCTAAAACTATTATGCAAGAATACAACGACGGCATTCAAGTCATCGTAGCCGATGGCAGCCACGAAAAATATGTTGATACTATTCTTCAAACCATCACAGACTCTGCCAAAGTAAGAGGTTCGGGCATCGCTTCGAGAACGCACGAATACGTAGCGACGAAGATGCGCGAGCGTAAGGCTGTGATTGCTCTTGCAGGCGAAGAGTTTGCGGGTTTCTGCTACATTGAGAGCTGGGAAAACAAGCACTATGTGGCCAACTCTGGTCTTATCGTAGTACCTAAGTTCCGCGGTCATCACCTTGCAACACGTATCAAGCGCCTTGCTTTCAGCCTTAGCCGTGTGCGCTGGCCCGAAGCTAAGATTTTTGGTCTCACAAGTAGCGGTGCCGTGATGCGTATCAATACTTCGTTGGGCTACGTACCCGTTCCCTTCGACGAACTCACACACGACGATGAATACTGGAAGGGTTGCGGCACGCCCGAAGCGCCTTGCTGTATCAACTGCGACGTCTTGGCGCGCACAGGTCGTAAGTATTGTGTCTGCACAGGTATGCTCTACGACCCCGCAAAGCACCCCAACGATCCA
>JAZLDQ010000018.1:0-8354 GCA_045614785.1 Alloprevotella sp.
ACATGATAACGTTTCATTAACTCAGACATGCTTGCTCCTAATTCATGTAAGCGGATGATTTCTTTCTTTTCTTTTAAACTGTGATGTATATACATAATGAACCCCAGAAGTTTTTTGTCTAACTTCTGGGGTTCACTTCAATTCGGCACACCCTCTTTGATTGTGTAGGTAAATAATGGTAAAAAAGGTTATTTATAGAACCTTGATTAATTTTTCATTAATTCAATAAGGATACGTGTACCCTTGATTTTTTCGCCTGCCACAGCTTTGAGCGTGGCGCTGGCTTTTCGAGCATTGACGGCTACGTAGGAGTAATTGGGGGTGATGTCGATGCGGCCGATGTCGGAAGCGGTGAGTCCGCCTTGCTTGCAGAGGAAGCCTACGATGTCGATTTTGGAAATCTTGTCGCGCTTGCCTTTGCTGATGTAGAGTGAGGCATAGGCTGGGCGAGTGGGGTGGATGGGAGCATCGGTGAGAGGGAGATGGCTGGCATCTTCGGGATAGTAGTCGGGGCATTGCTCTACAGGCCCAAGGATGAGGTAAACACTACCAGTAGCAGTCCAACGTGCTGTGCGTCCACAGCGATGTGTGAAGGCTTCTTCGTTGATGGGCATGTGGTAGTGGACAACGGCTTGCACCTCTGGGATGTCAAGGCCTCGGGCGGCAAGGTCGGTGGAGATGAGTACGTTGGTGCTACCTGCTCGGAATTGATAGAGCTGGCGTTCGCGTAGAGTTTGCTCCATTCCGCCATGGTAGGCGCTGCAAGCAAATTTGTGTGACTTGAGGTAGGATGCTACTCGCTCCACGCTCTCGCGGTGGCTGACGAACACAATGGCAGGATGGTCGCCAATGTTTGTCAGTAGTTGTGCGAGGGTTTCAAGCTTATCGGCAATGGGCGAAGGAACGATGTGCCAATCTATCTTGTTTTCAGTCATGCCTCCTTCGTCACTGATTGAAAAGTCGAGAATGCTTGCTTTTGCATAGCGTTCGAGGAGGAGGTTGGGCTCTTCTTCTCTTACGAAATGGGGTTGTGTTGCCGAGGTGAAGATGGTTTGCTTCGTAAACTTAAGGGCTTGCACGATGCGGTTCATTTCTTCCTTGAATCCGAGTTCTAAGCATTTGTCGAATTCGTCAACGACGAGAGTGGTGATGAGTCCGCCATCGAAGTCGTTGCGTTTCAGATGGTCGTTGAATCGTCCTGGTGTTGCGAATACGACAGTAGGCTTTGTTTCTTTTAGCTTACGTCCAGCCTCCATAGCAGAGCGTCCGCCGCATAGCGCCATGGAGCTAAACTCCGTCTTCATTCTTCGGAAAACTTCTTCGCTCTGTTGTGCCAACTCGCGTGAAGGATGGATTACGACGGCTTGTGGCCACGCTTTTGAGGGCTTGAGCCTGTGGAGCAGGGGGAGAAGGAATGCGAGCGTCTTTCCGCTTCCGGTGGGGGAGAGCAGTGCGATGTCTTTTCCTGTTTTTACGGCTCCGAACATGGCTTCTTGCATGGGTGTGAGTGTGCTGAAGCCGAGGTTTTGGAGTGCTTTTTGCGTGAGTGGTGTTTGCATTGGTAAGGAAAAAAAGGGGAGAGGAGAGATGGAGACGTGATGCGCCCCTCGGCATTGCTTGCAGGCGCATCTGCTTTTCTCCTTTTGGCGAGAGAGAGAGTTTATCTGCTATGTAGTGGCTTGTACTTCATGTTGTCGGCTACGCAACGATAGGCGGGGCGTATGATGCGTTTGCCTTCGAAGTTGAGTTCTTCGTTGCGGTGTGCACACCAGCCCACGATGCGTGCCATGGCAAAGAGGGGGGTGTAGATTTCCTGAGGAATACCAATCATGTCGTACACGAAGCCCGAGTATAGGTCGATATTGGCACATACTTTCTTCTTGTCGCCCTTGATTTCGTAGAATGTTTCGATAGCGATGCGTTCGAGGCGTTCCATGAAGGCGTATTCGCGGTCGCGCCCTTTTTCGTGTGCCAATTCCTTTGCCATTTCTTTGAGAAGACCGGCACGAGGGTCGGAGAGGGTATAGACAGCGTGGCCGATGCCGTAGATAAGCCCTGCCTTGTCGTAAACTTCTCGGTTGAGGATGCGTGTGAGGTAGCGCTTGATTTCAAGTTCGTCTTCCCAGTTGCAGATGTTGCGCTTGAGGTGTTCCACCATGTCTGTAACCTTAATGTTGGCACCGCCGTGCTTAGGACCTTTGAGTGAGCCGATGCCAGCAGCGATGGAAGAGTAGGTGTCGGTACCCGTTGACGAAGTAACGCGAACGGTGAAAGTAGAGTTGTTACCACCGCCGTGCTCCGCATGGAGCATGAGCAAGAGGTCGAGCGTGCGGGCTTCGAGGTCCGTGAAGTTCTTGCCCTTAAGCATGTAGAGGAAGTTTTGCGCAATAGAGTAGTGGGGCTGCGCATGGCGTATGTGGAGCGACTTGCCGAGCATCTTGTGGCGCAACATGTTGTAAGCGTATGCGATGATAGTTGGGAACTTTGAAACGAGCTCCACACTTTGGCGCATAAGGTTGTCGCGCGAGGTGTCGTCGGGTGTAGTGTCGAACGTGTAGAGTTCGAGTACGCTACGCGCCAGGATATTCATGATGTTTGTGCCTTCCAGCTCTACGATGTGAAGAATTGTTTTTTGCTCCAGGGGCATATTGTCCACCAATAGCGTTGTGAAATCCTGGAGCTCTTCTGTATCGGGCAATTTGCCGGACAGCAGGAGGTAGGCAATTTCTTCAAAACCGAAGCGTTTTTCCTTCATGATGGCATGTGCCAGTTCTTGAATTTCGTAGCCGCGGTAGTAGAGTTCGCCTTCGATGGGTTTGAGTCCTTCGGGTGTGCGTTCGTAGCCCACAACGTTACCGATGTTGGTGAGCCCTACGAGTACCCCCGTGCCGTCGTCGTTACGAAGGCCTCGCTTCACGTCCAACTTCTTAAAGAGCTCAGGGTCCATCTTGATGCAGCTCTTCATGTCGTCCGAGAGCTTGTATATCGTATATTCTTTTTTCTTCATACGTGTTTAGTTCTGTCTGTTGAGTTGAGTTGTCTAAAAAATCGTTTTGTTTCTTAACGCCTTGTTGCTGATTCTTCTCTAGCTTATTTCTTCTTGCTAACAGCTTGTTGGTTGCAACCGATGGGCTTGTTGTTTAAGCCTGAATGCGGCTTACTAATTCTTCCGTAAATTCTTTCGTGCCGAGGGCGCAGCCATTTTCCATGAAGCGTGCCAGGTCGGTCGTTGCTTTTCCTTCCTTGAATGCTCCTTCGAGCGCCTTTTCGATAAGCGCTGCCGCTTCGTTCCATCCAAGGTATTCAAGCATCATTACGGCAGAGAGGATGATGCTGCAGGGGTTTACGATGTTCTTTCCTGCAATGTCGGGCGCTGTGCCGTGAGTTGCTTCGAAGATGGCGTTGCCATTGTCGTAGTTGATGTTGGCGCCAGGAGCAATACCGATGCCCCCCACTTGAGCTGCAAGCATGTCGCTTACGTAGTCGCCGTTGAGGTTGAGCGTAGCGATGACACTATAGTTTTCGGGTTTGAGCAATGCGTTTTGAAGGAATGCGTCGGCAATGCAATCGTTGATGACGAGTTTTCCCGATTTGATGTATTCGCCAAATTCAGCTTCTGCTACTTCGTAACCCCATTTTTTGAATCCGCCTTCAGTGAACTTCATGATGTTACCTTTGTGCACCAGGGTTACGCTGGGGCGGTTATGGTCGATGGCATATTGGCAAGCCGCTTTGACGAGGCGTTTTGTGCCTTCTTCCGACACGGGCTTCACTCCAAAACTGGATGTTTCGGGGAAGCGCACCTTCTTCACGCCCATTTCTTCGTTCAAGAATTTATAGAACTTTGTCGCTTCGGTAGTGCCAGCAGCCCATTCTATGCCAGCATAGATGTCTTCTGTGTTTTCGCGAAACACCACCATGTCAACTTTCTCGGGGTGCTTGACGGGCGATTCAACACCTGTGTACCACTTCACGGGGCGCAGGCAAACGTAGAGGTCCATTGTCTGTCGGAGCGTTACGTTGAGCGAACGGATGCCGCCTCCAATAGGAGTGGTGAGAGGCCCCTTGATGGCTACTTTGTGCTTAGTGAGGGCTTCGAGCGTAGCGTCGGGAAGATAAGTGCCGAGCTGATTGTAAGCGGCTTCGCCAGCAAGGAGCTCAAGCCAGTCGATGGATTTTTCGCCATTGTAAGCCTTGCTTACTGCGGCATTTACAACGGCTATCATTGAGGGCGTGATTTCTGCTCCTACGCCGTCGCCTGTGATATAGGGAATTGTGATTTGAGTCATTTTTAGTTGACGAGAAATTAGTAAACGAGTTTACGAGAGAGAGTGGAGAGTAGTAAGTAGAGAGTTGTTACTTTTACTCGTTGTTAATCGCTCATTGTTAAACGTTCATCGTTAAATTGCTATTTCATTGCATTGAGCGCAGATCCTGCCTTGAACCAAAGAATTTGTTGCTCGTTATATGTGTGGCGAACGTTGAATGTTTCTTCGCTTCCGTCGGCATGGTGGATTGTTGCCTGGAGCATTTCGCCAGGTGCAAGGGCAGAAGTGTTGATGCTGATGCGGTCGGCTTGCATCACCTTGTCGTAATCGGCAGTATTGTCGAAAGTCAGCGCAAGGATGCCCTGCTTCTTAAGGTTGGTTTCGTGAATACGAGCAAAACTCTTGGCGATGATAGCTCTTACACCGAGGAAACGAGGTTCCATTGCAGCGTGCTCACGGCTACTTCCTTCGCCATAATTGTCTTCAGCCACAACGATAGAGCCTGTAGCTCTATAGCTGAGTGCAGCCTTGTGTACAGTAGTTATTTCGCCAGTGAGTTGCGACACTACACTGTTGGTTTGTTCGTTAAACGCATTGACAGCTCCCATCAGGCAGTTTTCAGAAATGTTTTCCAAGTGTCCGCGGAATCGGAGCCAAGGACCAGCCATTGAGATATGGTCTGTGGTGCATTTTCCCTTGGTCTTGATGAGCAAGTGCATTTTCTTAAAATCGTTGCCATCCCAAGCAGAGAAGCGTTCCAACTTTTGAAGACGCTGACTTTCGGGTGAAATGATGGGTTCGGGCGCACCGGGTTGTGGTGCAACATAGCCCGACTCATATTCGCTCACATAGCCTGTTTGTGGAAGTTCAACCCCCATGGGAATTTGTAGCTTCACGGCTTCGCCTGTTGTGGAATTGATGATGGTGTCCGTAGCAGGGTTGAAATCAAGGCGTCCGCCAAAGGCCAAAGCTACCGCCATTTCGGGCGACACGATAAATGCGTGGGTATTGGGGTTGCCATCTGCGCGTTTTGCAAAGTTACGGTTAAAGGAGGTAACGATGCTGTTGCGACGTGTGGGGGTATCTGTGTTGCGTTTCCACTGTCCGATACATGGGCCACAAGCATTTGCCATAATGATAGCACCTGCCTCTTCGAAAATTTGTAAAATACCATCGCGCTTTGCTGTTTCGCTGATAAGCGTTGAGCCGGGGTTGATAATCAGCTGCGCTTTGGGCTTTAAGCCAGCTTCCATAGCAGCCTTAGCTACGGATGCTGCACGCGAAAGATCCTGGTAAGAAGAGTTTGTGCATGAACCGATGAGTGCTACTTCGACTTCAGCAGGGAAATCTTTTTCTGCAAGTGTTTGTCGCATTTTGCTGATAGGGGTGGCAGCATCGGGAGTGAAGGGGCCATTGATGTGTGGTTCGAGGCTCGAAAGGTCAATGTGAATCACTTGGTCGTAGTAGGCTTCGGGATTTTGCAAAACTTCCGGATCGGCTGCAAGGTGTTCTTTCACTATGTTGGCAGCCTGAGCAACGTCTGTGCGACCTGTTGCGATGAGATAGCGCTCCATACTTTCGTCGTAGGGGAACACGCTGGTCGTTGCGCCTACTTCTGCTCCCATGTTGCAGATAGTAGCTTTCCCTGTACATGAAAGTGATGTTGCACCTTCGCCAAAATATTCGATAATGGCATTTGTGCCACCTTTCACGGTGAGCAATCCTGCCAATTTCAGTATCACGTCTTTGGGTGATGTCCATCCGTTGAGTTTTCCTGTAAGACAAACACCAATACGCTTGGGCACACGAAGTTCCCAATCCATGCCTGTCATGACATCAACGGCATCAGCACCACCAACACCAATGGCAATCATGCCCAATCCGCCAGCATTAGGTGTGTGCGAGTCAGTGCCCACCATCATACCACCAGGGAAAGCATAGTTTTCAAGCACCACTTGGTGGATAATACCAGCGCCAGGCGACCAAAATCCCATGTTGTAGCGAGCGGCTGCAGAGCGGAGAAAGTCGTAAACTTCTGCGTTTGTTGTGCATGCTGTGCCGAGGTCGCACTTCATACCCTTTTCCGCGCAGATAAGGTGGTCGCAGTGGATTGTTGTAGGCACAGCCGTGCTTTCCTTGCCTGCATTCATGAATTGGAGCACAGCCATCTGCGCTGTAGCATCCTGCATCGCCACACGGTCGGGGCGATAGTTTGCATATGTCGCATTGTCATCGATAGATGATGAGCGGTGTGCGTGTAATAATTTTTCAGAGAGGGTTAGTGGGTGGCCTAATACATTCTTAGCAGCTTTCACCTTTTGTGATAATTCGTTGTAAAACGATTTTATCATTGAAATATCGGCAGTCATAACGCGTTTAGTTTTGAGTTTTTATGAGACAGTCTATGACCTCTCATCTTTATTATTCATAATATGAGTTCGCAAAGTTAAAAAAAATGTTTTTATTGCCAAACGAAGTTTTGACATCTTTGCACAGGTAGCCCTCAAATCATTACAATACCCCCTTGATACTTCAAAATAGCTTTGGAAAAGGCAAATTCCAGTCCCAATACTTTTGGTAGGTTCAATAAATTAGGGATATTCAGCAAATGCCAAATTTAAAGAACCTAACTTTAAGTGATATGTAAAAAATAACAAAGTATTAAATATAAGAACACCTTAAATTTATATTCCGTTTGTTTCATAAATTTTGTAGAATCGGAATAATGTTGTAGTTTTACACAAAATACTATAAGTTTGTGTTTATAAATTTCCAAAACAAATAAAAACTAATATGGAAACAAAAGACAAAGTGTTGCAAACAATTCGTGAAGCTGGCGAACCCCTTAATGCTGGTAAGATTGTTGAACTCAGTGGTATTGAACGCTAGGAAGTTGATAAAGCCATGAAGCAGCTCAAGGAGGAAGGAGTCATCGTTTCGCCCGTACGTTGCTAGTGGGCACTAGCACAATATACATTATTTCAAAAATGAAATGTATTTTTTCTTGTTAGAACGCATGTTGCTCTTTCTTGAATTATGAAACCTCCGTTATTAGAAGCTTCTACATACGAGGAGCGATTAAAATATGTTCGTGATGCATGGCGTTGCCTTCATGATTGCGAAGCTTGTGGAAAATGTCGCATCCTTCGAGGTGCAGATCCTGAAATTCTTTATGTTGATTATATTGAGGGTAGGCGAAACTATATAGACGTAACTCTTGAAATTAGGAATATGAACATGAAGACATAATTCATAATAATTTATTGCTGTCCAGTAAACTTTGTAATCACTCATTTAAAGCATCCTCATCCCCGATTTTATGGGGTTGCGAGTGTTTTATTTGAAAAGTAAGCCCTCCATCTTATTTTCGTACGCAGACCCCGCAGACCCCGCAGAAAGCGCAGAAACCATGCGGAGCCCAAGATCAATATAGATGGAATTACGCAGAAGCGTACACGCTCCGCTTGTGCTTCCATCCGGATGGTGGCGCAAGCGAAGCATGTGTGTCTGTGAATTCTTTACAAAAGGTTAATGGCACTCCGCAAGGTTTGACTTATGCGACTGTATTAGTTGCGACCTTGTGCGACCTTTGGTTCTGCGAAAGGCTGCGTGAAACTTTTTACCGGACAGTCACCATTGCCCATAGGTAAACAAAAATGAGATACAACAATTTGTTATATAGAAGCAATAATAATTAAGAAATGCTGAAAAAAATTGTTTGTGTAGCTAAAAAGAATAAATCAGCAGATGTTTTTATAAATTTCAATAAAAAGAAGAATCAACCTTCGCCTTAAGCACTAATCTTTTGCTTGGCTGGGGTTGATTCTTCTTGGTGTATGTGTGTTAGACGATTGTGATACCTTGCTCTTCGCAGAGCTGGAGTCCGAGGTCCTTGAGTTTGAACTTTTGTATCTTGCCACTGCCCGTCATGGGGAATTCCTTAACGAAGAAGATGTAGCGGGGGATTTTGTAGCGCGCGATCTTGCCTGCACAGAAGTCGCGCACGTCAAGGTCGGCCATCTCCACGCCTTCGTGAAGGATGATGAAGGCGCCCACTTCTTCGCCGTAGCGCTTTGAGGGAATGCC
>JAZLDQ010000019.1:0-52901 GCA_045614785.1 Alloprevotella sp.
GTCTTACTGTCCTGCAGCTGGCGAAAGCTTGGTTCGTTTCTTCAATAATTATAACTATACAGTCTATGTACCTACTAACGATCAGGTAGAGGCTGCGAAGGCTAATGGTTTGATGACATGGGATGAAATTGACAATTGGGTGAAGGCTCGCACAATGGACGATGATCCCAGCAATGATGGTGAAGATCCCGGCTATGAAGTGCCCCTCGATTCTTTGAGCAAGGTGAAGGCGCAGGCAATGGTGACTTCATTGGTGAACTTCGTGAAGTATCACTTCCAGGATAGATCAATCTTCGTTGACGACGTGACAAACGCTACAACTTATCAAACTTCATGTATTGATAATGTCACAGATTCTTACCTGTTTATTGGCGTAAATCAGTCACCTTCAGCTATTTCACTTACAGATGAGATGGGATATCAGGCTAACGTAGTTAACGAAATCGGAAAGTGCAACGTACTTGCTCGTGATATTAACTATAATGCTCACTCTACAGAAGACGTAAAAACAGTTAAAAACTCATCTTACGTAGTTCTCCATCAGATCGACAAGTATCTTAACTTTAACAGCAAGGCAGACTATGCTGCATATCCTGGTTGTCCTGAAGGAAGTTTCAACGTATGGGATTATGTAGAAGACGATAATGCTGAAGCACTTAAGTCTTACGTTGCTAAGTATAGACTCAGATAATAATTAATATTATGAATCACATAAAGTATCTCTTAACAATCGCATTGTGCTTCTGCTTTACAGCTATCGTTGCACAAAAGAGAATTTCAGGTCACGTATGGAGTCAGCTCGACGGACCTGTGATGATGGCGAATGTCGTTGAGTTGGATAAGTCAAACCGTGTGGTTTCTGCAACTCAAACCGACGCGAGCGGTAACTTCTCATTGACGATTAAGAATCCCGCAAATATCTTGCAGGTTTCATACATCGGTTACTCTGTTGAAAAGTTGCCTATCGGAAACACAACAACTTTCAAGATTGAGTTGAAGGATAACTCAATGTTGAAGGAAGCCGTTGTAACTCAGACACGTAAGGTGAAGTCAAATGGTTTGACTATCCCCGAACGCGAAATCTCTGTAGCTCAGCAGTCTTTGAATATGGACGAAATGGCGGGTCTTTCTTTCACCACAGCAGGTGAAGCCCTCCAGGGTCAGATTGCCGGTCTCGATATCGTTTCAAACTCTGGTAACTTGGGTGCTGGTACTTCAATGCGCCTTCGTGGTGTGACTTCAATCAATGGTTCTTCAGAACCTCTTATCGTGGTTGACGGTTATATCCTTGAAGATGATAGCTATAACGCTGATGACTTTGACCCCAATAACATGGACGAACAGAAGTTTGCGACTTTGCTCCGTGTAAGCGTTGAAGATATCCAGGATATCAAGGTATTGAAGGACGCATCTGCTTCTGCTATCTATGGTGCACGTGGTTCTAACGGTGTTATCGAAATCAAGACTCGTCGTGGTGCTCGTGGTAAGACAAAGGTGAACTTCACTTACACTTACAACATGGCTTGGCAGCCCGAAGGTTACAAGATGTTGGATGGTGACGGCTACACTATGATGTTGAAGGAAGCTTACTTCAACCCCAAGCAGAGTGACGTTGCTTCTGGTATCGTAGAAATTTCTTATCTCCAGAGCCACCCCGCTTATTATGCTAACTATAATAAGAATACAGACTGGATTGATGCTGTAACACAGACTGGTCACAAGCACACATTTGGTATTAACCTCTCGGGTGGTGGTGAAAAGGCAACCTTCCGTGTTTCAGGTAACTACGACACACAGACAGGTTCTATCATCAAGCAGAAGTTCGACCGTTTCTCTACTCGTTTGGCACTTGACTATTGGGTGTCTGACCGCATCAAGTTCTCTTCAAACTTTGCGTTGACTTACACAAAGAACTTGCAGAACTATGAAGGTATCCTAGGTAAGGCATATAGCTCAATGCCTAACATGGCTATCTATCGTAACGAGTATGACAAGGCTACTCAGTCTTACTATCAGACAGACGATTACTACATCTTGCCTCCCGCAGCTAGCGCACCTGGTTTGGTAGATAACGGTTCAAACCGTACATCATACTACCTTTCTGACATGGTGAGCAACGGCAACCCCGTAGCGGTAGCTAATTTGGCATGGAACAACCAATCTTCTTACTCTATCACTCCCCAGTTCTCTTTGGAATACAAGTTGTTGGGTAAGGATGACGAATCTACTCAGTTGACTTATACGGGTGAAGTTTATTTGGATGCGTTTACTAACACAAACGATTCATACTATCCTCACACGCTCACTTCAAACACTTGGGCAGACGGTATTGACAAAACAAGCAACAGCGAATCAAAGAGCTTGCGCTTCACTACTCGCCACTCATTGGTGTTCAAGCCTTTCTTCTACAACGATAAGCATTCATTCCAGGCTATGATCCGTGGTGAAGTAGGTTCAAATGAGTCAACAAGTCAGAACTTGAGTTCTACTGGTATCAGCGGTGGTATCACTGACCCCACAGTGCCCGGTTACTTGACAGGTGCTGGTTCAGGTACAGGTATGGGTCGCTATATGGCCGGTGTTGCAACAGCTCACTACTCTTATGGCTCTAAGTACTCTCTTACTGCAACATTGCGTGCCGATGGTATGACAAAGTTCGGTTCGGGTAATAAGTGGGGCTTCTTCCCCGGTTTCTCTGCTCGTTGGAACGTGTCAGACGAAGAATTCTTCGAACCTTTGCGCGATGTTATCAACATGTTCTCACTCCGTCCTGGTTATGGTATCACAGGTAATGCTTCATTCGCAGAAGGTGTGATTTACAACAAGTATGCAGCAAACGGTACTTACAATGGTGTTCAGGCTATTATTCCTCAAAACCTCCGTTTGACTCAGATTCGTTGGGAAAAGACCAAGTCTTGGAACATGGGTGTTGACTTGCACATCTTGGATGGCTTGTTGAAGTTTGACTTGAACATGTATGGCAAGAAGACAACAGACCTCATCAACGGTGGTGTTCGTATTCCTTCAACAACTGGTTTCTCTTCATTGAGCAGCTCTAACGTTGGTTCAATGGAAAACGAAGGTTGGGAATTGTATGTTCGTACAGGCGACGTCTTCAAGGTTGGTAAGTTCCACATGAACTTCCGCGTGAACTTCGCACAGAACATCAACACTATCACAGAGATGGACCCCAACGTGTTGGCAACTAATAATGCTGACTATTCTTACAACAACCACGAAATCGTGAAGCGCGTGCAGATTGGTCATGCTTTGGGTGGTATCTACGGTTTCCGTTATAAGGGTGTTTACGCTTACGACTACGACCACAGCGGTTACTTCCTTGATGAAGACAAGAATCTCTACTACAAGGCGGACGGTTCTTTGAACACTGCTGCGGCAACTGGTAAGACAGCTCCTGTTGCACGCGACGCTCAGGGCAACGTGATTTACGACAAGCGTGGTAATCCTCTTCCCATGTACTTCAACTATGGTGGTGTAAACTATCAGTTCCAGGGTGGTGACGTTATTTACGACGATATCAACCACGACGGTAACATCGACGAACTCGATATTGTTTACTTGGGTGCTTCTAACCCCAAGGTTACTGGTGGTTTCGGTGTTGACTTCGTTTACAGCCGCTGGCGTTTGACTGCAAACTTCAACTATCGTATCGGTAATAAGATTATCAATATGGCTCGTTTGCAACAGGAAGACATGCGTACAAACAAGAACCAGTGTGCTTCAGTTGCTCACAGATGGCGTAAGAACGGTGATGACACTATGATTCCTCGTGCAATGAGCTCTAAGGCAGGTACTTCATACAATGCCTTGGTTAGCGACCGTTACGTAGAAAAGGGTGACTTCTGCCGTTTGAACAACTTGCGTTTGAGCTACTCTTTCAACCCCAAGACTTTGAAGAAGTATGGTTTGAGCCAGCTCAACATGTCGCTCTCTGCTGACAATATCTTTATCATCACAGGCTATTCAGGTATCGACCCTGAACGTTGGGCAGGTGGTTATAGTCCTTGTACAGACACTAACACAACTCCACGCTCTCGTTCAATCACATTTAACATGAATGTCGGTTTCTAAGAGTTAACGAAGTGTTCGTGAGGTGTGAATGCTACACGCTTAAGTAGCATTCCACTTCAGGACCCGTACAGATATTAAAATTATAAAGCGATGAAAATTAATAATATTTTCTCAAAATTGTTTCTTGCCGGAAGTCTCTTAGTGACTGTAGGTTTGACATCGTGTGAAGATTATCTGACGATTCTTCCTACCGACCAGATTACTGAAGAAGATTTCTGGAATGACAAGAACGACTTGGACAACGTGCGCGCAGCTGCCTACCAGAAGATGATTTCTCAGGATGTGATGAATCGCGCAATGTTGTGGGGCGAAGTTCGCTCTGATAATATGAAGCTCAATAACTTGAGTAACATTTCTTTGCAGCGTATCAAGGATGGTATCCTCCAGCCTACAGATGCTAACTTCGACTGGGCACCTTTGTACACTGGTATTAACTATTGTAACAAGGTATTGGAATATGGTGAATTGATGGCAGAGGATGGACGTGACCCCAGCTTCGGTCCTTCTGACTGGAATCCTATCAAGGCTGAAATGTTGGCACTTCGTGCAATGTACTATTTCCACCTTGTGCGTGCTTATCGTAATGTTCCTTATGTAGAAAAATCTATTTCTACCGATGCCGAAGCAGTTCGTTCACACTTACCACAAGAGAAGGGTGTGAACATCATTGACACTTTGATTGTTCAGCTCGAGTCAACTGTGGACAAGGCTGCCGAAAACTATGGTACAACAGTTGATAACAAGGGCCGTTTCACAAAGCGTAGCATTAAGGCTTTGTTGGCAGACCTTTATCTCTGGC
The DNA here is from genome assembly GCA_045614785.1 of Alloprevotella sp. Lineage (GTDB taxonomy): Bacteria > Bacteroidota > Bacteroidia > Bacteroidales > Bacteroidaceae > Alloprevotella. The sequence goes on from JAZLDQ010000019.1 coordinate 4,892, forward strand.
AGGGTTGTATGTTGCGTTACTCTAATGCAAAGGGTGATAGTGTCCCCAACTTTAGCAACCGCATCAACACTTGTTTCGACAAGGCTATTAGTTATACAAACGCTGTACTCAACGATATTAAGTTAGAGTACGATATGGATAACTTAGGAAATGTAAATACAGGCCTTCAGAAGAAGAAGACACACCTTGATTTCTTGGATTTCTTGACAACCCAAGAAGCAGTTCACAATCAAGACCTTGTTTATCAGGAAGTGTTTGCATCTAAGAATTCTAAGTATGAGTCAATTCTTGAATGGCAATACGACGGTGTGAACAACATCAACAGAACATTAGGTGCTTATGTAGGTTCTGCTTCTGGTCAGGGTAGTGCAAACCCCAGCGACTTGGTAGCAGGTACTAATCTCTATCTTGGTGTTGCAGAATATGAGTCAGAACGCGGTTTCGGTAAGGCAGATATGCGTTTGTTGGAAACGATGAACTATATTCCCAACAATACTACAGGTGTTTACAATCTTCACAAGAATGTTGCTCGTTCTATCCAGTTTGAAGATCGTGAAGATATGTCTGAAGGTGGTGAATTCCGTTATCGTGAAAGCAGCAAGCAGGATGCTAACTGGCCCGTTTACCGTGTGTCAGACATGCTCTTGATTAAGGCTGAAGCTATTGCACGCCGTTATTCAGGTGTTTCACTTACACAGGCTCGTGATACTATTAAGGGTGATCAGGCTATCGTAATGGAAGGTTTTGACTGTGTCAATACAATCTTCAAGCGTAGCAATCCTTATTTGGTTAATTCAGATGACGAAGCTTCTGCTCCTAACGCATCAACACGCTTGTCAAAGGATTACTATAAAAATAAGTCAGGTGCTGATTTGTTGACACTCGTTTATAACGAACGCCAACGTGAAACAGCATGTGAAGGTAAGCGTTGGTTCGACTTGGTACGTCAGGTAGAATACGAAAACTCTACTACTAACGTATTGAAGAACCATTTGAATGCCTCTGCACTTGTTACTAATCGCCTCAAGGACTTCTGGGCATTCTACAACCCCGTTTATATTGAGGAAATGAAGATTAGCGGTAAGGACAATGGTGGCTTCCTTGTTCAGAACCCTGTTTGGGAACGTTATACAAAGAATTAATAAAGGAAGTGTAAGAATCTTTTGATTATTCCTTTCTAACTCACATTTAGAAACATAATATGAAAACGTATAATTTCTTTAGCAAAAGCTTGTCAAAGTTTGTGGCAGTAGCGATCTTCTCTACTACACTCTTTGGTGTTAGCAGCTGTGAAGAAGAGATTGATAGCTCAAACTTTGCTATCAAGACAGACAAAACGTTGTCGGATATTGCTGATGAAGACCCTAATCTTTCAATGATTCGTGATCTTTTCAAGCGTGTACGTTTGGGTAAGTCGCAGGATGCGTCTTCCATCTATAGCGTACTTTCAGCGCGCGGTAATTACACCGTGTTCGTGCCCGATAACGATGCTATGAAGAAGTACTTGGCTTCGCTTGAGTTGACAAGTATTGACGAATTGACTGACGAACAAGCTGAATTGGTGGCTTACAGCTGCGTTATCGATAATGGTGACGAAGATGCATATCAGTCAACAGAATTCCCAGCAAGTGCAGCATTCAACCTCTCAAACTTGTATGACCGCTTGCTCACATGTACTGAAGTTTCAGGTACTTTGGATACCGTAGAACGTGTGAAGTACGATCCTCTTACTTTGCTCCCCGTTATTGAAAATGGTGATACAGTAAAGAATTCTTACCCCGTTTACTATAAGATTGAAAAGACTTCAGGTGTAATTATTACTGACCTTGAGGCTTCAAACGGTTATATGCACGTAGTGGCTGACGTTATCGCTCCTACTTCAGACTATATCTGGAAGGTGATTGATGAAACTCCCAACATGAAGATCATGGGTAAGTTGCTTCAGGAAACAGGCATCTGGAAGTGGATGAACGTAGAACGTGACATTGCTTACGAAGATCAGGAAATTCCTGAAGATCTCGAAGCTCAGCCCGGTACATTCGAAGCTCCTTTGAAGCGTTACCTCGCTTTCACAGGTTTCGTTGAACCCGACAGCATCTTTGTTGAAAAGTATGGCGTAACTCCCGTTCAGGTAAATGCTGAAGGTCAGATTACAAACTGGGAACAGATTTTGGCTGACTTGAAGGGCTTGAGCAAGATTACTACAGCTTATGGTACTCAGGATATTGACGATTTGACTAGCCCCAACAACCCCTTGTACAAGTTTGTGAAGTATCACTTCATTAATGGTAAGTTGGCTCCTGGTAAGTTGGTTGTTCACTTTACTGAATATCTCTATCAGTATGGTAACGACAACAAGAATCCTCAGACTCGTGAATTGCCTACTGACGCATGGGACTTCTACACAACAATCCACCCCGATGACAATATTGATGAACGCGAACCCATCAAGCTTTTGCAGTTAGGTTCACGTGGCCCTATTGGAGGAAGCTATCCTGACAATCCTATTTTCATCAACCGTTTTGTTAACTACGATAGCGGCATGACAGGTACTTATGAACAGCGCTCTGTGAAGCCCGGTGGTGAAGGTGTGATGATTATGCAGAATAAGAGCATTGCTTCTGCCAACGGTTATATTTATCCTATCGAAGACCTTTTGGTGTTCGGTGATGCAGAACGCAATTTGATGGGTCGTGAACGTATGCGCGTTGACTTCACTTCAATCATCCACGAATTGAGCTCTAACAATTTGCGTTTGGGTAAGTATTCACAGTTCCTCCCCGGATATTTCGAAAATCTTCCTTTGCAGACGACAGGTACAGACGTACTTTACTTGTTCTGTGCTTACTCTCCTCGTTCAGCTACAGATTGGTGTAACTATCAGGGCGATGAAATGATGATGTTGGGTCTTTACGACGTTACATTCCGTATTCCTCCTGTTCCCAAGTCAAACGAATATGAAATCCGTTTGGGCGTTTCTCACAACAACCTTCGTGGTATGTGTCAGCTCTATTTCGGTGAGGATATGAATCGTTTGCAGCCTGCAGGTCTTCCTTACGATATGCGACCTGCTGCTGGTGGTAACAACTACGCAATTCCTTGGATTGCTGATGTTGAAGACGATGCCGTAAACATCGAAAATGACAAGAACTTGCGTAACCAGGGTTACATGAAGGGTCCTAAGCATTTCGGTTGGACCGATGGTAAGGGTACTTCAATGGCACGTGCTTATAGTGGTCACATTCGTCGTATTGTTACTACAGAACAGATGGAACCTGGTAAGAGCTACTACTTGCGTTACAAATCTGCTTTGAAAAAGCTCGACTCTCAGTTACAGATTGACTACATCGAAATTGTTCCGAAGGAAGTCTATAACGGTAACGAAGCCGAAGATATTTGGTAAACTCAATTTTTGAAACATTCGGTTTGAACCGAACGATTCAACCGAATGTTTCATTAAAATCTAATCTGAATAAAACGTTTAATACAATATGAATAATTCATATAAAAATTGGCTCAAGGGCGGTATGCTGAGTGCAATGTTTGCTTTCGGCTTTGCTGCTTGTTCAGACGATGACCACTTTGATGTGGTGATTAACACAGAGTCTGAGACAATGACCTTGTGGCAGAATATTCAGAACGATTCTCTTCTTAGCGACTTTGCTTATATCTTGGAGAATACTTCTTTCTTGAAGGACAAACTCGATATTCACAAAGATTCGACTACACGCAAGATGACGTATGCTGAATTTTTGAATTCTCCACAGTTGTTGACAGTTTGGGCACCTGTAAACGGCACTTTCGGCGATGAGTGGAAGGCAAAGTTGCAGGAAATCAAGGCTCTTTATGCAACTGACCCTGCAGCAGCTACTGCACAGGAATTTAGATTTGCTGAACACTACATTCGCCAGCACATGGCGCGTTTCAGCTTTGAATCTTCAAAGGAAGCACAGGAAGTACGCCTTCTTAACTCTAAGATTGTTCAATACAAGTCTGGCGAACGTAAGTTCGACGGTGTTGATTACGTAGAAGGTTCTTCTGTTATTGCTGCTTCAAACGGTACTTTGCACAAGTTGCAGGCTCCCGTAGCTTACAAGTACAACCTCTATGACTTCTTGGAAAGCGACAGCCGTTTCAGTTCATTGTATGCCGTTTTGAGCAATCCTCTTTACGACGTAACTCAGTTTGATCCTACGCAGTCAACGCCTGGTGCGATGAACAATGAAGGTAAGATGGAATACGTTGACTCTGTTTACAGCAACCACAATGAATTGCTTAGCGCTGCTGGTGCACAGGTAAAGAATGAAGACTCTCTTTACGTAGCAATCTATCCTACTAATGAGGCGTACGATGCTGCTATTGCTGAGTTGAAGAAGTTGTTTAACTACAAGGCTTCTTACAATGGTTCTTGGTCTAACACCAATAATAAGTGGACTTACACAAAGTATTTCACTGAAAAGGAATTAGACTCTTTGGCAACTACAAATGCTGAAAAGTTGTTCTTTGCAAACTTCTACTTCAGTCCTGGAAGAATGGGCGATGAAGTAAATCGTTCAGACAAGGAAGGTATCAAGAACTATTGCTTAACTGCAGACTCACTTTTCTTTACTACAGGTACAGTGCTTTACAACGCTAATCCTGGTGCTGTGAATCCTGCCTTTACTAATGCAGATGGTAGTGTGGCTGAAGTGATTGAAGCTTCAAATGGTATCATCTACGCAGTTGACAAGTATCAGATTGATCCCGCTTACTCATTCATTGAAAAGCAGGAGACTGGTCACATGACAACTACTTTGACAACATGTAATTTCGAAAACGTATTCCTTACTAGCGAAACTCGTAACGATAGTATCAAGGGTCTCAAGGAATACGAAATTGAAAACTTCCGCCGTTTCAAGCGTACAGGTACAAAGGGTATGTCGGTTGACTTCCGTTTGCCCGCTTTGCCCAGTGGTAAGTACAGAATCAAGGCTATTATGGTACCCACTGCTGCTCACAAGATGTTGGAAGAACAGTTGGTGAACAACAAGGGTGAGGCTTATGTTGAAGAAGTGAAGTTTACAGCAAGTATTTTGGGTGATACAGAAGCAAAGGCTTTGGCTACTTCTCCCAAGATTACAGCTCCCAGTGATGCAGTTTCAGAAGTTGTTCTTTTCGAAGAATTCAATTTGGAATACTCTTACAAGGATCTTCCTACCGAGTTGGAAACATTCCCTCGATTGAGAATTGAAGTTGGTACTTTGGATGCTGGTACTGCAGCAAAGCCCAAGTGCGAAGCTTTGAACTTCTTTAAGATTATCGTTGAACCTTATAGATAAGAAAGTACGAACGATTTAAAATTCTGGAAACAATGAATAAGCAATATTTCAATTTTGTGCAAGGCGCTATGCGTGTTGGTATTTGCGCTTTGATGTTGTCAGGAACGACCGTACTTTCTGCGCAGGCTCCCGCACTTCGTGCAAAGGCTAAGGCTGAAGCTCCTAAGTATGAGATGAAGGAAGTTTCAGGTACTATTTACGATGCTGCGACTCGTGAGCCTATGGCAGGTGTTCGTGTACAGGCTTTGGGTAACCGCATGTACACTGCGATGACTGATGATAAAGGTCAGTACACTATTAAGGTTCCTACATTTGTAACAACTCTCTTTGTTAGCGTTGAAGACTACAACGGTGGTCACATTGCGATTAAGGATGCTACTGGTCAGGATGCTTTCCTTTATAGCGGAATCATTAAGAACCTCTATGAAAACGGTACAGACGTTTCGCAGGCTAATGATTATAAGTTCAAGGAAACAAGTGTTCTCACTGTTGAAAATGAACTCGAACATCATCTCGCTTCAAGCATTCGTACAATCAATCGTGGTGGTCTTCCTGCACAGGGTGCAGCGTTGTTCATCAATGGTATCAACTCATTGAACACAAACTCTCAGCCTCTCGTGGTTGTTGACGATGTGATTTGGGATATGCAGTACGACCGTACTACATTGCACGATGGTTTCTACAACAACGTATTTAACCTCATCGACCCCGAAGATGTTGAAGACATTGAAGTAATCAGCAATGGTACTGCGCTTTATGGTGCAAAGGGTGGTAATGGTGTTATCAAGATCACTACTCGTCGTGGTAAGAGCATGGCTACTCGCATCAAGGTGAAGGCGTTTGGTGGTTATGAACAGACTCCCGACCTCTTGAAGGTGATGAATGCAAGCCAGTATCGCAGCTATGTAACTGAATTCTTGGGTACAACTGCTAAGGCAAAGAATCTTTCTACTTCAACCAATGGTTTTTGGAATGAAGATCCTACATATCTTTATTACGATATGTACCATAACAACTCTGATTGGCAAAAGGATCTTTACGAAGATAGCTACACCCAGAACTATAAGGTGAGCGTAGAAGGTGGTGACGACGTTGCGATGTACAACCTTTCAATGGGTTATACTCAGAGCGACGCTACAGCGCAGAAGTCTGATTTCAACCGTTTGAACATCCGATTCAACACTGACATCGAAATGTTCCGTAACTTCACTACAGCACTCGACATTGCGTATGCAAAGAATTCTTACAACCTCCGTGACAACGGCTGGGCAGAAGATTATTCAGCACGCAATATCAGTTCGCCCAATGTGTTGGGAGCTATCCAGAACCCCTTCTTGAGCCCCTATGCATTCTTTGTGAAGTACGACCATGATTTGAACAAGTTGGCGCTCGTACATGCAAACAATGTGTTGGCTGGTAAGAACTACGAAGAGGCTAACAATCCTCTCAAGTTTGCTTCAGCTTATGGCTTCGAAGGTTTGGCTAACCCCTATTGGATTTTGACCAATGGTGATGGCGACAACAAGAACTTCCAGGAGCAGACACAGTTCAACATCAACGTAGCTCCCAAGTATAAGGTGAATCAGTATTTGACAATTTCTGATCGCTTCAGCTACATCTTGAACCGTACGAACGAAAAGTACTACTTGCCTAACTCTGGAACACCTACTAAGGACGTAGAAGGACTCGGTGGCGTGAAGAGTGTTATCCGCACTCAGTTTGGTAAGGAAACTGCGTTGTTCAATGACTTCCAGGTACGTTGGAAGCGTCAGTATGCAGCTCATTCATTCGACTTCTTAGGAGGTTTCCGTATGTCTTCGTTCTCATATGGTGATAGCTACATCACTGGTTACAACAACGACAACGACAAGATGCCTAACATGGCTTACTCTTTGCAGTACAAGGACTACGGTGGAACTAACGACAACTGGATGAACCTCGCTTACTATCTTGACTTGAACTACAACCTCAAGAATAAGTATTTCCTCCGTGTCGGAACTACAATGGAAAGCTCAAGCCGTTTCGGTGCTGAAACAGTAGAAGGCGTTAAGCTCGCTGGTGTTAACTGGGGGCTCTTCCCCAGCGTACAGGCTGCTTGGGTAGTTTCTTCTGAATCATGGTTTAAGGTACCTGCTGTTAACTACTTCAAGTTGAACGCTGGCTACGAAGAAAGTGGTAACGACAATGTTGACTACTATGCAAGCCGTACATACTTTGAGAACGTTAAGTTCTTGGATAAGGCGACTTCTTTGGTATTGTCAAACATTCAGAACCCCAAGATACAGTGGGAAACTAACCGTCGTTTCAACCTCGGTGCACAGTTGAATCTCTTCAACAACCGCTTGGCTTTGGGTGGTGAACTTTACTGGTCAACAACTTCAAACCTCTTGACTCGCAAGGCTGTGAGCGATATCACTGGTGTTGCTATGATGTGGGGTAACGAAGGTAAGTTGAGCAACAACGGTTTCAACGTAAACGCTAACCTCGTTCTTTTGAATCTTAAGAACTTCCGTTGGCAGGTAGGTGCTTCAGTAGGTAAGTACACTAACGAAATCGAGGAACTTCCCGCTTCTAACTTGGTGAAGACTTATGAGCTCGATGAAAAGGGTGCTAAGGTGAAGGAAAACGTAATCAATGGTTACACATCAAGCATCTATGGCACTAATAACATCTTGACAGCAGTAGGTCATGCAGCAGGCGTATTCTATGGCTATAAGACAGCAGGTGTCTTTGCATCTGATGCAGAAGCAGCAAATGCTGGTAAGTATGGCTACTTGCGCTATCCTACAGGCCTTTCTAAGCAGCCTTACCGCAACTTCCAGGCTGGTGACGTTCACTTCGTAGATCAGAATGGTGACGGTTGGATTAATGAAGCCGATATGGTTGTTATTGGTGACCCCAATCCCGACTTCTTCGGTAACCTCTACACTAACTTCTCTTACAAGAACTTCACTCTCGACGTGAACTTCAAGTATTCAGTTGGTAACGATGTGTTCAACTATCAGCGTTCACAGCTTGAATCAGCTAACAACATCTGGAACCAGACAACAGCTGTTTGCAACCGTTGGCGCTACGAAGGTCAGGTAACCGACGTTCCCCGCACAATGTCGCCCGAAAACGACCAGTGGGTGAACAACGAACGTTTCTCTGATCGTTGGATTGAAGATGGTTCTTACCTCAAGTTGAAGAAGGTACGCCTTACTTACAAGGTGCCTGTAAACCTCAGCTGGTTGCAAGGTCTTTCTGTATGGGGCGAAGCTAATAATGTGTTCACAGTGTCTGAATATACAGGCAACGATCCTGAAGTAACTGCTGGTAATGGTGTGCTCTACCAGGGTATTGATGCTGGTTACCTCACAGCAGGTCGTAACTTTAATCTCGGTATCACTGTTAACTTGTAATCGGTCGTACACGGTATAGACGGTAGGGGAGGAAACCTCCTTGGACTTTCTCCCCTGCTTCTACCAATAAATAATTACAACAATGAAAAAATCTATAGTAAGTCTATTTGTCTTCCTTGCAGGTTTTGGAATCTTTACCACTTCATGCGAAGATATGCTGACTCCCGACATGGACCGTTATGCCGATAACTTTAACGGCACCGACACGGTGAACTTCTATCTCGGAATTATGCGTAACGTGCAGGAAATGGTTGAGCAGAATGTAATTCTTGCGGAAATACGTGCTGACCTTGCTGACACTACGATGTATAGCTCTGACTCACTCGCACGAATCGCACGTTACGACGCTTCGTTGAAGGATGGAGAAAGCGCTTTGCTCAATCGTTCTGCTTATTACAAGGTTATCAACCAATGTAACTTCTATCTTGCTGCTGCCGACTCTATGGCAGTAAAGAACGACAACTACTATATGCGTAAGGAAATCGCACAAGTTCATATGGTGCGTGCTTGGGTGTATATGCAATTGACTCAGCTCTATGGCAAGGTGCCCTTCATCACAAAGCCTGTTGACAATGCAAACACAGGTTGGGATGTAAATCCTGAAGAAGGTTGGGTTACTCCTGAAGAATTGCTCGACAAGCTTTGGCCTTCACTTGAGCAGGCTGTTACTTACGAAAAGGTATATGGTTTCCCCAACTATGGTACTTTCTCTACAGGTAAGAGTAGTGTGACAATCCCTCACAAGTTGATGCTCTTCCCCTCTGACCTCGTTCTCGGTGACCTCTACTTGCTCCGCGGTAATGGTACTGGCGACTATCAGAAGGCTGCTTACCACTATTACACATGGTTGGATGAGTATGCACGTGGTGGCGTAAAGAACGGTAATGCTGCAGCTTTCCAAATCTCTAAGTTTAATGGTAAGGAAACTATCTTCTCTAACGCTGGTGGTTGGTATAAGTCATTGGTATCTTATGCAACAGGTGCAGAAACAGTTGTAGCTGTTCCTTCTGCAGCTAACCATAGCTTTGGTAATGTGCTCACTCAGCCTGTTTCGCTTTACGGATTCAAGGTGTCTTCTTCTAACACAACTAGCACAGAAGGTGAAGACGTTGCTACAAGTGGTGAAATCAATATCAAGCCTGAAGCTCGTTTGCGTCAGATTGGTATTTCACAGCGCTATCAGGCTTTGAATGCAGCTCAGCTCTACGTACACGAAGAAAAAGATGGTGAAAACACTAAGGTTGAGTACTACGAAAACATTGGTGATGCTCGTTTCTATGGTACTGCTGTTGACTATAAGACAGACTTCGATGGCAACGTGAAGTTCATGCACAAGTTTGGCCCAGCTGCTCAAACAAACAATGTGTCATCTACCTTGGTTTATGGTAATAACTACGAATTTAAGTATGTTATTCCCGTATATCGTGTTCGCCAAGTTTACCTCCGCTTCGCTGAAGCAATCAACCGTGCAGGTTTCCCCAACCACGCATTTGCAATTCTTCGCGATGGTCTTAACTATGACAAGTTCCCCAAGTTCGAATATAGCGTAGAATTGGATACAATGGAACGTAATGTAGATGCAGAAGGTGTTCTTCACTTGATTTGCAAGGGTACATTCTCTCCCGACACAGTTCATATGGGTGAAAATTCCCTCTATATTACACCCGATGAATTGCAGCGTGCTCAGAACATGGAGTTCCTCAAGTTCGACGAAAGCGAATGGGCTAATACAGGTATCCATGCTTTAGGTTGTGGTAAGTTTACTTCTAATGACACTGTTTATGTGTACGAAAAGGTGGTTGCAGATCGTATCGCAGCTATCAAGAAGAAGTATAACATCAACGACGAAGTAGTCGCAATGGCTTTAAAGGCTTCTCGCGAAACTACTACAGTTGAACCTACAGATACAGTTGTTGAAATTACTGACACAATCTATGCACCTGTTCTCGATGCTGACCAGTGGGAAATTGAAGCTGTTGAAACATTGATCGCTGACGAAATGGCGCTCGAAACAGCATTCGAAGGTTACCGTTTCTTCGACCTTACTCGTATGGCTCGCCACAAGAATAAGGCAGGCAAGATTAATGGTACAGAATGGTTCGCTTGGATGGTTGCTTCACGTAATTCTGGTAAGGCACCTTTCGCACCCTTGGAAGACGGTGAAACAGAAACTTACGACGTAACTCTCTTCGAACTCTTGAAGAACGAACAGAACTGGTACTTGCCCAATCCTCAATATTAATTAATTGTTAGTATTGAATATTGATATAAATGAAGAGCGAATCCCGATTTGGGGTTCGCTCTTTTTTATTCTAAAATTAAAATAACTAATATTTGACAGACCACCTCCCCGTTTGGTTCCCCCGTTATCGGGTGACGGAAACCTCCTAACTCAGCTAATCTTTGCCCACATCTTTACTATGGCGGCCTGAAAGGCCAACCAGCTACCAGCCCAGGGTAGAGCGACAAAGGAGCGGCACCCTGGGTTAAGAACCCGCACGGTCTTTCGCCCTGTAAGGGCTAAAGCGGGAAATGTTGAATATCAATTCATTATGCATATGATATTGCTTTTGCCCCTTCAGGGCGAACCATTCGGGGTGGACCCCTACCCAGGGTGTCGTTCCCTACGGTCACTTGCCCTGGGCTATGAGCTTTTGCCTCTTCGAGGCGCCCTTTTACCTAGAAATAAATGTGGGCAAAGATTACCTAACTCAGGAGGAGATTTTGGTTTGACTCACACGTTGGAATATTTCCAAATAAAACTTGTCCTTCTTTGCGTTTCTTTGTGTCTTTGCGTGAGATAAATATATAATTACGCCTCACGGCGTACGGGCCGACATAAAGTGGCCCCTACAGCATCCGCGGTGTTACGATCACGTGTCGCATCATTTGTGAGTTATCTTACGACGGGCCGACACGGAGATCGGCGCCTACAGCATCCGGATGGTAGTTGTACTCTGTACTCTGTAAACTGTACTCTACAAAAAATCTCGTTGCGCTTTTGTCTGCTTTAGAAAAACAAAAATAATTTTAAAAAAGTTGTTTTAGATTTTAATTGCAATGTGTTGATAGCAAAATTTGGAGTATTTTTTGTGACATACAAGGTAGGAGAAAAGATCTTTGATGTCGTTCCTCCGATGTTTGAAGAATTTTAAACGACCTTTGAGGTAGTTTTTGCCATTTTTGAGCCAAAAAAAGGAAGAAACTGCGTAGTCTCTTCCTTGTAGTACAAAGGTACAACATTTTCTGTTGAAATCCAAATCTGCTTTGATTAGTTTTATGTCGCGTTTATTCTGCTTTAATGTCACAAATTCTTAGCTCTGCGCTTTTTTATATGCTTTGTTTCTTTAAATTCCCATCATATAAATACATTAATCTTGAGACGCCCCACTGGGACGTCTCTACGTCAATTCATTACCCAATGAGATTTAATATCCAGTTCCATAGGGGGTAACACATCAGATGTTTCTCATTATTTACTATGAGAAAACAAAAGTTTTTCTTATAATACGTTAAAATTTCTTGATTAGATTACCTTTGTTTCGGTAGAAATTACGATATTTGCGAATAAAACAGAAAAATATTAGGGGAAGTATAGTTTTATGCCGCCCTTTTTAATGCGAATTTAAGTTTATGGAATTTTCTGCTAAACAGATTGCTGAGTACCTACAAGGTACAGTAGATGGTAACCCTGATGCTGCCGTCAAGTCGTTTGCAAAGATTGAAGAAGGTGTGGAAGGAGCCATCTCTTTCCTCGCAAATCCTAAATATGCTCACTATCTCTATGAAACAAAGTCGAGTGTAGTCTTGGTGAACCAAGATTTTGCACCCGATGCGGATAAAACCTATACCGCTACGCTTATTCGTGTGCCCAATGCTTATGAGGCAATTGCTAAGTTGCTTACACTCTACGAACAGTTTAAGGGTAAGCGCTCGGGAGTGCATGCTTTGGCCTTCGTCGCTGAGTCAGCCAAGGTGGGTGAGAACTGTTACATCGGTCCCTTCGCTTATGTTGGCGAGAATGCAGAGATTGGCGATGGTACGCAGCTTTATCCTCATGCTGTTGTCGAAGAGCGTGCAAAGGTGGGTGCTGATTGTATTCTTTATCCCAACGTGAGTGTGTATCATGATTGTATTGTTGGCAATCGTGTGATTCTTCATTCAGGTTGTGTTATCGGTGCTGATGGTTTTGGTTTTGCTCCTTCGTCCAATGGCTATGAAAAGATTCCTCAAATTGGTATTGTGACTATTGAGGACGATGTGGAAATCGGTGCTAATGCTTGTGTGGACCGCTCAACGATGGGTAGCACTTATGTGCGTCGTGGCGTGAAGCTTGACAATATGGTTCAGATCGCTCACAACGTAGAAGTTGGTAGCCATACCGTGATGTCTGCTCAGGTAGGTGTTGCGGGTAGTACGAAGATAGGTGAGTGGTGTATGTTTGGCGGTCAGGTAGGTATTGCTGGACATATAAATATAGCCGACCGTACGATGTCGGGCGCTCAGGCTGGTATTGCGGGCAGCGTGAAGAAGCCTGGTGCAGTGATTCAAGGTTCGCCTGCTATTAATGCCAAGGACTTTATGCGTTCGAGCGTAGTGTTTAAGCGCTTGCCTGATATGTACACAGAATTGAGCGACTTGAAGAAACAAGTGGAAGAACTCAAGGCGCAACTTGCACAAAAATAAATGCTTGCACTCTTGTGCGGTAAAACAATAGACTTTATGTCAAAACAAAAAACACTTAAGGAGAGTTTCTCTCTCTCAAGCATTGGCCTTCATACAGGGCTTAAGCTTACAGTAACTTTCAATCCTGCTCCTGAAAACTACGGTTATAAGATTCAGCGCGTTGACCTTGAAGGTCAGCCCATCATCGATGCTGTGGCTGAAAACGTAATTGATACGAGTCGTGGTACGGTGGTAGCAAAGGGTGATGTGAGATGCTCTACGATAGAGCATGGTATGGCGGCGCTCTATGCTTTTGGTATTGACAACTGCTTGATTCAGGTGGATGGCCCCGAATTTCCTATTTTGGATGGAAGTTCTTATTATTACGTGCAGAGCATTAAGCGTGTAGGCATTGTAGAACAGGAGGCTGACAAGGATTATTATGTCATAAAGCGTAAGGTGGAATTTAGCGACCCTGCTACAGGTTCGCAGATTACGTTGCTCCCTGATGAACAATTCTCTATTACTTCGATGATTTCGTTTGAGTCGCAGTTCTTGAGCAGTCAGTTTGCGACGCTCGATGATATGTCGAAGTTTGCTGACGAAGTAGCTTCAGCGCGTACATTCGTATTTGTGCGTGAGATTCAGCCCCTTTTGGCTGCAGGTTTGATAAAGGGTGGCGATTTGCAGAATGCCATCGTTATCTACGAAAAGCAGATGAGCCAGGAAGAATTGGACAAGATGGCAGATTCGCTCAATGTAGAACATCGCGATGCTACGCAACTCGGCTATTTGCAGACTCGCCCCTTGGTGTGGCCTAATGAGCCTGCTCGCCATAAGTTGCTCGATATTATTGGTGACCTTGCGTTGATTGGCCGTCCTATTAAGGGACGTATTATTGCCACTCGTCCGGGGCATACAATCAATAACAAGTTTGCGCGTCAGCTCCGTAAGGAAATAAAGCAGAACGAAGTTCAGGCTCCTTCATACAATCCTAATAAGCCTGCAGTGCTTGATAATGCAGCTATTCGCCGACTCCTTCCTCACCGTTATCCTATGCAGTTAGTGGATAAGGTCATTGAGAAGACGAAGAAGTATATTGTGGGCGTGAAGAACGTTACTGCTAACGAAGAGTTCTTCCAAGGTCACTTCCCCGGTGAACCTGTTATGCCCGGCGTTTTGCAAATTGAAGCGTTGGCACAGTGTGGTGGCTTGTTGGTAATGAGCGATCTTGAGGATGCTGAAAAGTACTCAACTTATTTCCTTCGTATTGACGATGTGAAGTTCCGCAATAAGGTGGTGCCAGGCGACACATTGTTGTTCCATGTTCGCTTGACGACTCCTATTCGCCGTGGTATTGCCACAATGCGAGGTTTTGCCTTTGTGGGTGAAAACTGCGTGATGGAGGCAACCTTTACAGCTCAAATCGTAAAACAGGAATAGAACCTACCTTAAGGTATGTTCTATAAATTAGTTTTATTATTTATTTGGGCAGATTCTCAGCTTGGTCGCTTTGCTTTTCTTTTTGGCCTTTTTCTATTTAACTCCTTGAAACGTAGCCCGCTACGCTTCTTCGTCGATAAAAAGAAAAATCCTCAAAAATCTGAAGCAAATCAACTCAAGCTAATTTATAGAACCTACCTTGAATCATTGAAGATTCGCTCGGTGCTTAACTTTTTAGGTTTTTAGGTTTTAAGGTTAGCCATTCGGATCCCTTAAAGAAATAACAGTCTGAATAGCTCTCATAACCTTAAAGCGAAGCGACCTAACAACCTCAAAACCTGACTCAACTGTAGCTCAGCGAAAGTTGGGTAATTCATAATAACCAATAAATATTGGAGCGTTAACAGGAAGAAAACGTCTGTTTTGAGTCTCCACATTTACTAATATGATTAGTCCTTTAGCATATATACATCCAGAAGCCATTATCGGTGAAAATTGCGAAATTGGCCCCTTCTGTTATATAGATAAGAATGTTGTTATCGGTGATAACAATAAGCTCATGAACAGCGTTACGTTGCTCTACGGTACTCGTATGGGTAATGGTAACACGGTGTTTCCTGGTGCTGTAATAGGTGCCGTGCCTCAGGACCTTAAGTTCCAGGGTGAAGAAACAACAGCTGAGGTTGGCGATAATAACACGATTCGTGAAAATGTGACAATCAATCGCGGTACTGCAGCAAAGGGTAAGACAGTTGTAGGTAACAACAACCTCCTTATGGAAGGTATGCACGTTGGTCACGATGTTATCATTAAGAATTATTGTATCATTGGTAACTCCACAAAGCTTGCTGGCGAAGTTGAAATTGACGATTGTGCCATTTTGAGTTCGACAGTGTTGGTGCATCAGTTCTGCCACATTGGTAGCTATGTGATGGTAAGCGGTGGTACGCGCACATCACAGGATATTCCCCCCTTCATTATTGCAGGTCGTGAGCCTATTGCTTATTGCGGTTTGAATATTGTTGGTCTGCGTCGTCGTGGCTTTGCTCCCGAAGTGATAGATAATATTCACAATGCTTATCGTATTATTTACGGCGGAACAGGCTTGATGAAGGCGCGCTTGCAACAGGTGCGTGATGAAGTGCCCGCATGCAAAGAAGTGGAATATATTATTAATTTCTTTGAAAATTCGCAGCGTGGCGTGATTAAGTAACGCTGCAATAGATTGATAAAAGTAGCAAGTATGCTTTATAGAATTAAATTCATTTCGGACGAGGTTGATGGCTTCGTGCGTGAAATTAAGATAGATAGTGATGCCAACTTCCTCGACCTCTGTAAGGTGGTGTTGAAGTCATGCGGTTATCCTGACGACCAGATGACAGAGTTCTTCGTTTGTGATGAAGAATGGGAGCGCCATGAGCAGATTACGCGTGAGGATATGGGGACGGACGATGTGGATCAGGATGTTTACCTTATGGAAGATACTCCGCTCTCTGATTTCATTGAGGACACAGGTCAGCACTTTGAATTTGTGTTCGACCCCTTTGCGGAACGTTCCTTCTTCCTTGATGTCAAGGAGTTGATTCCTGGCGAACATTTGGATGAAGCCGAAATTATTCGCTCTAAGGGCGAAGCTCCACAGCAGTTGCAGGATTTTGACGATCCCTTTGCAGACGCTTTGGTAGCGAAAGCTGCTAAGGGCGGTGCTGTAGGAGGTGACGAATATGGTGACGACCTTTATGGTATGGGAAGCGACTTGTTTAACGACGATGAGCTTGACCTTGAAGGTTTCGAAATTTCGGATGGTGAACCCTATTAAGGTTGTTGCACAAAGAAAGTAGAAAATAGTTTTCATAATTTAAATAATTGGTTTTGTAAGGTGGAATGGCTGAGAAGTTAGTGTCCACCTTTTTTCTGTTAACTGGTCATGTCGAAAACTTTAATTGTATTATTGGGGCCTACAGCAGTTGGAAAAACGGCGTTGACGCTCCGATTAGCAGAATATTTTGGCTGTCCGATATTGAATGCAGATTCGCGTCAGCTTTATCGTGACATCCCTATTATAACCGCTGCTCCTACTTGTGTGGAACGTCAACGAGTAGAACATCATTTTGTAGGCACGTTGGGGCTAAAAGACTATTATAGTGCAGCTCGTTATGAGGAAGAAGTGATGTCTTGGTTGGATGCGCATTTTAAGCATTCGGACGTGGCGTTGCTTTCGGGAGGTTCGATGATGTATATTGATGCAGTGTGTAATGGTATTGATGAACTGCCAACGGTAGATGCTGAAACACGTGCACATTTGCAAGCTCGATATGAGCAGGAAGGGCTGGAGCCTTTGGCGGAGGAACTTAGGATCTTAGACCCAGAATACTACGCTCAATGCGATATTCGCAATCCCAAACGAGTGGTGCATGCTTTGGAGATATGCTATATGTCGGGCACTACCTATACGTCTTTGCGAGTGCGCAATCGTCAAGAGCGACCTTTCAAGATTATCAAGATAGGACTTCAGCGTGAGCGCGAAGAACTTTTTGCGAGAATTAATCAACGTGTGACTGCGATGGTAGAGCAAGGTGCTTTGGAAGAAGTGCGCAGCGTATTGGAGTATCGTAGCGAAAATTCGTTGAACACAGTAGGTGTGAAGGAATTGCTAAAGGTCATTGATGGAGAGTGGAATTTAGATTTTGCCGTGGAGCGTTTGCGCAAGAACACTCGTGTTTATGCCAAGAAGCAAATGACATGGTTTAAGAAAGACGAGGCGATTCGTTGGTTCCATCCGGATGATTGGGCGCAAATAATTGAATACGTAGAAGCTCAGCGTGCGCAATAAAAAAATCTTCTCAACATGCTATAAACTGTTGAGAAGATTTTGTGTTTTTTATGTACGTAGTACTTAGCGTGCCGTGATATGAAAACAGGCGCTTCGTAGATGCTCGTATTTAATGTAGCATGTACCAAGGTCATGCTGGTCTTCAAGGACTTCTGCTAGTATCTGCTTAAGCTTGCTGCTTGAGGTGACAGCATTGTGGCTTGTTTCTACTGGGATGAAGTGGTTGTAGCTGATGTCGAAAGTCGTGCCATATTGGTGGCAGCTGTTTTCCGACGCATTGAGGTTTACCCTTCTGAGGCGTTTTACGTCTTTTTCTGTTCTTAGTACAGAAGTGAGTACAATTTTGTGAGTCGGTACTCCTTTTGTCATACACGAATCAATAAAGGCGCGTGCTATTTCCTCAAGGCAAATTGCAGCTCTCGGCACGAGGTAGGGGATGGAGTGGGTGAGCTCTTTCACTCCGTAGTAAGGATTGTCGCCTACGAATACGAGTTCTTCAATTCGTTTAGTAGCAGCTTGGCGGTCTTCTATTTTATCAATTCCTATGGCTTGAGCCGTTGCCAATTGCACGTCGTTGAGGTCATTGAAGCAGTGGTGGTAACTCCTTACGCTTACGATGCGATTGCGTATGCGCTGACCTTGAGCATCTACAAGTGTTAAAGGATTGCGTTGGCGCAGGTAGATAGAGTCAACGAGTGTGCTGTGACGCGTGATTCTTGAATTGAAACGCACGGGCGAGAGAGGCTTCGTCGTTGTGTCGTTAGCAGTGGCAGGTGCTTGAACCGCAGGAGCATTTTCTGCGAGAGGCATTGATTCGCTTTCGGTGGAAGGGGCTTGTTGCTCTGCGAGTTTTTCGATTGCAGTGGGTTGGGCTGCTATTTCGTAAGTAGGAATTGTGTTGAGCGTGTCAGTAGATATTGTGTTCTTTAATTTTTCATTTGGGGAGTAGGCTATTTCAGGATTGACGCAGCGAACGATGCTAAGCATCCCCGTAATGAGTAAAAAAAGACCTATAAAGTGGATTTTTGTAAACTTGAGAGGTTGTGGCATAGGGGTTTAGTTGCAATTCTTCGCAAAATTACTAAAAATAATGAAAGGAATGCTTAATTTTGTAGCGTGATTGAAAAACATTTTATAATAGAAGAAGCAGACCCCATCCTTTTTTATGGGGCAAACAATGCAAACTTGCGTTTGCTTAAGGCGCTTTGTCCTAAACTTAGGATCGTGGCGCGCGACAATGTGCTGAAGGTGATGTGTAGCGAGACCGATATGGCGAGCTTTGATGAAATCTTTCAGCACCTGCAACAGCATTGTGCAAAATACAATGTGCTCTCTGAAGAAGATATCATCGAAATCGTTCGTCGAGGCTCCACGCAACGTCAGCATCAGGAGGGTGTGATAGTGTATAGCACAGGCGGACGCCCCATTACTGCTCGTTCGGAAAATCAGCGCCGTTTAGTCGAGGCTTATGATACGCATGACATGCTCTTTGCCATTGGTCCCGCTGGTTCGGGAAAGACTTATACAGCCATTGCTTTGGCGGTGCGAGCGTTGAAGAACAAGACCATTAAGAAAATTATTCTGAGTCGCCCAGCTGTAGAGGCTGGCGAGAAGTTGGGCTTCCTCCCTGGCGACATGAAGGAGAAAATTGACCCCTATTTGCAGCCGCTCTACGATGCTTTGCAGGAGATGATTCCGGCAGCAAAGTTGCAGGAATATATGGAGACCAATGTGATTCAGATTGCACCGCTCGCCTTTATGCGAGGCCGCACGTTGAACGATGCAGTCGTGATTCTCGATGAAGCGCAGAATACGAGCACGGCGCAAATCAAAATGTTCTTGACGCGTATGGGCTGGAACACAAAGATGATAGTTACGGGCGACCGTACGCAGATCGACCTCCCGCCGTCGCAGAAGTCCGGACTTATCGAAGCACAGCGCATCCTAAAGGGGGTTGAGGGCATCGCATTTATCGAAATGAACAAGCGCGATATTGTTCGCCATAAACTCGTTACGCGCATTGTCGAAGCCTATGAGAAGGATGCTGTGAACGATTAGCGACCTACGGGATATTGGTATTCAAGTCTAACTATCTTGTTTACTTGTCTATTCGTATCTCGTCAACTAAATACTTGTTAACTATAATAACTTAATTTCTTACAATAATGACAGCTTTAACAAAGACCGACTTTAACTTTAAAGGTCAGAAGAGTGTGTACCACGGAAAGGTACGAGATGTTTATAATTTGGGCGATAAGCTTGTGATGGTGGCTACCGACCGCATTTCTGCTTTCGACGTAGTGCTTCCCGAAGGTATTCCCTTCAAGGGACAGATGCTCAATCAGATTGCAGCGAAGTTCCTTGATGCTACTACAGATATTTGTCCTAACTGGAAGTTGGCTACGCCCGACCCCATGGTGACAGTGGGTGTGATGTGCGAAGGCTTTGCTATCGAAATGATTGTACGTGGCTATCTTTGTGGTTCGGCTTGGCGTGCTTACAAGAGCGGTGTTCGTGAAATCTGCGGCGTACGTCTTCCCGAAGGTATGAAGGAAAACCAGAAGTTCCCCACACCCATCATTACGCCCACTACAAAGGCAGAAATCGGTGAACACGATGCTGATATTTCAAAGGAAGAAATTCTTGCTAAGGGACTCGCTACACCTGAAGAATACGAACTTCTCGAAAAGTACACGCTTGCCCTCTTCCAGCGTGGTACAGAAATCGCTGCTGAGCGCGGCTTGATTCTTGTAGATACCAAGTATGAATTTGGTAAGCACAATGGTCAGATTTATTTGATGGACGAAATCCATACGCCCGACTCAAGCCGTTACTTCTATGCTGAAGGCTATCAGGAACGCTTCGAAGCTGGAGAACCTCAGAAGCAGCTTTCTAAGGAATTCGTGCGCGAATGGTTGATGGACAATGGTTTCCAGGGTAAGGAAGGTCAGCAAGTGCCCGAAATGACTCCAGAGATTGTGCAGAGCATCTCAGATCGTTACATCGAGCTCTACGAACACATTACAGGTGAAACTTTCGTGAAGGAAGAAGGTGCAGACCTCGCAGCTCGTATCGAAAAGAATGTTGCCGCTTATTTGGGATAAAAGCATTGTTGATGCTGAATAAATAAAAGAGGAGTGTGTCTTCAAGTAAGGCACACTCCTATTTTTATTTTGTTGTAAGCACAAGCGTTAAATGTGCCGTTCACTCCAGCGCCCCCATCTGAGGTACGACCAGCAGTAGATGAGGATGCCGCCCGAATAGATGACCTCGCTTGCCCAGCAGATGGTGAGGTTGCTGCGGAAGCCAAAGACGACAACTATGAGGTATAACGTATAGACAATGAGTGTCACGATTTCAGCCCACATGGCCGTACGCGTGTTTCCTGTGCCCGACACCACATGGAGCATTATCTGAGCAGGAATACCGAAGAGGTAGGAGAATACCAACATACGTAAGGGTGAAATGCTTAGCTCAATGAGCGCAGCATCTGTCGTGAATATCCAAATGATGGGTTCGGGAAAGATGGCTGTGAGGATGCAGAAGGGAAGCATTACGATGTAGCACAGTCGAATGATGCGCCGCATGAGTGGGAGCACGGAGTCCGTCTCTTGTTGTCCCAGAAGGTTGCTGGCAAGTGTGCTGGCCGTAGCTCCCAGGGCTACCATGCTCATGAAGAAGAAGCCCGAGATATTGCGCAAAACGTTGGATGATGCCAGTTCGGATTCCCCTAAATGTTCTACGCCCAAGAAGAAGATGAACCATGTGGCAAGGGCCAGAAAGTTTTGTATCATGGTCCAAATACCTATGCCCAACACTCTTTGTAACATATTGAAGCGAAAGCGAGGTAGCAAGTGGAGGCTGTATTTCTTGTAGTCGGTTTGCTTCAGCGTGTAAACAATAAAGAAAATTATCGAGATGACGCTTGCTAATGACGATGCCAAGGCGGCACCTGCAATGCCCATTCGAGGTAATCCGAAGTGCCCAAAGATAAGGACATAGTTGAGCACCACGTTTCCGCCCACCATGATGATGGAGTTGTAGGTCAGCGTGCGCGTGTTGGTCGTGGCAACGTAGAAAGCTCGAAACATAGCACAAACTACAGCTGCCGGATATCCTACGATGCGCCAGTTGAGATAGTCTGTGGCCGCTTTGGCTACGGCGTCTGAACTTATCATCCAATTCAACAACGTTTCTCCAAAAAGGAAGGAACCTCCAATTATTAGCAAGGACAGCAGTACCAGAAACCCTATGCCGTGGTAGAAGATGGAGCCAATGGCGTGGTAGTTGCCTTCGCCATTGCGGCGTCCCATCAGAATTTGCGACCCTGTGGAAAATCCCATGGCGAGCATAAACAATGCAATGTAGAGGATACCCCCTAAAGCTGAGGCTCCCAATTCCACTTCGCCTACGCGCCCCAAGAAAGCAGCGTCGGTCATCCCAACGATTTGCTCCATCAGTGCGCTCACTAAGATGGGGAGTGCTATCTGGAAAATTTGTTTTGTATTGTAGGTTTTCATTCTGTTGTAGAAGTCTTTTATAATTCCAACTGCAAAATTACGTTTTAAAGACATTCTTACAGCCCGCTACTCAATATATTTTGTTAAATTTGCGAAGTAATTGTGATTATGAGAGGACAAGTAAACGAGTAGACAAGTAAACGAGAATGTTTCAGATGGCAGAGGTCTTGTGTCTGTTGAAGTCTAACATCTTGTTATCTCGTCAACTCGTCAACTAAAATTCTCGTCAACTCGTCAACTATATTCTAAAAACACTATGACACTTTATCCTAATCTCATTATAGATGCTTTGCGCAACGTGCGCTATCCAGGTAATGGAAAGAATATTGTAGAAGCCGAAATGTTGGAGGATGACCTCCGTATTGACGGCATGAACGTGTCGTTTTCTATTATTTTTGAGAAACCTACTGACCCTTTTATCAAATCTGTGTTGAAATCGGCTGAAGCAGCCATCCACACTTATGTGAGTAAGGATGTGAATGTGGCTGTGAGCTTTAAGAGCTTACAGGCTGCACGTCCTGAGCCAGGCAAGATGCTCCCACAGGTGAAGAACGTGATTGCTGTAAGTTCTGGAAAGGGTGGGGTAGGAAAGAGCACCGTGGCGGCCAATCTTGCTGTTTCTCTTGCGCAGATGGGTTATAAGGTGGGACTGCTCGATGCCGATATATTCGGTCCTTCTGTGCCCAAAATGTTCAGCCTTGAACAGGTAGAAATCTTTGGCGAAATGGTAGATGGTCGTCAGTTGGTGATTCCTGCATTTAAGTATGGTGTGGAGTTGTTGTCCATCGGATTTTTCGTAAATCCCACGACGGCTACGCTTTGGCGCGGTGGAATGGCGTCGAATGCCCTTAAGCAACTCATTGCAGATGCCAAGTGGGGAGAACTCGACTTTATGATTCTCGACACGCCTCCTGGCACAAGCGATATTCACCTTACGCTTCTTCAGAATCTTGCGATTACGGGCGCAGTCATCGTGTCAACTCCCCAGCAAGTGGCGCTAGCCGACGCACGTAAAGGTATTGATATGTATCAAAACGAAAAGGTGAACGTGCCCATCCTTGGTTTGGTGGAAAACATGGCATGGTTCACGCCTGCCGAACTCCCAGAGAACAAATATTATCTTTTCGGAAAGGAAGGTGTAAAGCAGTTGGCTGAGGAAATGGGTGTGCCCTTGCTCGGACAAATTCCTATCGTGCAGAGTATCTGTGAGAGTGGCGACGGTGGCGAACCCGTATCTTTGAGTCAAGATACGATAACAGCTGCTGCTTTCCGTGCTTTGGCTGCACGTGTGGTGGAGGAAACAGAACGCCGCAATGCCGAGCTTCCTGCAACTACTATTGTGGAGATGCAGAAGTAAGCATAGGTTAGAGCTGTTATTGCCTCCGGAGTTCGTTTTTACTGCTTCCGACTTAGTTTTTACCAGTTCCGACTTAGTTTTTTCTAACTCCGACTTGGTTTTTCCTAACTCCCGATGAATTTTTCCTCCCTCCTTTTGATTTACAGAAATACAAATTTAAATAAAATAGCATTATGCTAAGAAAACTCACTCTTGCCTTGCTTTGTGCTGCGCCTTTGGCGGGCATGGCTCAAAACCAAGCTGAGCCTTGGTTGAATCCTTTGGTGAATCGTGTGAATTGCGAAGCACCTCGTTCTCACTTCTTTGCTTACGAGTCCGAACAGTTGGCGGATGCTGGCTGCAAGGAACAATCAGAACGCTTCCTTTCGCTCGAAGGAATGTGGAAATTCAAATTTGTGAAGCACCACAATGAGCGTCCGCAAAACTTCCATGCCGTAGGTTTCGACGATTCGCTATGGGAAGACTTCCCTGTTCCCGGACTCTTCGAACTCAATGGCTATGGTGATGCCATCTATAAGAATATTGGTTATGCCTGGGCTACACAGTTTGAGAACAATCCTCCTTATGTAGAGGAAAAGAATAACTATACAGGTTCGTATCGCAAGGAAGTGGAAGTTCCTGCCGATTGGAAGGGCGAACAAATCTATTTGCATGTGGGTTCTGCAACTTCTAACCTCACCGTGTGGGTGAATGGTAAGGAGGTGGGCTATTCGGAAGACAGCAAGGTGGCAGCAGTGTTCGACCTTACGAAGTATCTCAAGCCTGGCGAAAAGAATCTCATTGCCATGCAGGTGATGCGTTGGTGCGACGGCTCTTATTTTGAAGACCAGGACTTCTGGCGTCTCACCGGTATTGCTCGCGAAGTTTATCTTTATTCACGTCCAAAGAGTCGCATCGGTGATATCCGTATTGAGGCTGACCTGACAGATAATTTCACAAACGGTGCACTCAGCGTAGCGCTCAACCTTGTGAATGCCAAGGGCCGAAACGTTGCGCTTTCGCTTGCGGATGCTGACGGTAAGGTTGTGGAAGAGGCTAATGCACCTGCTGAGGCAAAAGGCGATCAGCAATTCAATTTTGCTGTAGCGAAGGCAAAGGCCTGGACAGCCGAAACACCTTATCTCTATACATTGACCGTAACCCTTTTGGATAAGGATGGTAGCACCTTGGAGTGCATCAAGCAAAATGTTGGTTTCCGCAATGTTGAAATTAAGGGAGGACAATTGCTTGTTAATGGTCAGCCCATCCTCATTAAGGGAGCCAATCGTCACGAAATGGACCCCGATGGTGGCTACATTGTGAGCGTAGAGCGCATGATTGAGGACATCCGCATCATGAAGGAACACAACATTAATGCAGTACGTACTTGTCACTACCCCGACGATCCTATCTGGTACGAACTTTGTGATAAATACGGGCTTTATGTAGTGGCAGAAGCCAATCTCGAAAGCCATGGTATGGGCTATGGTGAAAAGACATTGGCACGTGTGCCCCTCTATGAGCAGACACATATGGAGCGCAATATGAACAATGTGCTCACGTTCAAAAATCACCCCTCTATCATTACCTGGAGTATGGGTAATGAAGCTGGCCATGGCGTGAACTTCGACAAGGTTTACGACTGGACAAAGGCTTACGACACCAAGCGCCCCGTGCAGTACGAACGTGCCGGAACAGAGCGTGCCACAGACATCTATTGCCCCATGTATGCTAACCTCGGTTGGATACATGGATATTGCCAGAAGAATAACGACCGCCCCATGATTCAGTGTGAATATGCCCATGCTATGGGCAACTCTATGGGAGGCTTTGCTGACTATTGGGAACTCATTCGTCATTATCCCAATTATCAGGGAGGCTTTATCTGGGACTTCGTTGACCAGGCTTTGCGTGTGAAGAATGCTGAGGGCAATTACATCTTCGCCTACGGTGGCGACTTTGGTCGTTATCCTGCCACAGACCACAACTTCAACTGCAACGGACTCATTCGCCCTGACCGTCAGCCCAATCCTCATGCCGCAGAGGTGCGCTACTATCATCAGAACATCTGGACATCACTCGTAGATACTGTTGCTGGTAAGGTGGAAGTGTATAACGAAAACTTCTTCACCGACCTAAGCAACGTCTATATGGTTTGGGAACTTTTTGAGGAAGGTCAGCGCATTGCCAGTGGCATGAGCGAACTCCCCAGCGTGGCGCCCCAGCAGAGAGCAGTCTTCTCATTGAATGGTTATAAGCTTCCTGCCACTAAGGGAGAACTGACGCTCAACGTCGCTTATCGTGAAAAGGTGGCATCGCCCCTCCTGCCCACTGGTTACGACATCGCGCGCCAGCAATTCGTAGTGAAACCCTACACATTCCCCAAAGTTGATGCGCTTGTATCATCTGCAGCGGTGAAGACGTCTGTCGTGAAGCAGGAACAGTTGGCTTGCCTTACGCTCTCGGCAGCTGGAGTCGATGTTACGTTTAATAAGCAGACTGGTTGGATTGATTACCTCGATTACCACGGAAAGCCCATGCTTGAAGAGGGCTACTCTCTGAAACCTGACTTCTGGCGTGCACCTACCGATAATGACTACGGAGCAAGCATTCAGCAGAAACTTGCTGCCTGGAAGAACCCTGGTATGCATTTGAAAGAGTTTGTGGCTACAGCCGAAGGTAAAGATTATTGCGTGAAGGCTGTTTATGAATTGCGCTCTGTCGATGCAAAGCTCACAATGAATTATGTATTCACAGCCGAGGGACGTCTTATCGTGACGCAGAAACTCGCAGTGAATCCCGATGCAAAGCACAAGCCCGTTCTCCCTCGTTTTGGTATGCAGTTGGTGATGCCTAAGGATTACGAATGCATCAGCTACTATGGTCGTGGTCCTATTGAAAACTACGTAGACCGCAAGGATTCGCAATTCTTCGGCGCGTACAAGCAAAAGGTGGCCGACCAGTACTGGGGATATGTTCGTCCGCAGGAAAGTGGTAATAAGGTGGACGTTCGCCATTGGAGTGTTACGGACGTTGCTGGCAAGGGCTTGAAGTTCTACGGCACAGCGCCTCTCGAATGTACGACGCTTAACTATCTTACTGAAGACCTCGATGGCGGCATGCGTAAGGAAGCAAAGCACATGCATTCTGGCGACCTTAAGCCTCGTAACTTCTCTGTTGTTACAATCTCCGACCGCCAGATGGGACTCGGCTGTATCGACTCATGGGGAGCATGGCCCTTGGGTAAATATCAGATTCCTTATGCCGACCGAGAATTTACGTTCGTGATAGAAGTGAAATGATAAAAGTAAGGGCGATAGTTCCTTTACAGACTTGATGAGGTCGTTGCAACAGTTGCGCAACTGTTGCAACGACCTTATGTTTTTGCGGGGCTGATTTTATGAGAAATGGGTTTGCCATTGCAACTCAAACTCACAATTTGTCTATAAAAAAACGTGATTGGTCGAATACGCATTTTTAACATTTCGCTGATGACTTAAAATATCGTAATTTTGCATTGCTTAATTTAAGGAATATTAAACAATTAAATCAATTCATAATTTATGAAGAAAAATCTCATCGCAGTTCTTCTTTCGCTCGTATGCATCAATGTGCTTGCGCAGTCGTATGTAGTGAAGGGTTCTGTGCTTAATGCCGAAAATGGCGAAGCTATGGAGTATGCCGTAGTGCAGCTTTTGCGTGGCGACAGCCTTAAGGCAACGACGCTGACCAAGAAGGCAGGTGACTTTGTGTTGAAGGCCTCTCAGAAGGGTAAGTACAAACTTCGTGCATCCTACGTCGGATGTAACACGTTGGACCAAACTCTCAATATCGATGGAAAGTCCGACACTATCTATGTGGGCACCATAAAGCTCACGCCCGATGCAAATACGTTTGGCACGGCAGAAGTCACAGCTACGCTTGCTAAGGTAGAGCAGAAGGAAGACACTACGATGTTCAACGCTGCCGCTTATCGTGTGCCCGAAGGTTCTACACTCGAAGCGCTCATCAAGCAGTTGCCTGGTGTGGAAGTGGACGATAACGGTGTGATAAAGGTGAATGGTCAGGAAGTGAAGGAATTCCTTATCAACGGTAAGGATTTCTTCAAGGGTGACACAGAAATTGCAATGAAAAACCTTCCGACCAACCTTGTGAGCAAGGTGAAGTCGTATAAGAAGAAGAGCGACTACACCGAAATGACAGGCATTGATGATGGCGAAGAAACGCAAGTGCTTGATATATCTACGAAGCGTGAACTCAATCAGACTTGGGTGAGCAACATTGACCTCGCTTTGGGTACAAAGGACCGCTATTCAGCAAAGGCTTTCGTAAACTACTTCACTGACCAGTCGCGCATCACGGCTTACGGTTCTGTCAATAACATTGGCGACCGTGGCTTCGGCGGTGGCGGCGGTGGTGGCGGTGGCATCCGCACGACGAAGAATGGTGGTTTCGACTTTAATTGGGACAACGGACTTAAGCGTCGTGAGGCAGGACGCTTCGAAATCGGTGGTAACGCTCGCTATTCACACTCCGATTCGCATTCGCTCTCAACACGCAGTTCTGAAACGTTCCTTACGGGCAATCGCACCGAACGCTCCTTTTCAAACAGTGCATCGGGTAGCACAAGCTGTTCTTCAAATTTCAACACCAGTTTCCGACTCCGTTGGAATCCCGACACGTTGACAATGATAATGTTCCGCCCCAGCTTTTCGTATTCAGAGGGGGAAAATGCATCGTCAAGCAAGTCGGCAACGTTCAATGACGACCCCTATAATGTAGGTGATGAAGAGTTTGAGAGTCCTCTTGACAGCATGTTTGTGAATGCCTTTGGACAGGTGGGAACCTTGAATCCTGAACTCCTGGCCGTTGCTGTCAATCGCAATCTCTCTCAGTCGATGGGCGACAATCGATCAATGAATGTGAATGGTTCGTTGAACATCACACGTCGTTTTGGTAATGAGGGCCGCAATGCCTCAATCCGCTTGAGCGCAGGCTATTCTGATAGCGAAAACAACTCGTTCTCACTCTCAGAAATCACGTATTATAAGAATGGAGCTGTGAATGGCGTTCCTACGTTTAAGAATCAGTATTCAACAACGCCCGGAAAGAATTACAATTACGACATCCGCACCAGCTATGCAGAACCTTTGGGCAACGACTGGTTTGCCGAAGTACGCTACGACTATTCGCATCGTTACAACGAATCGAACCGCTCACGCTACAATCTTGAAACGTACGATGGCGGCACATCAGCCTACAGCAATTATTTAGACGCTCTGCCCCTCTTCGGCACTGTGCCTACAGATGTTGACCTCCTTCTTGCAGCACGCGATGACTACAACAGCCAGTATGCTACCTATAAGTACGACGACCACAACATCAACCTCGGCATTCGCTACAACACAAAGGAGATTCGCTTCAATGCCGGTGTGGACCTCAAGCCACAGCATACGACTTTGGACTACACACGTCCTTCGCAAATCGACACCATAGTGACGCGTGATGTCTTTAACTGGGCACCCTCTGTGCGCTTGCGTTATCGTTTCAACACGACTACGAACCTCGACCTTAACTACCGTGGCTCGGCTTCCGAACCTTCGATGACCAACCTCCTCGAAGTTGTTGACGATAGCAATCCCTTGAGCGTATCGATGGGTAATGCAGGCTTGGAACCTTCGTGGAATCACAACCTTAATGTGAATTTCAATACCTACGATGCGGAACTTCAGCGAGGCATCTTTGCTGGTGGTAGCGCGCGCATGACGCAGAACTCAATTACCAACCGCGTGGTTTACGACACCGAGAGCGGTCGTCGCTTCTCACGTCCTGAAAACATCAATGGCAATTGGAATACCTCTGCATTCTTTGGTTTCAACACGGGCTTGGGCGAAGAAAAGCTCTGGAACATTTCAACCCATACAAATGCTTCGTTCAACAACTCAGTAGGCTATATCTCTACGAATACTTCGGGAATACCTGCTCCTGCCCCTGGTGCAAACATGCTTGAGTATTATCGTGGTATTTTCAGCAATGCTGAGGCTACGAAGAACACCACTCAGACGCTTGGCTTAAGCGAACGCTTGCGCCTCTCTTATCGCACTACTTATTGGGATTTCAGCCTCTTTGGTAATGTCAACTATCAGCATGCTGACTATGGCGTGCAGGCCAATTCAAATCCCGATACATGGAATTTCGACTATGGTGTGCAGGCTAACTTTACAACAGACTTTGGCTTAAAGTTCTCTACAGACTTCCGCGTCAACTCACGCCGTGGCTATTCGTCAGCCAATATGAATACCAACGAAAAGTTGTGGAATGCCCAGATCTCTCACTCCTTCCTTAAGGATAAGGCTGCCACACTCTCGCTTCAGTTCTACGACATTCTCCACGAACAGAGCAGCATCAGCCGCACCATCGATGCCCTCCAGCGTTCAGACTCTTGGACGTATGGCATCCACTCTTACTGCATGGTTCACTTCATCTACAAGCTCAACATCTTTGGCGGACAAAAGGGTGGTGGTGAAAATAAGGGCGGACAGCAAAATCAGCGCGGCATGCGAGGCCCTGGCAACTTTGGCGGCGGTATGCCCCCCATGCGTGTGATGAGCATGTAAATTAACAATTGGCAAAGAATTTGTGACACTAAAGCAGATTAAAGATGCTATAACATGAACCAAAGTCAATTTGGATTTTGTTCGAAAATGTATTATCTTTGCAATACTAGGAGGAAGCCACACGGCTTCCTCCTTTTTTTGGCCCCAAAAATGGCAAAAACTACCTCAAAGGTCATTAAATTTTCTTCAAACATCGGAGAAATGACCTCAAAGATCTTTTCTCCTATCTCGCAGAAAGGAAATTTCACCCTCAATTTAGCTCTCAAAACCTCCCATTTTCGAACAAAAACAACTTTTTTGAAAAATAAATCTCGTTCCTAAAGCAAGCTAAAGAGCAACAGTTTTTAATAGATTACAGAGTGTTTATAGAGTACAGAGTACAACTGCCATCCGGATGGCTCTCTTGTTAAGTTGTTTACTAGTCAACTTGTTTACTAAAATGTACAGAGTACAACTGCCATCCGGAAATACTCCAACGAGGAAGTCATATCTAATTCCTCGTTGAAATATCTCAATCTTAGCGTTTCTTTGCGTCTTTGCGTGAGGTAAATATAATTTATGCCTCACGGCATACGGGCCGACATAAAGTGCCCCCTACACCATTCGGGCTTGTTTCCCAACTCTCTGCGCCATTTGTAAGAGAAACCATCTGCTGTAGGGGCCGATCTCCGTGTAGGCCCGTCACAATTCAACGTACAAATGGTGCAAAACTAGGTATTTGTTACATTTATAAATATTCTAACGTGTGAGTCAAACTATTTTCTCCTCCTAACTCAGGATGATGATTTAGTTACATCCAATCGTTTGTAAATCAATTCAATTCACCATACTGATTAGCTGTTTTTATATATGGAATTTATGAAGCTGTTTAAATTTGTGTCCTTGAAATTTTAATAGAATTTTTTTAGAGTTTTTTTTATTTTTTATAGGCACATAGCGGGCTATGCAACTGCAAAAAAAGGAAAAACAGGCAAAAAAGGGCATAAAAAGACAAGCACTTCTCGCTGATAATGTAAATAATATTTTTGAAAGAAATTTAAACAGCTTCTAAATAAACTGAGGCACCGTACATGTAAAAGTGCGGTGCCTCAGTTGTGTTATTTTGTCTCACGCAAAGTCGCAAAGAGCGCAAAAGCGCACACGCTTCGCTTGAGCTGGTCATCCTGGCTCTACAACCGGATGGCAATTGTATTCTACATATGAAATCTAATTTGTCGGATGGTCATCACGGAATGTCTTCATGCGCTCTTCGAGTACGGGGTAAAGTTCGTCGCGCATACGGCTGGTGCAAGCACGCACACCGGGTTGGAGCGAACCTGTGGTGTCGAGGTTGATGCTCGACACACCGTAGGCGATGAGTTCCTTGGCGAGCTCACCGCCCGTCATGCCGGGGTAGGAGAGGGAGAAGAAGAAGCCATCGGCAATGTCTTCCGTCACATCGCGGGGATAAGTGATGGTGAAGCCGTTGTCGGTAAATATCTTCTTCATCTTCTGCGCGCGTTCGGCATAGGCCTTTGTGTCTTCTACAAAGTTAATCACCCCTTCGGTAGAGAGGCGGAGCATTTCAGCATAAGCATACTGTGTGCTGGCAGTGCAGCCAGAGGTAATCATATACTGAATGCTGGCGGTGAAGGTGGCGCCAAAGACACCGCTGTCATGGTAGCGCGCGGCAAGCGCGGGGAATTGGCGGTCGAAAAGCTTGTCGCTGATGCACACGAGAGCAATGCGACCTCCGGCATACGAGTAGATTTTTGACGCCGAGAGCATAAGGATGTAATTATCCGTATAGCGCGCCACGGTGCGTACGAAGGGTGCTTGGAAGGGCTTTGAAAGGTCGCGGCGGCTGTCCATCGCGAAGTAAGCCAAGTCTTCAAGGATGATGATGTCGTGCTTCGTAGCGATGTCGCCAATGATGGCGAGTTCGTCTTCCTCCAATGAAATCCACGCGGGGTTGTTGGGGTTGGAGTAGATGATGGCTGCAATGTCGCCGTTCTTCACCTCTTCCTCAAGTTTGGCGCGAAGGGCTTCTCCACGGTAAGGATAGATGTCGAAGCTTTGCCACTCGTAACCCAAGATGCGGAGTTGTGATTTCTGGATGGGGAAACCAGGGTCGATGAAGAGCACCTTGTTCTTCTTCTCATCGCGCTGAAGGCAAGCGATAAAGGCTCCGAAGCTACCGGCTACGCTTCCCACTGTGGGGATACAGGCACGGGGCGAAACGTCAATGTCCATGAATGCCTTGACAAAGCGACTCGCCTCGTGCTTCAGTTCGGGCACGCCCGCAGCTGCGGGATACTGATTGTTGGCACCACGGTCGAGCGCCGCCTTTTCGGCTTCTGTACCATAATTATTTATAGGAAGTCCAGGGCTTCCCTGGTCCATGCGGATGAAGGGTAATCCCGTCTTTTGCTCCAAATATTGCGCTACCAAAAGCGTCTCGCCAATGGTAGCGTGAGAGAGGTCTGCCACGTGATTGACGCGAGCTGCCTCTGCTATGAGTTCGTCTGAAAAAAGTTTCATGTTGTTGTGAGGTTGTAAGGTTATGAGGTTGTAAGGTTATGAGGCTGTGCAGACTGGATAGTCCTTAAAACCTTATAACCTTAAAACCTCATAACCTTTTACATACTTACTTTCCCTTCTCCCAATCCGAGAAGTCGCGCTTGTCAAGCACATGCTTTGCCTTGCCCATTGAGCGTTGGATGGTTCCGGGAGGTTGGATGTGAATATTGGGTTTGATGCCTGTAACCGAAACGAGGCGGTCGTAGAGATATTTGATGAAAGGCATCTGCTTGGCGGGGTTGGGCGAGAAGAGGTCTTCGCGGAGTTCCACGTCGAGGTCGAAGGTATCTTCGTTGTGCTTGCGGTCCACAGTGATGAAATACTGAGGTGTGAACGCGGGGAACTCTGTGAGGATCGCTTCGATCTGGCTGGGGAAGACATTAACACCACGGATGATGAGCATGTCGTCACTGCGGCCGAGAATCTTACCCATACGAACGGCTGTGCGTCCACAACGGCACTTTTCGTAGATGAGGTGCGTAAGGTCGCGCGTACGGTAGCGGATGATGGGCATCGCCTCTTTGCAGAGCGAAGTAAATACCAATTCACCGCGCTCACCGGGAGCTACGGGTTCGAGGGTGTCGGGATTTACGATTTCGGGGTAGAACATATCTTCCCACACGTGTGTGCCGTCTTGGTATTGGCATTCTCCACCTACACCAGGACCCGACATTTCGGTCAAACCGTAGATGTCGATGGCCTTAATGCCGAGTTTATCTTCCAACTCGCGGCGGATGCCCCATGTCCAGGGTTCTGCACCGAAGAAGCCCACGCGGAGCTTGAGGTCTTCCTTCTTGATGTCGCACTTCTTCATCACCTCTGTTAAGTGGAGTGCGTAAGAGGGTGTACAACAGAGAGCAGTTGTGCCGAAGTCCTTCATGAGCATGACCTGCTTTTCGGAGTTACCCGCAGAGGTGGGCAACTGAATGGCACCCAACTTGTTGGCACCCTGGTGCGCGCCGAGTCCGCCTGTGAAAAGTCCGTAACCGTAAGACACCTGAACAACATCGCCTGGACCTATATCGCCCACCGCCAAAACACGCGCAACACCCTCAGCCCAATTGTCAAGGTCGTTTTGTGTATAAGTTGCCACAACGGGTTTCCCTGTAGTACCCGAAGACGCATGTACGCGAACCACCTGTTCCATGGGCACCGCCTGAAGTCCGAAGGGATATTCATCGCGGAGGTCGTGCTTCGTGGTGAAGGGAAGCTTTGTGATATCGTCGATGGATTTGATGTCCTCGGGACGAATGCCCTTTTGGTCCATCTTCTTTTTATAGAAGGGTACGTTTTCGTAGCAACGTTTCACAGTTTCAATGAGGCGCTCCGTTTGTAAGCGTCGCATGTCTTCGCGCGACATGCATTCCATTTCGGGATTGAATATCATAGTGTAGTTTTTTATGTTTGCGTATTTATATTTGAGCGAGTAGTTAGAAAGGATTGATTTCTTCGCCCAAGATTTCGTTGACAAGCTTGTTTGCCAGTGAGCTTGTGCCGATGCGGAAAAGGCCTTTGTCAATGAACTCCTGACCTAAGACTTCGCGAACGATGGTGTAGTAGGAGAGGGCTTCGTCCACTGTCTTGATACCACCTGCAGCTTTGAATCCTACCCAGCGACCAGCCTTTTCTTTGTATTGCTTGATGGCTTTGCACATGGTGTAAGCCGCTTGGGGAGTGGCAGAAATGCTGATTTTTCCTGTCGATGTTTTGATGAAATCAGCACCGGCACACATGGCAAGTATGGAGGCTTTCTTGATAGCGGCAACTGAGGAAAGGGCGCCTGTTTCAAGAATCACCTTGAGCGGAGTGTCGCCACCGGCTGATTTTATCTCGAAAATCTCGTCAGCGCAGGTCTCATAGTCGCCGCTGAGGAATGTTCCGACACTCATCACCATGTCGATTTCTGTTGCACCATCTTTTACGGCAAGTGCTGTCTCAATGGTTTTTACTTCTATAAACGTCTGTGAAGAGGGGAATCCACCACTTACGCAAGCGATACCGATACCTTCAACTTCGAGAGTTTCGTCCACAATCTTTGCAAAGTTTGGATAAACGCAGATGCTCGCGATGGTAGGTGCATCGGGGTGTTCGTCGTAGAATTTATTGACACTATCGGTGAATTTAAGTATGGATTCTTCAGAGTCGGTAACGGTCAGAGAGGTGAGCTCCACAGCTTGAAGTAATTGTTGCTTTACTTCGGGGGTGTCATAGAGCGCTTTTTTTTCTTCGATGAGCTTCATCGCTTCGTGGTAGATGCGCTCGTCGTTGAGCTCATTGCAATTATATTCGTCGAAGATGGCAAGATATTTGCCAGATTCATAATGATTGGCTGACATTGTGATTCTATTTTAATGTATTTTATATTAGTCAGCAAAATTACACATTCCTTTTAAATTGCAAAGTTTTTTACGAATAGAATGTTACTTTGTAAAAGGTTGCAATTTATTTTCCTTTTCTTTGAAAACGATGTGTGAGGTCAGTGAAATTGCCGTCTGCTTCGATGTGATAGAAGCGTTGGTTTGTTGTTGTACTATTGAGCGCTCCTAATTCAGCTCGATAAGGCCCCAATTTTATATAGTCGAAGGCTTCGGGTGTGAATCCTTTGGGCAATTCTTGGCGTCCACTGTACCAACCTGTCTTGATTCTTCCTTGTGTGTGATGTTTGAAGCGGGTGAACAAACGTTGTACTTCAGAAGGATCGTTGTCGCCGCCCATAAGTCCGACGCAAGTGATTTCGCCGTCGTAATTGTGGGTTAGTTCCAATAGTTTCTCGAATGTGAGTTCTTCGCCGATGTCGCCAAGCAGAATGGAACTATGACAACCTGGACATTTGTTGGGACAAAGTGATAGGTTGATGGCGAGTGTTACTTCGTCGGGAAATTCTTGGAAAACGATGTCGTATGTTAGATATTTTAGCATAAGTTTACTGTTTGGAATACAATTTTAGAATACAGAGCACAGAGTATAGAGCACAGGTGCCATCCGGATGGTTTCTCGCTAACTCGTCAACTCGTTTACTTGTCAACTTGTTTACTCGTCAACTCGTTTACTAAATCGTACAATTGCAAAAGCGGGCGTGTCAAAAAAATGACACACCCGCTTTGTTTAGTTCGTATGGATAGAGGTATGTTCTACCATTACTTAGTTGGCAAGTTTGCCATAGTGACGACGTGCTGCTTCCTTCTGGCGGTCGAGTGAGAAGTTGCTTACGCGCTTAAGGTATCCGATGATACGTGTGAGGTAGTCAACATTCTTTGAACCGCAATGAGGACATTCCTTGAGGTAGCGCTTGTCGATATTTCCACATTCCTTACAGAGCGTGTTGGGAATGTTGAATGTGAAGTAGTTGCATCCTTCCTTTGCAGCGATGCGGAGGAGCTGGCGATATTGAGGCTCAGAGAGATGCTCTTCTAGGTTGAGGTGGAGTGCAGAACCTCCAGTGAGGTGAGCGATGTACTTGCGGCCATGGAGACGGAACTTTTCAATCGTGTCAACCTTAGAGTCTTCAACAACGTAGAAGTAAGAGTTGTAGCATTCGCGAGGTACGAAATAGCCGGCTTCGCGGTCCCAGCGTGCATGCTTTACACCTACATTTTCTGCGGGAATCATTTCGCAGTTGAAGAGCACATCTTTAGAGCGATACTGCTTGTTGTACTTTTCAATGAGACTTAGGATGTTTTCAACAAATGTTGCGTATTCTTCGTTGTCGGAGATGGAGAGACCTAAGCTTTCTGCTGCTTCAACCATACCGTTTACGCCGATTGTAAGGTATTGACGCTTGAGGTTGATGTAGCCTGCGTCGAAGAGAGGAAGCATACCCTTGTTGAGGAGGTTTTTGAGGTTTTCGTTGTAAGCCATCTGCACTTTGTGTACGAGGTCAACCACTTCGTTGAGGAAGTCAACGTAAGGACGTCCTTCGCGAGTTGCCTGCTGTACGCAGCGGTTGAGGTTGATAGTTAATACAGACTTAGAACCTGTGCTTACACCACCAGCTCCTAATGTGTATGAGAAGCCGTTGTCCTGAATTTCGTTACGTAAGCGGCAGCACGAAGCGAGTGAGTCGGCATTGTCGCTCATGTAAGTGAAGAATGAATGACCTTGTGCATACATGCGAGCCGTGATGTCGCCGTATTCAGCATCTTTAACGTCTCCATTTTCTGTGAGCAACGCCATTGTTTCAACGGGGAATGTAAGTACTGTCTTTGTACGTTCCTGGTTGAACCAGCTCATGAAACGTTGTTGCAACCAGCTTACACTCTCCCAATGGGGTTGGCTTCCGTCGGGGAAGTAGAAGTTGCCAAAGATGCTTTCGAAGTAGAATTTGTCGTAGTACGAAATATTCCAGAATACGCTCTGGAAATTGCGTGCTCCCGTGGGTTGGTTGATAGAATAAACAATTTGTTCAAAGCAGTCAGTGATGATTTTGTCGATTGTGCGTCCACGGAGCGAAAGGTCTGCTTGCTTGTCGGCATTCTTGTAGTAGTCTTCGCCATATTCCTTTTCGAGGAAGTAGTTCATATACATAAGGAACTCTGGCGTAGCGCAAGCTCCTGAGAGCATACTTGATACGATGAACACCATGTTTACGAATCCACCGCAGAAACTTTTGAGGTTTGTGGGCGCTGTTGAATTGCCACCAATACTCTTTGTACCACCGAGCAACCAAGGATACATCGTGATAGATGCACAATAGTTGGCAAGGCTGGTTTCGTCGTTCTTATAAATATAGTGGTTCTTCAAAAGGTAAATGTAGCGGTCTGCTACGTCCTTGCCGTACATTGACTTTATGCGGTCGCAAAGTAAGCGGCGGTTCAAACGGATGAAGCCTTGCTTGGGGAGTTCACCGATAAGTGTAGCAATGTTTTTGTTTTCTACATTTGCGTTAGAGTCGAACTTCGAACCTGTAGCAGGGTTTACAGACTCGCAATAGTCCATCAAGAAGTTGAGCTTTTCAGCTGTTTCGCGATCTTCGGTGTGGCGCTGGCGATAAAGCATGAAAGCCTTTGCAGCCTTGAAGTGGCGTTCTGCCATCAAAGCGATTTCCACCTGGTTTTGGATGTCTTCAACGTTCATGCCGTTGCAGAACATAAGGTGGTCCACAATCTTTGAAAGCTGTTCGGCACTGATGTGTTCGTTGACGTTTGTAAAGGCTTTGAGAATTGCGCTCTTTATTTTTTCGAGCGAGAAGCTTTCTTGTGCCCCGTTGCGTTTTGTGATGATAAATTGTTCGGTTGACATGGCGTAAAATGGAAAACTTTTTATTTTGTTATTATTTTAATTCTTGAAAAGTATTTTTCCTTTTGGGTGGCGAAATTGCCTGTTGCAGGATACGGCTGTTAAAGCGGAACGTGGCTTTGATGTAGCATGTGCTAGATAAAGCAACTCTTGGCGTTTTACAGCTTTGGTAACTTCCGATTATTGCGGTAGAATGTGTCTGTGTTTTTGTAACTGCTTGAAATATTGTGTTTTATGAATATTCCATAGCAATCCTTTTTGTCGTGGAATAAACAGTGAACACTCCTGCTCCTGTTTTCTGATTGCAAAGATACGCCAATGTTTTTGAAATAAAAAAAGTTTTCCCACTTGATTTTGGGAAAACTTTAATTATTGAATTTACCAAATATTTACTTGAGAAAGTTTTGCGTTTTGGGAAACTTTTTACTTTTTGAACATGCGTTATGTTTCCCTTTTTTGAAACTTATAAGCCTAGCTTTTCAGAAATGTCGAGCATGGCGTGAATGCTTTTCACAGCTTTTTCTGCCACTTCTGCGTCAATTTTCAGTTGGGGAGCCATGTGAACTAGGCTGTTGTAAACTTTGGGTAGTGTAATCATGCGCATATACTGGCATTCGTTGCAAGGTGATGTTCCCTCTTCGGGAGGAAGGGGAATGAATTTCTTTTGCGGGCTGCGCTTTTCCATTTCATAGAGGATGCCGCTTTCAGTAACTACGATAAATTCGTCAGCGTCGCTTTGTGTGGTAAAGTTAAGCAGTGCGGCAGTCGAACCTACTACGTCTGCTAGTTTTACAATCGCTCCCTTGCATTCGGGGTGAACGAGTACCTTTGCATTTGGGTATTGTTTCTTTAGCTCAATAAGTTTTGGGGCTGAGAAACGTTCGTGTACGTGGCATGCTCCATCCCACAGAATCATGTTGCGGCCGGTTACGCTGTTGATGTATGCCCCTAGGTTACGGTCGGGACCAAAGATTAGGGGTTGGTCGGCTGGAAAACTTTCCACAATTTGGCGAGCGTTGGTCGATGTTACAACAACATCGGTGTGTGCTTTGGTTGCAGCAGTCGTGTTAACATAAGAAATGACTTTGTGGCCAGGGTGTTGCTTAACAAATTCGGCAAACTTTTCGGCCGGACAACTTTCAGCAAGCGAACAGGTGGCATTGAGGTCGGGTACGATAACTGTTTTTCCAGGACAGAGAATTTTGCAGGTCTCACCCATGAAGTGTACCCCACACATCACGATGATATCTGCGTCGGTTGATGCTGCTTTTTGGGCAAGTGCCAAGCTGTCTCCGACAAAATCAGCGATGTCTTGGATATCAGCTTCTGTGTAGTAGTGTGAAAGGATGACTGCATTTTTTTCTTTGCACAGACGTCGAATTTCACTTTTTAAATCAACGTTTTCTTCGATTGGGGCGTCTACGTAGCCCAACTTTTCCCAATTGGTATTCATGGTCGGGAGTTTTATATATTATAATAATGAGTAGCGGTTTTTAAGTAAAACTACTTCTGGATAACCTTTGCAAATTTACG
Organism: Alloprevotella sp.; assembly: GCA_045614785.1. Taxonomy (GTDB): domain Bacteria; phylum Bacteroidota; class Bacteroidia; order Bacteroidales; family Bacteroidaceae; genus Alloprevotella. The sequence continues at coordinate 44,352 of JAZLDQ010000019.1, forward strand.
AAAAAGAAATGGATGCGAACTACATATTTTGTAATTCCTGAGAGTATGAAAATATAAAAAGTGTAGGTTGAGTTTAAAAAATATTGCGTACATAGTGTCTGAAATGAAAAATTAAAATAACTTTGCAAGGTCGAATTTGCAAATAATTTCTGCGAAGCTTGTGATTTGACAAAACTAAACGACTAACAGACTTATCAAACTTTAACATTAAGTGTACATGGTTTTCTTCCAAAGTGTTCATGCTTAGAGTCACCTTGGAGGAAGCATAGGCATTTTAGATTATGAAAATTTGCTTGGTACAAATGGATATTGCGTGGGCAAGTCCCGCAACCAATTGTCAACATGCCGAAGCTGCAATTCATGCAGCTCAGAAGGCGGATGTGTATATTCTTCCCGAAATGTTTTCTACAGGGTTTGCTACGCAGCCAGAAGGTGTAGCTGAGGATTTTTCAGATGGAACTTGCTCTTCACTCGAATGGATGAAGCGTATGGCTGCTGATATTGATGCTGCAGTGGTAGGTAGTATTGCATTGAAGGATGCAGATGGAAAGTTCTATAATCGTCTTTGCTTCGTGCGTCCCGATGGAGAATGCAGTTTTTACGATAAGTACCACCTCTTTACATATGGCGGAGAACATCATCGCTTCACGGCGGGCAAGGAACGTGTTGTTGTCGAATTCCGCGGTGTGCGCTTCCTTTTGCAAATTTGCTATGATCTCCGATTTCCCACCTTTGCGCGCAATCGTGTAGCTGAACCTTATGATGCTATCATTTATGTTGCTAGTTGGCCGACTCCCCGTGTTGAGGCATGGCTTGCATTGCTCAGAGCGCGTGCCATCGAAAATCAGTGCTATGTGTGTGGTGTCAACAGGGTGGGCGAGGATCCCGCTTGTCAGTATTCAGGAGGTACGCTGATGATTGACCCTTATGGTAAGACCGTGGACGAATGTCCGATGTGTCAGGAAGGACTTGCTCAAGGCGCCATAGATCTTGAAACCCTGGCTGCATTCCGAGCGAAGTTCCCCGTGCTTAATGATGCGGATATTTTTTGAAATGAGAAATGAGAAAGAGCATGCGGGTGCAAAAGTTCTTTAGAATTTGCTTTCTCACCCCCTCTCGTCTACTCGTATCTCGTCAACTTGTAAACTGAAAAAACTACATATATGAAAAGATTACTCCTTGGAGACGAAGCTATTGCGCTTGGCGCAATTCATGCTGGTTTGGGAGGCGTTTACGCTTACCCTGGTACTCCTTCAACCGAAATAACAGAATTTATTCAGAACGACCCTCTTGCTACGGAGCGAGGCATTCACAGCCGTTGGTGCACGAACGAAAAGACAGCCATGGAGGCTGCTTTGGGTATGTCGTATGCAGGTCGTCGTGCCCTCGTGTGTATGAAGCACGTGGGTATGAATGTTGCTGCCGATGCTTTTGTCAATTCAGCCATTACGGGTGTACACGGCGGTTTGGTAGTTGTTGCTGCCGACGACCCCTCTATGCATTCTAGTCAGAATGAGCAAGACAGCCGATTCTACGCTGGTTTTGCTATGGTTCCCACTTTCGAACCCAGCAACCAGCAGGAGGCCTACGATATGATGAAGAGTGCCTTCGAGCTATCCGAACAACTTCGCGAACCCGTGGTGTTGCGCATCGTTACTCGCCTAGCCCACAGTCGTGCCGCTGTTGAAGTGAGCGAGGCGATGGAGGTGAAGAATCTTGGCATTTGCCAGGAACGTTGGGTGTTGCTTCCTGGTATTGCTCGCGCTCGTTATGCTGCATTGATCGAAAAACAGGCAGATATGCTCGCTGCAGCCGAAGCCTCTGCCTACAACAAGGTTGAGAAGGGGGGCGAAAAACTCGGTGTCATCGCTTGCGGTATCGCTTACAACTATGTGAAAGAAGCTCTTGGCGACAATGGTAATATCCTTAAGGTGAGTCAATATCCTCTTCCCGAAGCAGCCATTCTGCAGTTGGCTAAGGAAAACGATAGTGTCATTGTTGTTGAAGATGGTCAGCCCTATGCCGAACAGATGGTGAAGGCGATGCTAGGTGCTGATTACGATGTGCAGGGACGCCTAGCAGGTCAACTTCCTCGTACAGGCGAACTCACGCCCGACAACGTAGCGAAGGCATTGGGCCTTCCTGCCAAGCCTGCACTCGCAGCTTCCCCCATCGTTGTGGCACGTCCGCCCCAGCTCTGTCAGGGTTGTGGTCACCGCGATGTCTATGCGGCGTTGAATCAGGTATTGGCCACTTATCCAGACTACCGTGTGTTTGGCGATATCGGTTGCTACACGCTCGGTGCACTTCCTCCCTTTAAGGCACTTGCAAGTTGCGTTGATATGGGTGCTTCAATCACGATGGCAAAAGGGGCAGCCGATGCAGGTTTCTTTCCCTCTGTTGCCATCATTGGCGACTCTACCTTTACGCACAGCGGTATGACAGGTCTTCTCGATGCTGTCAACGACAAGAGCAACATCACAGTGGTAATTTCTGACAATCTTACTACGGGTATGACAGGCGGTCAGGATTCAGCAGGAACCAGCAAGTTTGAAGCTATCTGTGTGGCATTGGGTGTTGAACCCGAACATGTGCGTGTTGTTGTGCCTCTTCCTAAGAATATGGAAGAAATTACGCGTGTCATCAAGGAAGAACTCGACTACCCAGGCGTTTCGGTCATCATTCCTCGCCGTGAGTGCATCCAGACATTGGCGCGCAAGGCACGTGCTAACGCTGCAAAATCCTCTAAGGCATAACGTTTTCTGATATTACTATTCATGAAGAAAGACATCATACTCTGCGGTGTGGGAGGACAAGGTATCCTCTCCATCGCAACAATTATAGGCGAGGCTGCCACAAAGGCGGGTCTCAATCTTAAGCAAGCAGAGGTTCATGGTATGAGCCAACGTGGTGGTGATGTGCAGAGCCACTTGCGCCTTTCCTCTGCTCCAATTTATAGCGACTTGGTGGCATTGGGCTGTGTAGATCTCATTATTAGCATGGAACCCATGGAGTGTCTTCGCTATCTTCCTTATTTGGCACCCGATGGCAAAATCGTAACGGGCAACAAACCTTTCGTAAACATTCCTAATTATCCCGAACAGGCAGTTCTTGATGCCGAATTGGCAGCGCTCCCTGCTGTTGACCTTCTCGATATTGAGGCGGTTGCAAAGGATGCAGGCAATGCACGTGGTGCTAACATGGTGCTCCTCGGTATGGCGGCACGCCATCTCGAAATATTGTCGGCTGAGCAACTTTGCGATGCGATTCGTACCATCTTTGCACGCAAGGGTGAAGCGGTTGTTGAGGCGAATATCAAGGCCTTTATGGCTGGTTTTGGTGCATAAATTCGTAGTGTTATGAGCAGAAACTTTCCCCCAGATACTTGTCCCTACCTCCATGAGGAGAAGGAGACGATGACGCGCGAGCAAATCTCCGCTCTTCAGTTGGAGCGCCTTCAGGCTACGGTGCGTCACTGTATGAATTCGCCTTTCTACAAGCAGCGCTTTGAAGAAATCGGACTCAAGCCCGAGGATATCAAGAGTCTTGATGATATTCGCAAAATCCCCTTTACCACAAAGGCAGATTTGCGCGACACGTACCCCTTCGGTATGGCGAGTGTACCCCTCCGCGAATGTACACGTTTGCATTCTTCAAGCGGTACGACAGGTACGCCTACCGTTATCCTCCACACGCAAAAGGACCTCGATGAATGGGCCAACCAAGTGGCTCGTAATCTTTGGATGGTGGGACTTCGCCCTGACGATGTCTTTCAAAATTCCAGTGGTTATGGTATGTTTACAGGCGGTCTCGGTTTCCAGTACGGTGCAGAGCGCATGGGTATGTTGACAATCCCCGCAGCAGCTGGCAACTCGTTGCGTCAGATTAAGTTTATGACAGACTTCGGCACAACAGCCCTCCATGCCGTGCCCTCATACGTCACTCGCCTTTACGAAGTGATGCAGAGCGCAGGCGTTGACCCGCGTAAGGATACCAAGTTGAAGGTATTGGCCATCGGTGCAGAACCTCACTCGGAAGAACAGCGTCGCCGTATTGAAGAGATGATGGGTGTGAAGGCCTACAACTCTTTTGGCATGAGCGAAATGTGCGGCCCTGGTGTCGGTTTTGAGTGTCAGGAGCAGAATGGTCTTCACTTCTGGGAAGACTACTATATTGTAGAGATTGTTGACCCCGAAACGCTGGAACCCGTTGCAGATGGCGAAATAGGCGAACTTGTTTTGACAACACTCTGTCGTGAAGCGATGCCCTTGCTTCGTTATCGCACACGCGACTTAACCCGTGTGCTCGGTCGCAGTTGTCCTTGCGGGCGCAACCACGTTCGTATCGACCGCATGCGAGGCCGAAGCGATGATATGATGGTGCTTCGCGGTGTAAACATCTTCCCCATTCAGATTGAGAAGATACTCATGACCTTCCCCGAATTGGCGAACAACTACCTCATCACGCTCACTACGGATGCCGACAACGACAACATGACTGTAGAGGTGGAACTCGAAGAACTCTTCACCGAAGATTACCGCCGTCTGCAGGAATTGACCAACCGTATACAGCGTACGCTGAAGGACGAAATCTTGCTCACACCTCACGTGAAACTCTTGCCCAAGGGTACACTTCCCGTTTCGGAAGGTAAGGCTGTGCGTGTGGTGGACAAGCGAAAAGTATATCAATAATTTTTTTGGAGTAAACAAGTTAACGAGTAGACAAGTAAACGAGATGGTTTGAATATTCCGATGCACATAACTCGTTTATCCCACAAACAATCTCATTTACTCGTACCTCGTTAATTAAAAAGCGAAGATTCATGATGCTAACAATCGTTTATCTCGCAAACAATCTTGTTAACTCGTACCTCGTTTACTCGTCTACTAAAATAATATGACAATCAAACAACTTTCTATATTTATTGAGAATAAGAGCGGTACGCTCATTCGTGTGCTCGACCTTCTGAGTCGTGCCAATATTCAAATCATAGCCTCTACTATTGCCGATACGCAGGATTATGGCATTTACCGTATTCTCTGTTCACAACCTTCACAGGCCTTTCTGATTTTGAAGGAAAATGGTATCAATGTTCAGTTGGCAGAGGTGATGGCGATTACCATTGACGATGAACCTGGCCGTGCAGCGTCTGCCATCAAGGCTTTGTCGGATGCAGGTGTCAACATCCTTTATCTCTACTCGTTCCTTTGGAATGCTAAGGGAGTGTTGGTGTTGCGCACAGAAGAGACTGACAAAGCAATGGATGTTGTTGCAAGTAATAATATCCAATTGCTTGGAGAGGGTGATTTTGCACGTTAGGTGAAAACATTTATTGTAACATCAGAGGTACTGCCTCTGGTGTTTTTTTGTTTTCATCCTATGTGTTCGAATTTTAGTTTTAGAGTTTATATTAGAGCACTAATTCAGTAAACAAGTTGACGAGAATACGAGTTGACGAGAAGCCATCCGGATGGCAGTTGTACTCTGTACATTTTAGTAAACAAGTTGACGAGAATACGAGTTGACGAGAAGCCTTCCGGATGGCAGTTGTACTCTGTACTCTGTTATCTGTAATCTATTAAAACTGTTGCTCTTTAGTTTGCTTTAGGAACGAGATTTTTTTTCAAAAAAGTTGTTTTTGTTCGAAAATGGGAGGTTTTAAGAGCAAAATTGGGGGTGAAAATTATGAAATACGACATAGGAAAAACGACATCAAAGATCGTTCCTCCGATGTTTGAAGAAATTTAAATGACCTTTGAGGTAGTTTTTGCCATTTTTGAGCCAAAAAAAGGAGGAAACTACGCCGTTTCCTCCTTGTAGTACAAAGATACAACATTTTCGGGCGAAATCCAAATCTGCTTTGATTCATGTTTAATCAGCATTTGTCGGCTTTACTGTCACAATTTCTTGCCTGAATATTAGAGTACAGAGCGTTTATAGACTACAGATTACAGAGTACAACTACCATCCGGGTGGCTTCTCGTCAACTCGTATTCTCGTCAACTTGTTTACTAATTCGTACAGTTTACATCTGCCATGCGGAATATACAGCGAGTGAGTCTATCCAAACAATTCTCCTAGGAGAAAAATAGTCTGATTCGGCAACTATATATACCATGATTATTCACTTGCGAAACTTTTCTAAGTTGTTTTTTTACCATTACTAAATCCATTTTCAAGTCAAAATACTGCTGTACTCATTTTTTTATGCTACCTTTGCTTGATAATACTATCAAATGCAATCTTATTGCAGAGGGTTTTAATGAAATTTCTGATTACTATGAATTTTCAATCTATTAAACGCAAGATTTTTAGTCCTTTGGTATGGGGCAATTTTCTGGCAATGGCTATTATGGTGGTTGTTGCTGTTTGGGGACTTATGTATTTCCTCAATCAATATACGATGCACGGATATAGTTTCGAAATGCCCGATTTACGGGGTCAGCGCCCAGAGGCTGCCATGATGCGACTCGAAAGTCTAGGTTTGCAAGGCGAAATTACCGATACAGGCTACATTACAACGATGCAGCCTAACGTTATACTCGAACAGTCGATTGCTCCAGGCAAGCGAATTAAGGAAGGACGTAAGATAACGTTCACCATTAATGGTAACGGGGCGCGCCCGATTCAGATACCAGATTTGGCCAATAATTCATCTATGCGTGAGGCCATGGCGCGTTTGAAAGCCATGGGTTTTGTGCTTACTGAGCACGAATGGATAGAGGGCGACCGTGAGTGGGTGTATGCAGTTAAGGCACGTGGTCGTGAACTCAATGTGGGCGAGCGTTTGCCTATAGATGTTCCCGTAACACTCGTTGTGGGCAAGGGTGAGGAGCTGGAATATGAAACATTGCTTGATCTGCCCTCTGATAGCCTTTCAACGAACGATGCAGATTTGGATAAAGCACTTGAACAATTTGGACTCTGAAGTACTCCCATGGACAATAAAACAGCAATTAATACACTACTAGATAAAAACGACGATCTGCTCGAATTGGACAACGTAGCACTTGACGATGAAGCAAGTGATAGCGAAGCAGCGGGGCTCTACGAACACTTTAGAGCCGTTGCCGACAAAGGTCAGGAGTTACTGCGAATCGACAAGTTCCTTCTTAACTTAATGCCCGATACTTCAAGAAATCGCCTACAGATGGCTGCGAAGAATGGGTTTATCCATGTGAATGGTAAACCAGTAAAGAGCAACTACAGGGTGAAGCCTCTTGATGTTGTAACACTTTTGCTCGACCGTCCGCGCTACGAAAATATTATTATTCCCGAGGATATTCCGTTGGATATAGTGTATGAAGATGCAGATGTGCTTGTCATCAACAAACCTGCAGGGCTTGTTGTACATCCTGGATGTGGCAATTATACGGGGACGCTCGTCAATGCCATTGCATGGCACTTGCGCGACAATCCCGACTATGACCCCAACAGCCCTGACGTAGGATTGGTGCACCGCATCGATAAGGACACTTCCGGCCTGCTCGTCGTAGCAAAGACACCCGAGGCAAAGACGCATTTGGGCTGGCAGTTTTTCAATAAAACAACGCGCCGTCGCTACAATGCGCTTGTGTGGAGTAACTTCCAGGAAGACAACGGACGCATTGAAGGGAACATCGGGCGCTCGCCCAAAGACCGCTTGCAAATGGCTGTATTCCCCGTAGATTCGGGCATCGGAAAGCCTGCTGTGACACATTACAATGTGATGGAACGCTTTGGCTACGTAACACTTGTAGAGTGCATTCTTGAAACGGGACGTACCCACCAAATACGTGCTCACATGAAGCATATTGGTCACCCTCTGTTTAGCGACGAACGCTATGGTGGCGACCAAATTTTGCGCGGCACGCAAAGCTCAACCTATAATAGCTTCATCCGAAACTGCTTTGCACTCTGCCCCCGTCAGGCATTGCACGCACGTACCTTAGGATTTAAGCATCCACGAACAGGCGAGGAAATGGACTTCAGCGTACCCATTCCCGAAGATATGACAGCGCTGCTCGATAAGTGGAGAACGTATATTGGAGGATTAAAATAAGAAAATCAATGAAAAAAAATATAGCAATCGTTGCTGGGGGTGATTCCTCGGAATATGGTGTTTCGTTGCGTAGCGCGCAAGGCATTCTTTCGTTCATCGACCATGAACGCTACAACGTTGTAGAAGTAAGAATGCGAGGTGCTGAGTGGAATGCATGCTACAACGACCAGTTGTTACCCATTGATAAGAATGATTTTTCGTTCTCTTTGGGCAGTGAGAAAATTAAATTTGATTTTGCCTACATCACGATTCACGGAACACCCGGCGAGAATGGCATTCTGCAAGGCTACTTCGACCTCATCGGAGTGCCCTATTCAACGAGTGGAGTTTTGGTGGAAGCATTAACATTCAATAAGTTTGCACTCAACAATTATCTTCGAGCATATCCACAAATTAATATTAGCGATAGCATATTGGTGCGCAAGGGAATGGTTCGCCCCGACGATGCCACCATCATTGAGCGATTGGGGCTTCCTTGCTTCGTTAAACCCAATGCCGGTGGTAGCAGT
>JAZLDQ010000020.1:0-22810 GCA_045614785.1 Alloprevotella sp.
CATCTAAGTGCGAAGCCGGCCACAAGATTAGATTTCCTTTGAGGGTCGTTGTAGACGACAACGTTGATAGGGTGCAGGTGTAAAGGTGGCGACATCATAGCCGAGCACTACTAATTGCCCGAAACTTTCGCCGTAGAGCAGTAATATACTTAAGGGATTCTCTTAATAGAATAAGTTGCCTGAAACAAGATTTTGAATGTAGATATAGATTGTCAATATGTCACCGTTATTTTAGGTGGTTATAGCGACGGGGTTCCACCTCTTCCCATTCCGAACAGAGAAGTTAAGCCCGTCATCGCCGATGGTACTGCGTATAGTGGGAGAGTAGGTAGCCGCCCTTTTTCGAAGACCTTGTGAGCACACAGCTTGCAAGGTCTTTTTTTAGTTTAAATATGTGGTGAATTAGGAGGGATAAAATCGTTTTGATTAGTCCAAGTGCTCCTTTAATCATCAAAACGATAGTTTTGGCTTCGTCTAAATTTGATTTAATAAAATATATGACGAATTGTGGCGATAAAAATCTTTACATATTTTTATTGTACGCAATTCTCTATTTGCATGCTTTTTGCATTGTGTTGAGTTGGTCAACGGTTATTGCGGGTATGTATTCTGCTTTTATACCTGTAGTGTGGGTTAGTTGTTTGAGATATTCCTCCATAGAGGACATGCCAACAGATGCACGTAATGAATCTAATATTGTGGGATTTTCTACGGGGAAAACGTAGAGATTCATTTTACCAGGAGAGCCGAACTGAATTGTTTGTGAGCCATAACGTTGCGGGCGATTGCGTTTCATGGCGATACGGTCGTATAAAATTGCGTATCCATCGTTGCCAATCAAACCCTTTTGCGACATTTCTTCAATTAGTGGCAAATATTGCTCTTGTTTTTCCAAAGAAGCATGGTCGATTACAATCCAAATGGTTTTGTATGACTGTGGCGTCAGATTTGCCGCAAGCCATCTTTGAGCAGGCTATCTAAGATAGCGATATTTTCAAGGTCAATGCGCTCTACAGCCTCTACTTCTGCTATTAATGAGTCAATAAGTTCGGTATCCCCTTCCACGGTCACGGCTTTTGTAAGTTCTGCCATTCGCGTTCGCACACCTTGGTCGCTGTTCCACACCTCTATCAAGAGTGCATCCGTAGATTTATCGGAGTTACACGCTGCTAAACACAATGCGGAAAGTATGGGTATTATGAATTGTCTCATATTTGTATTTTTGATTTTCTGGTTTTTTGTTGAAAAAATCCGCAACATCTTACTTGGGTTTATTCTTCTGTGGTTGGTACGCCCTTACTGTGGTGGCCAGCGATGGCGATGCAGAGAATGTTGATTTTTAGGTTTGGGATTGTTGCGAGTACTTCTGCGCAAGCCATGATTGTAGCGCCGGTAGTGACGATGTCGTCGATGAGGAGAATGTGCTTATTGCAGAGCGGATGTTGAAGTGTGGGGATTGAAGTCAGGGTAAAGATGTTTGCTACATTTTGCTGGCGTTCGTGGGCTTGGAGCGTTGTTTGTGAGGGGTTGTTCCTGGAACGGCGAATGTGTTGATCGGTGATGGGGATGCCTGTAATTTGTTGAATTCCTTGTGCCACGCATTTTGCTTGGTTATAGCCGCGTTGGCGCTCGCGTTTCTTTGCCAACGGAACGGGGATGATGCAGTCTATGTTGTTGAAGAAGTCTGTGTCGGCGAGTTCTTTAGCCATGGAGCGGCCGAGGTAGATGCCTATCTCGGGCTTGTTGTGGTATTTGAGTGATTTGATGATTGCGGCATTGCGCGTGTTTGGGTGATAGTGCATGTAGGCGTTTGCGCTGACGATGGGGATTTTTCCCCAGAATATGCGTTCAAGCGGATTGCCTGCTTCGGCTTTGTAATGCGTGAGTGGGAGGTTCATGGTGCATGCTGCGCAAATGTGGCTTTCGCCGGCCGCCAGCCTTCTTTCGCACACGGCACAGTGTTGCGGAAAGAGGGCCATTCGTAGATTTTTCAGGGCGAGTTTTAGTGTGCTGAGCATGATGTTAGGAGCTGATACAGTTGTTATCAATAGTTTAAGGTTGTAAGCTTTTAAAAATTAGGGCGTGCCAAAACATAGCTTGGCACGCCCTAGTAAATTGTTATTCTTAGAAGGGAAGGTCGTCAGCAGGTGCTTGAGGAATATCCGTTGCTGTGGGTGCAGGGATGTCGAAAGGTGCAGCAGGTGCTACTGCAGGAGCTTGTTGTTGAGCCTGATAAGGTACTACTCTCCATGCACGAACATCGTTGTACCAACGGCCATTGTATTCGCGGGCATTGATGTCGAACGAAACGGTTACGACATTGCCAAGCTGAATGTTGAATTCATTTATTTTGTCTTCTCCAAAAACGTTAAAAAGGCAACGCTTGGGGTATTGTTCGTTTATTGTTTCAAGTACATAATCCTGTGTTGCCCAATTTGCACCTGTGCGTGCTGACTGTCCGCTGCGCTTTTCGAGAACAGCGATAATTTTACCTGTAAGTTCCATGTATTTTGTAAAAATTTGTTATCGTTGGCAAAATTACATTTTCTTTTTTAGTTGGTCTTATTTTTAAGCTTGAAAAAATATGATGAATCATTTATTTTTATGTAATTTTGTCAGTGAATATAAAACGTAGAGTACTGGGTTATTGGTTTGACCGAAGGTACTCTTCTTAAATACATTTGATTCTTATGAAGTTTGTCATTTCTAGTTCTTTATTGTCACAACGCCTTCAGGCATTAGGTCGCGTGATTGTACCCAAAAATAGCCTTCCCATTTTAGAGACTATTCTCTTTAAGATAGAAGGCAATAAACTAACGTTGACAGCGGCCGATAACGAAACGATGCTAACTAGTGTTGTAGAAGTTATTGAGTCGGACGGAGATGTAACTTTTGCTATTAATGCAAAGATAATTCAGGATGCTATAAAGGAAATTCCTGAGCAGCCTGTTGACTTTTATGTTAATACTGATACGTTTGCTATTACAATCGAGTATATGAACGGTCAGTACAACGTTGTAGGCCAGGATGCAGACGAGTATCCGCTTCCTCCTACGTTGGGCGATGATAGTATTGAATTCTTGATTGATTCTCAGTTACTTTATAATAGTATAAATCGTGCTTTGTTTGCTGTTTCTGTTGATACGTTGCGTCCTCAGATGACTGGGATTTGCTTTGACGTAAAAGAAAACGAAACAGCTATTGTGGCAACGGATGCTCAGAAAATGGCTTGTACGAAGCTTCCTGGACTTGGGGCTTCTCAAGCGGGTTCTTTCATTTTGCCTAAAAAGCCTGCAACTCTTTTGCGTAACTTTTTGAATAAGGAGGAAGGTGACACACGCATTACTTTCTCTATGCGCAATGCGGTTTTCTCAACTGAGGGGTATACGATGAATTGCCGTTTGATAGAAGGTCGTTTCCCTAATTATGCTGGTGTTATTTCTGTTAATAATGAGATAGAGATTGTTGTAAATCGTGCAGCATTGATTAGTACTCTTCGTCGTGTATTGATTTTTTCAAATACAGCAAGTTCTGCGGTAAAATTGCAGTTTGATAATAATCGTCTTAGAATTTCGAGCCATGAAATAGACTTTTCTAAGTCGGCTGAAGAAACTCTTCTTTGCGATTATCAGCAGGCACCACTTAGTATTGGATTCCATGGCGCATTTTTGCAGGAAATGGTTAATAATATTGAGAGCGAAGATATTGTGTTTAAACTTGCAGGACCTTCGCGAGCTGGCTTGATTTTACCTTCTGAAACGAATGAGAAGGAAGAAGTTATCATGTTGTTGATGCCAATGTTGGTAGTAGATTAACGAAAATTTCCTTACACTGAATAAAAGTTGAGTTTATGGCGTTAAAATTAACTCGTCCGCTGATATTTTTTGATATCGAAACAACGGGGTTGAGCATTAGTACTGACCGCATCGTAGAACTTTGCTTTATAAAGATTCATCCTAACGGCAACGAGGAGGCGCAGACGATTCGCTTTAATCCTCAGATGCCTATTTCGCGAGAAGCATCAGAAGTAACGGGAATAACTAACGAGGATGTAAAAGACTGTCCTACTTTTAAGGAAAAAGCAGCCGAGTTGGCAAAAATATTTTCAGGATGCGACATTGCTGGTTATAATTCCAATAGCTTCGATGTGCCTTTACTTGTAGAAGAATTTCTTAGAGTAGGTGTGGATTTTGATATTTCGAAGGCCAAATTAGTGGATGTTCAAACAATTTTCTTTAAGAAAGAACCTCGAAATTTGACCGCTGCATATAGCTTCTATTGCGATAAAGATCTGGAGAATGCTCATAGTGCGATGGCAGATACGCGTGCCACTTACGAAGTATTGAAGGCTCAGCTTGAGCGTTATCCCGACCTTTCGGGCGATGTTAATTTCTTATCAGACTTTACCAAGCGCAATGATAATGTTGATCTAGCTGGGCGCATTGTTTATAATGAGCAGCGTCAGGAGGTTTTCAACTTCGGAAAGTACCGCGGAAAGCCTGTTCTTGAAGTATTGCAGCGTGATCCTGGTTTTTATGCTTGGATGATGCAGGGTGACTTTACGCAAAACACTAAGCAGGTTTTGACAAAACTCCGTTTAAAACTTTTATAATCGAAAATAGGGGAAAACCGCAGTGTGGACAGATACAGTGTGGATAGATACCTTTATTATGATTTGAAATATTTATGAAAGGAAAGCATATAGTACTTGGAATTACAGGGAGCATCGCCGCTTATAAGGCATGCTCCCTCATCCGTTTATTTGTAAAAGCAGGAGCAGAGGTGCAGGTGGTCATTACGCCTGCTGGGAAGGAGTTTATTACTCCCGTTACGCTTTCAGCTCTGTCTTCACACCCCGTTATAAGCGAATTCTTTGCGCAGCGTGATGGTAGTTGGCATAGTCATGTTGACCTCGGACAGTGGGCCGACGCAATGGTTATTGCGCCTGCTACAGCCTCTTCTATCGGGAAAATGGCAAATGGTGTTGCTGACAATATGCTTATTACGACTTATTTGTCGATGAAAGCGCCTGTATTTATCGCGCCAGCAATGGATCTTGATATGTATGCGCATCCATCAACGCAGCAGAATCTCGACCGCTTACGCAGTTTTGGTAATTATATTATTGAGCCTACATCGGGCGAATTGGCCAGCCATCTCATTGGTAAAGGTCGTATGGAAGAGCCAGAGGCAATCTTTGCTCATATAGAACAATTCTTTGCGGCACAAGCGGTAAAGCAACCCAAACGCAAGGTGTTGATCACAGCTGGTCCTACCTATGAGAAAATAGACCCTGTTCGCTTTATCGGAAATTATTCTTCAGGAAAGATGGGACTTGCGTTGGCGGAAGCTTGTGCGCAGCAAGGTTGGGAAGTAGAACTTGTGTGTGGACCTATTAAAGGAACTGTTAACCATACAGCAATTAAGCGTATAGATGTGGAAAGCGCGCAGCAGATGTATGAAGCGTGCATGGAGCGCTTTGCTTCGTGTGATGCAGCTATCCTTTGTGCGGCTGTAGCCGATTTTACTGTTGACCAAGTGGCTTCTCAGAAAATTAAGCGCGGCCCCAATGGGCTTGAAATCAATCTTATTCCTACAAAGGATATTGCCGCATCGCTAGGTGCAATCAAGCAATCTCATCAGCGCCTTGTGGGTTTTGCACTCGAAACAGTGGATGAATTTGTCCATGCGCAGGAGAAGTTACGTCGTAAGAATCTTGACTTTATCGTGCTCAACTCTTTAAATGATGCAGGTGCTGGCTTTGCTCACGACACGAATAAGGTAACAATAATTCCTGCCGAAGGTGATCCGATTGCTTATCCTTTGAAGCCAAAGACAGAAGTAGCCAACGATATTATCCAACATTTATGTCAACTTTTCGCCAACTCTTAATAATTCTTTCCTTGGCGCTCTGCACTATCAATTTGAGCGGACAAGAGCTAGAGGCGCGTGTGGTTGTCAACCATCAGAAAGTGGAGGGAACTAACGTGTCAGTCTTTGAGAGTCTTCAGGAAGTACTTACGGAATTTATCAACACCCGTCAGTGGACTAATTTGCAGTTTCAGCGTAATGAGCGAATAGCCTGTAATTTCAATATCACCATATCTTCTTACAACGATGCTACAGGTGAGACGAAGGCTGAGCTAATGGTTCAGAGTATGCGTCCTGTTTATAATTCTGCTTATACATCCACTGTTTTCAGTACCAATGATGCCAGTTTTAATTTTCAATATCGTGAGTTTGACCAACTAGATTTTCGCCTTGAAACGTTGGATAATGAGTTGACAGCATTAGTGGCTTACTATGTCTATCTGATTATAGGAATGGACCTTGATACAATGTCGCCTCTTGGTGGCACTGAGCAATTGGAAATAGCTCGCACAATTGTAAATAATGCGCAGAATTTTCAGCTATCGGTTAAAGGTTGGAAGCCTTTCGAAGATGATAAGAATCGTTATGCTATAATCAATGACTATCTTGATAATGCCATGGAGCCATATCGTAAGTTTCAATACCAATATCATCGCCAGGGTTTGGACATTATGGTAGAAAATTCCGACCGTGGCCGTGCGGGTATCACTGAAGCTATGGGGCTCCTCAAGCAAGCTCATGAAAACAAGCCCCTTTCGCTTTTGCCACAGCTTATGACAGAGTATAAGCGTGATGAAATAGTGAATATTTACAATGGTAAGGCCAATGTGAAAGAGCGCGAAGACTTGTTGGAATTATTGAAGCGCATTAATGCTTCTCAGATTACGTATTGGCGTAAGATAAAGTAATCAGAATACTTATGTTACAACATCTTAGTATATCAAACTATGCTCTTATTGAGCAACTTGAAATAGATTTCACCTCTGGATTTTCAGTTATTACGGGCGAGACTGGTGCAGGTAAGAGTATTATTCTTGGTGCGTTAGGCTTGCTTTGTGGTAGTAGAGCTGACGTAAAAGCCATTAAGGTGGGTGCCCAGAAATGTTGTGTAGAGGCTGAATTTAATGTCACGGGCATGGAACTTGAGAGCTTTTTCGTGGCTAATGATTTAGACTATGATGGTACAACTTGTTGTGTGCGTCGCGAAATAACAGCGGCTGGTAAGAGTCGCGCTTTTCTTAATGACACACCCGTCACTCTTGCTCAGCTCAAGCAACTTTCGGCGTATCTCATAGATGTTCATTCCCAACATCAAAATCTCCTTATGGGGCGTGAGGACTTCCTGCTTTCTGTGCTTGATGCAGTTGCAAATAACGAATGTGAGCGTGCAGAGTATGCCAAGGTTTACGGAGAATTTCAGTCGGAAAACCGCAAGTTAGAAGAACTTCGCAGCAGGGCTTCAGATGAACAGTGTGACACTGAATACATTACTTTCCAACTTACTCAGCTCGAAGAAGCTAACTTTAAGCCAGGTGAACAGGAGGAGTTAGAGCAGGAACAAGAGGAGTTGGCTCATGCAGAGGATATTAAGCGTGCACTCTATCAAGCTAGTCAATGCATGAGTTCTGACGAAAGCAGCGTGAGTCAGCAATTGCGTGCTACCATTTCTCAACTTCACCAAATTGCAGATGTATATTCGGCTTCTGAAGAATTGGCTGAGCGTGTAGAGAGTTGTCGTATTGAACTTGACGATGTCTTGAATGAACTCGAGCAAGCTGCCGAGCGTGTGGAGTATAACCCCGAACGTTTATCGGAGGTAGATGAACGCTTGTCGTTGCTTTACTCATTGCAGAAGAAGCACCATTGTTCTACTATTGAGCAACTTATTGAGTTTCAGCAAAGCCTTGAGCAACAATTGGACGAATCGCTTCATTTCGATGAGCATCTGAAGCAGTTGGAGGCTGAGGTAGCTAAGTTGAAGAAGCAACTTCTTACGGAGGGACATAAACTGTCGGACACTCGCTCGAAAGCTTCTGAACTGATTGCAGGGCAATTGGTGGAGCGTCTTCAAACGCTTGGTATGCCATCTGTGCAAATAGCTTTCGAAATTTCTGCTCGCTCAGTGCCCGATCGTACGGGCTTGGACGCAGTAACCTTTATGTTCAGTGCCAATAAGAAAGTTCCTATGCAAGACGTTGCGCAGATAGCTTCGGGTGGTGAAATAGCGCGCCTTATGCTATCGCTCAAGGCTATGTTGGCTACACATCAGCAGTTGCCTACTATTGTGTTTGACGAAATTGACACGGGTGTTTCGGGCAAGATGGCGGAGAGTATGGCTCGTGTGATGCAGCAGATGTCAGAGCGTTGCCAGGTGATATGTATCACCCACTTACCTCAGATAGCTGCACTGGGTGGTAAGCATTACATGGTATATAAAACGGAGACAGACGAACAAACGTTTAGTAACATTATAGAACTCAACGACGAGCAACGCATTCGCGAAGTTGCCACTATGCTTAGTGGAGCTGACCTTACGGAAGCTGCAATTGAGAATGCTAAGACTTTATTACGAATAAATTAAAAAAATTATACTCATAATTATAGTATGCAGAGATTCCTAACTCTACTTTTAGTAGGCTTCACAATGTTGGCTGTATTTGCTGCCAAGAAGCCCCAACAAGCAATAGTGAACCTCATCAGCTACGACAAAGCAGGCGAAGTGTTGGCTTCTGGCTATGGATTTTTCATTAGCCAGGACGGTCGTGTAGTTGTGCCTTATCAATTGCTCGACAAGGCTGTGCGTGCCGAAATTGTCGATGCGAAAGGCAAACGCTATGAAGTTTCGCGTGTAGTGGGTGCTAATAGTAATTACGATTTGGCGGTGCTTACCATCACGGCGAGCAAGTCAAATTTTGATTTTTTTGAGATTTTGCAGGATAGCGTAGTGGCAGGTACAAAGTTGTCTGTTTATCCTTATTCTACTAAAAAGGCTAAGCCAGTATCCGTAAGTGTTGACTCTGTAGCAGCTTACGATACACTTTGTTATTATACAACAACTGTTCCTAATGAAGCACGATTTGTGGGTTGTCCTCTGCTTAATAAGGAAGGAAAGGTAGTGGCGGTTGTTCAGCAAAGTGCAGCAGCTGATGCAGAAAAGACATTTGCTATTGATGCGCGCTTTATTCCTACGCTTCGCACAACGGCTATGAGTTCCTTTAATGCTGACCTTCGTCGCATCCGCATCCCAAAGATGCTCCCTGAGAGTGAGCAGGAGGCACAAAGCTATATCCTTATGCTCGATGCTGGTGATTCGCTCTGTACAGCTGTGGCGCATGCTGACTTCATGGCTGCTTATCCTAATAGTGCTGAGGGCTATTTAAATTATGCTCAATTCAAAGTGCTTTATGCTGACTACGAAGCTTGCGAGCAATCAGTGAATAAGGCATTCGAGGTAACTCAACAACCCGATGAGGTTCATTATGCTTTTAGTAAGATGCTTTATCAGTTGGCGCGTGCAGGAGTAGAATATAAGGATTGGACTGCCCACAAGTCTGCCGAAGAAGCTGCTGCAGCCTATGATGTGAATCCGCTTTCGCTCTATCGTATGCAACAGGCTCATAGTCTTTTCCTAGCAGGTGATTTCGGTGCAGCGTTGCCTTGTTTTAAAGCAATATGTGCAACGGATCTCGTTAGTCCTGAGGCTCATTATATGGTTTCGAAGTGTTTGCTTTTTACGGGTTCTGACACAGTGCAAGCTATAGCACATCTGGATAGCGCTATTAACACTTTGATTCGCCCCATTCAGCGCAATCAGGCTTATTATGTGCTCGATCGTGCCAATCTTTATTCAGAAATGGGAGAATTTCGCAAAGCAGTGCTCGATTACAATCAGTATGAAGGCATCATGACGCCCCGAATGCTTACCGACCGCTTTTATGCTTTGAGGGCGCAAGTGGAACTCGCTGCGCGCATGTATCAGCAAGCGCTCGACGACCTTCAGCATGCAGCAACCTTAGCACCGCGCAATGCTTACTATCCACAGGAGCAAGCTCGCGTATATCTTATTGTTGGACATTATGATGAAGCCATTGCTAAGGCGCAAACCGCATTGGAAATGGTACCAAACAATTCCGAAGCCTATAAGATTATGGGAATAGCTCATAAGCAAAAGGGCGACAAGCAGCAGGCCCAGCAATGTTTTATGAAGGCTAAAGATTTGGGCGACAATAGTGTAGATGAGTATTTGAAGTAACTTATAACTTTGTGTTATATAGAAGTAAAGAAGTGGCGTATGAAGAAACTATAAAGATTTCTCCATACGCCACTTTTGTCCGTGTTGCTGAATCCGCCTTATTGATTAAGGCGAATGCCGTTATCTTCAATTGTAATTAGTCGTTCGCGGTAGAGTGTGCCAACGGCTTTCTTAAAAGTCTTTTTGCTTTGGCCGAAGCGTTCGGCAATGTCTTCCGATGCAGACTTGTCGGTGTAGGGCAAGAAGCCGTTAGGCGCAGCCTTTAGTTCTTCTAAGAGTTCTTCTGCAAAGTCTTTGAAGCGGCCTTTGCCAATTTTCTGTACAGAGAGGTCGATTTTTCCGTCTTCGCGCACTTTTACTACAGAGCCTTCTATGCGCATACCGCTGCGCAGAGGGGTATATACTTGGTTGTCGTAGATGAGTCCCTGGTGGCGATTGTTGACAATGACCTTAAAGCCAAGGTCAGTCTTTTGCCAAATGAGCATATCTACCACTTCGCCACGATGGTAGTCGGTAGGAAGTGCATTTTCAATGTAGCGTTCTACCTTAGCCGAAGCCATGATGCGTGCCGTTTCGTCGTCGATGTGGATATGTACAAGGTAGCTATGATCCTTCACCATGCGGAGTTTCTGTTCACGAAAAGGGACGAAGATGTCCTTCATGGGTCCCCAATGCAGGAAAGCTCCATGTTCGTTAACCCACGCTACTCGCAGATGGGCAAAGTCGCCTACGCATGCCAATGCCTTTTCGGTAGTTGCCACAAGTCGGTCCTGCTGGTCGAAGTAAACGATTACTTCCACCTTTGTTCCGGGGCGCATTTCGCTCTTTACAAAAGCTTTTGGCAGCAGGATTTCTCCTAAGTCCTTGCCGGCATCAAGGTAGGCACCATGATCCGTGAAGCGATTGATGGTGAGGAGGTTGTATTGTCCTAATTTTATCATGAGTGTGTAGTGCGGATTTATTGAGGGTCGATAACGCGTCCGTCTTGCAGATGGATGGTGCGGTCGGAGCGCTTGGCGAGTTCCTCGTCGTGAGTAACGATGACAAAGGTCTGACCGAGTTCTTTGCGGAGGTCAAAGAAGAGTCGGTAGAGTTCTTCGCGATGGGCAGAGTCTAGGCTGCCTGTGGGTTCGTCTGCCAGGATTACGTCGGGGCGATTGAGCAGTGCGCGTGCTACGGCTACACGTTGGTTTTCGCCCCCCGAAAGTTCTGCTGGTTTATGGTCAGCTCGGTTGCCAAGGTTGAGGTAGTCAAGCAATTCAGCAGCACGCTGACGCACCACGCTATCGCGCTCGCCAGCAATGATTCCTGGAATCATTACGTTTTCGAGAGCTGTGAATTCGGGCAACAGTTGGTGAAACTGAAACACAAAACCCAGGTGCTGATTGCGAAATTTTGCCAAGGCTTTTTCCTTAAGGCTAAGCACATTTGTGCCAGCAATGGTAAGCGAACCTGCATCGGGTTTGCATAGCGTGCCCATCACTTGGAGCAGCGTTGTTTTTCCTGCTCCACTAGGGCCTACAATGCTTACCACTTCGCCGCTATCGACGTGAAGGCTTACTTCATTGAGCACATTAAGCGTGCCAAACGACTTACTGATGGCTTTAAGGTCTATCATAAGTGGAGAGGTGAGGTTTCTGCTTTATTTACTTTTTGCGAGCCTTCTTTATGATGACGTAAACGAGTCCTATGAGTACGAGCGCCAGGATGGCATAGCCAATGACGTGGCTGTATTCGCTAGCTTTGTCTGCCACTTTTTGAGGTGTGTCGATAGCAGGGAAAGCTTTGTAGATGGCATAACCAATTGCAGCCAAAATAGTGTTCCAGATACCTGCGCCGAGTGTGGTGAAGATAAGGAATTTGCCAATATTCATGCCTGCAAGGCCAGCAGGGATAGAAATGAGCTGGCGTACTGCGGGAACGAGGCGACCCACAAAGGTTGACATTGCACCGTTCTTCACGAAGTATTCTTCTGCATATTTCACCTTTGCTTCGTCAATCAGGCAGTAGTGCCCCCAGCGGCTGCGTGCAAAGCTATAGACTACGGGGCGACCCAACCACTTGGCAAGGTAATAGTTGATGAGTGCTCCAATGTCGGCACCAATGGTTGCGAAGATGATGACGCCAGCGAGCGTCATGACGTCGGACGAACCTGTGAGCCAAGCTGCAGGAGGAACTACAACTTCTGAAGGAAAAGGAATGAACGAACTTTCGATAGCCATGAAGATGGTCACTGTCCAATAATTAAGGTGGTCGAGCAACCAAAGAATAATGTTTTGCATGAAATGAGTGTTGAAAAAAGGTTAATCAAATAGAAAGGGGATATGTATGTGTTTGAAAAAGCTTATGCGTAAGCTTCAAACGCTTTGCAAAGGTACGAAAAAAGCTGAGTTTGAATGTAGGGAGTTTCTATAAATTAGATTTTTACTTAAGTTTCGCTAGTAAAAACAACTATTTGGTATGGAGAATTTAGTTACATTAGCCAGCTGCATTCTCGTTGAAATATTTTTCGGATGAATTATCTGGATGTAGGGGTCGACACAGTGATCGGCCCCTACAGCATCCGCGATAGGTTACAAACACGCACAACAAAGGCTGTGGCGCATATATACATTATGTATTGCCACAGCCTTTGTTGTGTTGTATGAATTCAGTTTTTTACTTCACCATCATCTTCTTGCCGTTGATGATGTAGAGTCCCTTAACAGGTGCGCCCTGCAACTTGCGGCCATAGAGGTCGTAGATAGCGCCCTGAGCGCTTGTTTCAGTTTGTACATCACCGATGCCTGTTGAGCCGTTGAAGTCGAAGCGGAGCGCGAGCTGCATGCCTGCTGAAGTATCAACTTCGTCTTCGCTGATGCCCAACTTGTCTTTGCTTAGGAGCAAGTAAGCCTTGTTGGCATTGTTGAGGAATTGTCCGTCGGTGAGCATAGCGAGGTACATACCAACGTTGCCACCCACTGATGAAAGTACGAATGCCGTTTTGTTCGAAGGCACGTCGATGTATTCGGCAGTAACGCTACCCGAGAAGAGGTTCTCTGCGATTTCAGGAACTTCGGTTTCGGTATAATTGAACGTATAAGTGCCGGCAGGAGCCTTTACCAACACACCCGTATTTGCGGGGAGCACATCATCAACGAGGTCCATCATCAGGCGATCGCCCTCAATCTCACTTGCTGTATAGACTTCCACACCTTCAGGGATTTCAGCAGCACAATCCAAATAGAGCGTTGCATATCCAGCGTCTGAAACGGTCAAATCAAAATAAGGAACATGTATTTCAACAATATTCGTAAAACCATCCCATCCAGCTGTTGCTGCATACATATCCTGAGCGCCGTAAGGTACGTAGAGTGTGCACTTTGTTTTATCAAATCCTTGAAATACATCGCTATCAATTACAAATAATTTATTAGCCGAAATATATGAAGTGATAGAAGTCAAACCGTTGCATTGAGAGAAAGCATATTCCCCAATGCTGGTCACACTATTAGGAATCACCACAGAAGTCAAACTGAAGCAACAACCGAAAGCCTCAATCCCAATGCTGGTCACGCTGTTGGGAATATCCACGGAAGTCAAACTGGAGCAACCAAAGAAAGAATGATTCCCAACGCTGGTCACACTGTTAGGAATCTCCACGGAGGTCAAACTGGAGCAATTATAGAAAGCCTCATCCCCAATGCTGGCTACACTGTTTGGAATCTCCACGGAAGTCAAACTGGAGCAACCATCGAAAGCAGAATTCCCAATGCTGGTCACACTGTTAGGGATGGTCGTCTTGCTACATCCTCTAATCAAGGTATTTGTTTGGGTTTCTATAATCGCATTACAATTATCTCTCGAATCAAACGTTGGGTTGTCTTCAGCAACTACAATGGAAGTCAAACCGGAGCAACCATGGAAAGCAGCATACCCAATGCTGGTCACATTGTTAGGAATCTCCACGGAAGTCAAACTGGAGCATTCATAGAAAGCATGATACCCAATGCTGGTCACACTTTCAGGAATCACCACGGAAGTCAAACGGAAACAATTATTGAAAGCCCCATCCTCAATGTAGGTTACACTGTTAGGAATCTCCACGGAAGTCAAACTGGAGCAACAAGAGAAAGCGTCACGCCCAATGCTGGTCACACTGTTAGGAATCTCCACGGAAGTCAAACGGAAACAATTATAGAAAGCAGCAGACCAAATGTTGGTCACACTGTTAGGAATCTTCACGGAAGTCAAACTGGAGCACCAAGAGAAAGCAGAAGACCCTATCCTGGTCACACTGTAGGTATTGTCATTATAAGTTACTGTTTCAGGTATGGTAACAGAGCCTGAATATTCATTTTCAACAGCATCGTAAGAATCACCGCTGAAAGTGACTTCTACCGTCTTATCCTCCGCAGACGTGATGTTATAATAAATGCCACCGACCGTGAAGTCGTGGGCAAAGAGGGGTGTGGCGCACAGCATGAGGGCTGCACCAAGAGTTTGTAATCTTTTTTTCATAATAAAAAATGTATTAATTTGTAATAATGAGAAAATCAAGGAGTAGGGTATATCATCTATATGCTGTAGGGGCCGATCACAGTGTCGGCCCGTCGTGATGCAACGTACTTATTTAGAGTACAGAGTACAACTACCATCCGGATGGTGTAGGGGCCACTTTATGTCGGCCCGTATAGCATCTGCAACGCTTTAGCAATCCGCACAGCGATAGAAACTTGATTTGCTATAACAATGACGGGAAACACAAAAACGTACTCCACACCAGCAAGTGCTGACGGCAGAACCATCAGTCGCTCGTTGGTGTGGAGCACGTTTCATGAAAGACACAGCTGTTTACCTCCTCGCCAATATAATTTTCGGGGGGGGGTAAAAGCGTGATATTCAATAAGTTACAAATCATTTGCGATTTTTAATTTCCCTATAGTTATCTGTATTGCGCGACGACATACCTTTCATTTGTCATCACGCAATTGCAAAATTACGTAATTAACTGAAACAGACAAAATTTAAGGAATTTTAAAATAAGAAAATTGTCAAAATTCCTTCCTGGCAATATAAAGTGCCCCCTATAGCTAGGTGTTCAAAATTGATATGATTATTAAGACTAAAAAGAATAAAGCACTTTGCTGATTATAAATGTTTTACAATTTCTTTTTTTTTATCCAAAAAATTGCTTGTAATGACGCTGAAGGCGTCACCGCTCAGTAACCGGGGCGTGCGAGCGAAGAGCGAGTACCCCCGGGTTGAGAATACCTCTATGATGCACCCTGGAGGGGTGCCCCAACATCTGGTCCTATTAAAGGGGCACACCCTTCGGGGTGCATCAATCAGATACCACTTACCCCCGGGTATTCGCTATGCTCAAACCCGGGGTTACTGAGCGGAGACACCTTCGGCGTCTTGCCATCTGGAAACTGCTTTACGCCGTTCGGCGTACGGGCCGACATAAAGTGGCCCCTACAGCATCCGCAGTGTTGTCATCACGTAGAGTGTGATTCGTACATTGCATCACGACGGGCCGACACGGGGATCGGCCCCTACTCCATCCGGATGGCAGTTGTACTCTGTACTCTGTTATCTGTAATCTAAAAAACATTGCTCTTTAGCCTGCTTTACTGACGTGCATTTTTTTCAAAAAAGTTGTTTATTGCTCTAATTTGGAGGTTTTGCGAGCAAAATTGGGGGTAAAAATTATGAAATACGACATCGGAAAAACGACATCAAAGATCGTTCCTCCGATGTTTGAAGAAAATTAAACGACCTTTGAGGTCATTTTGCCATTTTTAGAGCCAAAAAAAGGAGGAAACGGCGTAGTTTCCTCCTGGTAGTACAAAGATACAACATTTTCGCAAGAAATCCAAATTTGCTTTGATTGCTCTTTAAACTGCTTTTGTCTGCTTTACTGTCACAAATTCTTATCTTTTCCTGAGTAGTGTAGGGGCCATTTTATAACCTTTCTAAAAAAAGTAAGTGACGATGAAAAGTTTGATTGAAGGTACCAACTTTTCATCGTCACATTCCTTTTTTACTTCACCAGCATTACTGGGCGATTCAAAGGTGCTTCGCAAGCAGAGGCTGTAGCTATGGCGGATTGCATCATAGGTCTGTAGGCTCTGGCAAAGGCTTTGAGCTTCGTAAGGGTGGAGGTTTTGGGTGTGAATAGTGAAGGAGTAGAATTTTGCATAGGCATTTAAGGTTTTATTGCTTTTCATCTTATAAAACGAAGAAATAGTGAAAATATTGTGTGACAGAGGATTTAAAGTTTTGCTTCGTTATTTTTCGGCTTACTAAAAAATAGTTGTACATTTGCAGAAGTAAGCATTTACTTTTAGAAAATTTAAATATTTCATACAGCATGCTACGTTCTTTATTCTTGCTTGGCGCCTACGGACTTGGTTGCCTTGCAGCTGTGGGGCAATCTTTGCTTCCCATGCCTACACACTTCACACCCTTGAAGGGTAGCTTTAAGTGTGCTTCGGATATTCAGATAAAGGCTGAAAAAGATGCACCAACTCCTACCGTATTGCTTAACGAAGCGCTCGTATCGATAAATGATACAAAGGCCAATCGTTCGGCTGTTGTATTGTTGCGTCCTTATGTGGATGCTCCAACGGCAGAATCTTACAAGTTGAGGGTTTCAGCCGATTCAATCGTTATCTATGCGGCAAGCGAGGATGCTTTGACGCGTTGTGGTGCTACTTTGTTGCAACTCAAGAAGGACGATAAGAGCCTTTATTGTGCTGAAATAGAAGATCATCCCGCTTATGCTTGGCGAGGAGTGATGCTCGACGTGTCGCGCCACTTCTTTACGCTCGAACATATTCGCAAGCAGATTGACATTATGGCGCTCTACAAACTCAATACGCTCCACCTACACCTTACGGATGCAGCCGGCTGGCGTATGGAGATCAAGCGCTATCCACGCCTGACGCAGGAGGCTGCTTGGCGTACGAGCGAATCGTGGAAAGAATGGTGGAATGGCGGACGTGAGTATATGAAGGAAGGTGAGCCTGGTGCACATGGTGGCTATTATACGCAGGATGAACTTCGCGAACTCGTTGTTTATGCCAAGGAGCGCGGTATTACGATTATACCTGAGGTTGAAATGCCTGGTCATTCGGAGGAAGTGTTGGCGGTATATCCCGAACTTTCGTGTACGCACATTCCTTTGAAGGCGGCTGACTTCTGCCCCGGAAACGTTGGTACGTACGATTTCTTGGAAAACGTGTTGCTCGAAGTGATGGATGTTTTCCCTGCTCAATACATCCATGTAGGTGGTGATGAGGCTGGAAAGGCAGCTTGGCCTACTTGCGAACTCTGCAAGAAGAAGGCTGCGGAGCTTGGATTGGAAAAGGTGCAGCAATTGCAGGGGCACCTTATTCGACATATGAATGAATTCTTGCTGAAGCATGGTCGTACACTCGTTGGTTGGGACGAAGTGTTGGCTGATACACTCGTACCTGGCACGCACATCATGAACTGGCGCTCTACGTCGCTCGCTCGCGAGGCTGTGCAGCGCGGATTGAAGGTGATCCTCACCCCCAGTGCTTATTGCTACTTTGACTATTATCAGGATGCGCCTCCCTTCCAGCCCGAAGCTATCGGAGGATATTTGCCGCTTGAACAGGTGTATAAGAATGTGTCGATGGACGAGCTGAATGCCGAAGAGCGCAAGAGCGTGATAGGTATTCAGGGGAACCTTTGGGCAGAGTATGTGCCTACGCCCGAACATGCTGAATATATGCTTTATCCTCGTGCGCTTGCCATCGCAGAAATTGGTTGGAATGCTGAGGAACGTCCGGCTTATAAGGATTTCCATAAAACGGCACTTGCTGCTGTAGCTTCGCTTAAGCAAAAGGGTGTGAACAGCTTCGATTTGGCTACAGAAATAGGACTTCGTAAGGAGTACAAGGAACCTGTGAAACATAAGGCGGTAGGATGCCCTGTAAAGTACAACTTGCCTTATTCCCCTTACTATGTAGCAGGTGGCGACACCACGCTTACAGACGGTTTGCGCGGAGGTTGGACTTACTCCGATCAGCGTTGGCAGGGTTTCATCAAGGACGACCGATTCGACGTTGTGATAGACCTTGGTAAGGAGCAAACAATTCGTGAGGTTTCAACCGGATTTATCGAAGCCAATGGCGCTGAAGTGTGGTTGCCGGCAACGTACGAAATCTATGTCTCTGCCGATGGCGAAAACTTTACAGAAGCAGGAGTGCAGACTTACAAAATAGGACGTCACGACCGCAAGGCTTGTCAGACCTACACCTGGAAGGGTAAAGCTAGGGGACGCTACCTTCGCGTCAAGGCTAAACCCTCTGAACACGGTGGCTGGATTTTTGCTGATGAAGTCATTGTGAAGTAAAGGTAGACTCCAAATGCCAAAGAAATTAGCAACGTGTGAAAGCAAATTGAGTTTGTTTTTCCACGTTGCTAATTGTGTAAATATGAGATTATTTTATTGAAAATATAGGGTGTTTCGTTACAAATTGAAAGGTAGAAGTGTTAAAAACTGAAAATACCTTTTCATTTTTTATAATCCTCTTAATAATAAGGTGTATCTTTGCAGGGAATAACAATTTTACACAAATATTTTTTAGAATGAAAAGGTTTTCGTTTTTACTCTTGATGTTATTGATGACATTAGGAGTGAGTGCTCAGGACAAGAAGGTAGCATTCTATAAGGCTACGGTGAGCAACAATCAGTATCAAAACGGAGAAGGCCCCGAAAGAGCTATCGACGGCGATTACTCAACGCTTTGGCATAGTCCATATTCGGGAACAAGCTTCCCTATTGTGTTGACAGCTACGTTCCGTACTAAAACACATGTGGACTACGTTCGCTATGTGCCTCGTCAGAGTGGAGAGAATGGTAACTGGAGCAAGGTGAAGGTTGAATATAGTACATCTGTTTCAGGCGGAAGCTTTGTAACTGTAGGTACTTTCAATCCTAATGGTTCAAGCTCTTCTTTGGACATCATGCTTGCTGAAGGCGGTGTGGAATGCGGTCAGGTTCGTTTCACAATCGAGTCGGGCCTCTATGGTTGGGCATCGGCAGCTGAAATCGAAGCTTACCAGGTTGACAATACTAAGTACGATGCATTTGCGCAGTATTTCACCGACAACTTGTTTACAGAGCTTAAGCCCGAAGTGACAAGCGCTGAAGGTATTGAAGATGCTGATGTCAAGGCATTGGTGGGCAACCTTTTGAGCAATGCTGCAAACTACAAGAAGTTCCGTGTGGGCGAATACGAAGCTTATATGCCTACAAGCACACTTCGCAACATGCTTAAGGTGAGTAGCCAGTACAACAACTACGAAAATCCCACAGGTGTTTACCTCAAGACGGGAGAATCGTGCATTGTTATGGCAAGCGGTATTGGCTCTGACGCTGTTGGCTTGAGAATCAAGAATTGGTACACTAATGAACATTCGAGCGAATACAGTCTGAAAAATGGTATTAACTATATTAGTGCTACTTCGGAAGGTAACGTTTTCGTAAACTATTACACAAATAATTATGAGACTGCTCCCAATGTGAAGCTTCACTTCATCAACGCACCCGTTCAGGGCTATTGGGATCAGGAAACGATGACCAACGCTGATTGGAAGAAGCTCTTGTCTGGACGTAGCGCTGACGACAACACAATTTTGGTTGTTCGCTCTAAGTATGCGCAGACTGCATATCCCGTAAGTGCATGGCTCCAGCACTGCCCTACAAATGTTGATTCTACAATGGCACTCTATGAAAAGGTGCAGTGGGCAGAACGCGATATCTTAGGTCTTGAACGTTATGGCAAGCAGGTAAAGAACCGCCAGCTCTTCTATGCTACAGATTATGGCTTTATGGCTGCAGGTGGTGAAGGTTCGTACTGTCATTACAATAGTCTTGGCGGTATTATGTGTCCTGATGCGAAGCGTTTCGACTTCTGGGGTGTTGGTCACGAGTGGGGCCATAACAACCAGGTTACTCCCGGCTTTAAGTGGAGCGGATGTGGCGAAACAACCAACAACATCTATGCAGCTTGGGCACAGCTTCACGGCACAGGCAATCGTCATAGCCTCCGTCTTGAAGACGAAAACTCAGGTGTGAACGACTACTCTGGCACTCGCGGTGGACGTATGCAGACTTACTTTGAAGAAGCTGTGCGCAAGGGTGTTGCATGGCAGCTTCAGGATGGACCTGACTACCATGGAGCTACTCCTAACACAATCACTGTGCAGGGACAAGACGCTAATGGTAATAGCACAGGTACTGTTACAACTACAAGCCGCAACTACGACCACTTTGTGAAGCTCGTGCCCTTCTGGCAGCTCACACTTTGGGGAACACTTGCTGGTAAGTGTCCTGACATCGTGCCTATGGTGATTGAGTCTATTCGTACGACTGCAAATTATGGTTCTACTTATAACACGAATGGTAAGCAGCAGGTGAACTGGATGAAGCTTGCTTGCGACAGCACGAAGCTCAACCTCCTTCCCTTCTTCGAAAAGGCTGGTATGCTCCGTCCTATCAATGCTTACATCGAAGATTACGGCGCTGGCTGGAACATTATTACTGAACAGATGATTAGCAAGTTGAAGAGCCATGTAGCAAGCAAGGGTTATGCTGAAGTTACAGAAGAAGTCAACTATATCAATGCTCACAACTTCCACATCTACCGTGACAACCTCAAACTTGACGTTCCCGCAACGCTCGGTACAGGCTGTACTTTCAACAATGGTCGTGTAAAGGTTGATCACAATCTGGTGAAGAACGCAGTAGCTTTCGAAACTTATAGCGCAACTGGCAAGCTCGTGCGCATTACAATGTATGGTCTCGCAAGCGACGACGCTCACTCATTCACTCAGGTGCTCTATCCTGGCAGTGATGACGAAGCCGAAGCTTCTGCATACATCATGGCTGTAGGTTATGACGGCACACGTACGAAGATTTACGAAAAGCTCAATGTTCAGAAGTCACTCTCTGCTAATCACTACTATCGCATCGTAAGTAATGCAAAGGGTGGTGCGTTGACATCGGGTGCTTCTACAGTGAAGAACGAAGACGGCAGCATCACATGGGCTTTGGAACGTGCTGGCGCAAGCGCTGCTCAGCTCGACCAGATTTGGCAGTGGAAGAAGATGGATGGTAAGACTTACCTCTACAATCCACAGAGTGATAGCTACTTCGCAGGTGCTTCAAACTCATCAGTAAGCAGTCTCGTGGCAGAATCAAGTGCTAAGCCTTGGGATGCAGTCTGCACAGATGATACAAAGCAACTCTATACATTTAATATGAGTGGCACGGGTGATTACCTCAACTCTTATTCAAATGTAAACACTGGCTTCTGGGGCGGTGGCGCAAGCGATGTTAACAACATTTGGAAGGTAGAAGAAGTGACAAGCGTAAGCCTTAGCGTTCCTGCTGCAGGTTTCGTAGGTGGCTGCTATCCTTTCGCTGTTGCAATGCCCGAAGGTGTAGAAGCATTTGTGGTTGAAAAGGCAGAAAACGGCTACTACGAAGGTAACGCCTTTGATTATGCAATGCTCAAGAAGGTTGAAGGCACTGTTGTTCCCGCAAATATGCCCGTGATCTACAAAGCTGCGAAGGGTTCTTACACAATGAATATTGTAGTTAATGACTCTACTGCCCTCACAACTCCTAACCTCTTGAAGGGGACTTCTTTGAAGCAAAAGGTAGCTAAGGGGTCTGTGCTTTCAGTAGTAAGCGCTACAACAGACGGTGGTGCCGAAGCACTCATCAAGGGTACAGCTTCGCTTACAACAGTTGTTGCTAACCGTGCATATCTCCTCAAGGACGAAGTAGGTGGTTTGATGCAACTTCTTTTCAAGGAAGAAGCAGCTCAGACGCCCGAAGGTCCTGGTGATAATGAAGAGCCATGCGATTCTACTACAACAGAGACTTCTACTAACCCCGCAGATTATGAAAATATTATCTTTGGCGAAAATGTAGAAGTTCGCGCAGGTCAGGAATTTGTGCTTCCCGTTGTAATGCGCAACACAGAAGGTATCATCTCGTTCCAGGTTGACCTTTACCTCCCCGCAGGCATTACAGCAAAGGCAGATGAAGAAGGTTACCTCTTCGTAGAAAAGAATAGCGACCGTGTGAAGCGTTCGTTCCAACTCGAAAGTGCTATTACTCCCGAGGGCTATGTGCGTGTGCTTTGCTACTCTTCAAAGAACGAAGCTGTTTCAGCAGCAGAAGGCGAAGTGTTTAATATAACATTGGTTGCTAGCGACTCTCTCGCGGAAGGCGAACACGAAATTTCTTACAAGAACATTGTAATGACAAAGACGGATGCTAAGACTGCGTTTGAGGTTGCGCATGTGAAGTCTGTTGTTACAGTTCCAAGCTTTGTTCTTGGCGACGTAAATAATGATGGTAAGATTAACGTGTCTGACGTTTCTTCAGTAGTAGCAATGTTGCTTAATCCCGAAGCATTCGAGTATAATAGAGCAGCCGACGTTAACAGTGACAAGGCTATCAATGTATCTGACGTTTCAGGTATCGTAAGCATGTTGTTGACAACTACAAGCACTAACAAGCTCGATGCGCCCGCAGCGCTTCCTATGATGACTACTTACAGCGAAGTTGCTTCTTCAGTATTCATCGAGCCTTTCCAAATCAACCCCGGTGAAGAAAAGGAAATCCTCGTAAATCTTAACAACCCCGATTTGGAA
>JAZLDQ010000021.1:0-15131 GCA_045614785.1 Alloprevotella sp.
TTAGAAATTTAAACAGTTTCTAAGTTTTCATTGAAAACATAACGAGCAAGCAAACGCTGGAAGAACGTATGCTTGCTCGTTTTATTTTTATAGTTCTGCTTCTTTTAGTCGCTCTGCATTTTCTGCCACGATGAGGTGGTCAAGGCAATCCTGGATGTCGCCATCCATGAAAGCGGAGAGGTTGTAGATGGTGTAGTTAATGCGGTGGTCGGTGATTCGCCCCTGAGGATAGTTGTAGGTGCGAATCTTTGCCGAGCGGTCGCCTGTAGAGACGAGGGTCTTACGACGGCTGGCGATGTCGTCAACGTACTTCTGATGTTCCTTGTCGTAGATGAAAGTGCGAAGGCGTGCGAGTGCACGTTCCTTATTCTTGGGCTGATCGCGCGTTTCGGTACACTCGATAAGGATTTCTTCCACAGTACCCGTGATGGGGTTCTTCCAGTTGTAACGGAGACGCACACCTGATTCTACCTTGTTGACATTCTGACCTCCGGCACCACTTGAGCGGAAGGTGTCCCACTTAATTTCGCCTTCGTTGATGACAACGTCAAAGGCTTCAGCTTCTGGAAGTACGGCTACCGTAGCTGCTGAAGTGTGAACACGGCCTTGGGTTTCAGTAGCAGGCACACGCTGTACGCGGTGCACACCACTTTCATACTTCATTGTGCCGTAAACATCGACGCCCGTCACACTACAAACGATTTCCTTGAAACCGCCCGCAGCGCCTTCGCTACACGAACTCATTTCGAGTTTCCAACCCTTGGATTCGCAATACTTGGTGTACATGCGGAAGAGGTCGCCAGCAAAGAGCGCAGCTTCGTCACCACCCGTACCGCCACGGATTTCGAGCACCACATTCTTAGCGTCCTCTGGATCCTTAGGCACGAGCATCATCTTGATTTGTTCTTCGAGTTCGGGGATGCGCGCTTCGCAGAGTTGGATTTCTTCGCGTGCCATTTCCTTCATCTCGGGGTCTTGCTCATTCATGAGGATATCCTTACTTTCAGCAAGGTTGCCAAGGAGATTGGCATATTCCTTGCGTGCGTTCATGAGGTCCTCAAGTTCTTTATATTCTTTTGTAAGGCGCACGTAGCGCTGCTGATCTGCAATCACATTGGGGTCGGTGATGAGGGTGGAAACTTCCTCAAAGCGAGCTTGCAGGCCTTCAAGTTTTTCTAATAATGAATTGTTATCTGCCATATATTGTTTAAAAGGAGAAAGACTCGTTTCCTCAAGAACTTTTGTTTTTTAATGTTGTGTCTCTTGTTTGGAAACTTTTATCTTATCTCTAATCTTTAAAATTTCTTGACACAAAGGGCAGGCATAAACGCAGAGCATTGTGCCAATATTCCCAATTGTGGTCGCCATTGCGAACGCGGAATTGTGCGGGGATACGGAGATGGCGCATCTTTATGTGGAATAGTTCAGATTGTTCTAGCAAAAAGTCGTCATCGCCACAATCAATAAACCAGGCCACCGTGCGTAAGGTTTGCAATTCTTCCTGGCTCATGTTTTCCAACAACTTTACAGCAGCCAAATTGTCAACCGCCTCAACAAGCAGAGAGAATTTGTCTGTAGCACGCTTACCTGAGGGGCGCAAAAGATTATTGGAGCCTAACCATGCACTCATGGCATAGCAAGCGCTGAACATTTCGGGATGGCGCAGTGCATAATTTACACTTCCACCTCCTCCCATGGAGAGACCCGCAATGGCTCTTTGTTCACGCTTTCCACCTGCACGATATTTTTGTTCAACAGTGGGTAGTAGTTCCTTGAAAAAGTAGTCTTCATAGTTCCATCCTTCCATGTTGAAATAGCCATTCCACACGTTGCGAATATCAGCACCTCCGGCACAAGGCATGACAATCACCATCTTGTCAGCCTCATTGCTGTTCATAAGTTCGTCTGCCACACTGTCCATTTGTCCTTTGTCCATCCAGGCGCGTTCGTTGTCCGAAAGCCCGTGGAGTAGGTAAAGAATTGGGTAGTGTTCCTCGGGATTCTGTTTAAATTCTTTGGGAAGATAAACGGTGAAAGGCATTGCCTGACCTAAAACATCGCTTTGAATAGTGTCGTTGATGATGATTCCTGCTGTGCTCTGTTGAGTGCAAAAAAGCAGGAAGCCCAAGCAAAGGCTTATTCTCTTTAAAAAAGTGGTTATCATAGAAGAAGAGAATATAAGTTCAGAATCCTTTGAATAAAATAGTCTTCTCCAAAGGATTCTGATTTTCAGGGTGTATTAGTAATTAAACTCACCAAATTCGCTCTTGATAGTAAGGCTCTTTTTGCCTTCTTCAATGCGACCCACGATTTGTGCGTCGATATTGAAGCTCTTAGAGATTTCGATTACGCGCTCTGCATCTTCGGGAGAAACGTAAACTTCAAGACGGTGACCCATGTTGAACACCTTGTACATTTCAGCCCAATCAGTTCCGCTCTGTTCGTGGATGGCCTTGAAGAGAGGGGGCACGGGGAACATGTTGTCTTTAATCACGCGGCAATTGTCGCTTACGAAGTGGAGCACCTTTGTCTGTGCACCGCCAGTGCAGTGTACCATACCGTGAATGCGGGGACGAAGTTCGTCGAGCAACTTCTTTACAACGGGAGCATAAGTACGTGTGGGAGAAAGCACCAACTTACCTGCGTTTAAAGGTGCACCTTCTACTGCATCAGTCAACTTGTAACCACCGCTATAAACGAGTTCTTCGGGCACTGCCTTATCGAAACTTTCGGGATACTTCTCAGCAAGATATTTTGCGAACACATCGTGGCGCGCTGAAGTCAAACCGTTTGAACCCATACCACCATTGTATTCTGTTTCGTAAGTTGCCTGACCGCAAGATGAAAGGCCTACGATAACATCACCAGGACGAATGTTGGCATTGTCAATCACATCACTGCGCTTCATACGGCAAGTAACAGTAGAGTCAACGATGATGGTGCGTACGAGGTCGCCCACGTCGGCCGTTTCACCGCCAGTAGCATAAATACCTACGCCCATGTCGCGCATTTGCTGGAGCAATTCGTCCGTGCCGTTGATGATAGCAGAAATCACTTCGCCAGGAATCAACATCTTGTTACGACCGATGGTTGAGCTAACGAGGATGTTATCTACAGCTCCCACACAAAGGAGGTCGTCGGTGTTCATGATGAGTGCATCTTGAGCAATTCCCTTCCACACAGAGATGTCACCCGTTTCTTTCCAGTACATGTACGCTAATGAAGACTTAGTGCCCGCACCGTCAGCATGCATAATGTTGCAATACTCAGGATCACCACCGAGAATGTCGGGGATAATCTTACAGAAAGCTTGGGGGAAGATACCCTTATCAATATTCTTGATGGCGTTGTGCACATCTTCTTTCATTGCGCTCACTCCGCGCATCATGTAACGCTGATTCTTGTCCATATTTAATTTGTTTTAGTAAACGAGTTTATAGGTACAAGTAAACGAGATATTAGTGAATAGACTTTTTAAGTACAAAACAAAAGAAATCCTTTGTTTTGTTCCTATATTTCTTGTCAACTTGTTTACTCGTCAACTTGTCTGCTTCCAATTTTTAATTAAAATTCCACTTTAGGAGCAGTCTGTGCTGCTGCGTCTGCTTCAAACTGAGCTTTCTTTTCGAAGCCGCAGATGCCAGCAATAATGTTCTTGGGGAAGCGACGCACTCCGATGTTGTAAGTCTTAACAGCTTCATTGAAGCGACGGCGGCTTTCAGCTATACGGTTTTCTGTACCTTCTAACTGAGCTTGGAGTTCAGAGAAGTTTTGGCTTGCTTTGAGGTCGGGGTAGCTTTCTGCTACTGCCATCAAGCGTCCCAAACCTTTCGAAAGTTCGCTTTGCGCAGCTTGATATTTACGAAGATTTTCTTCTGTAAGGTCTTCTATGTTTAAAGTAACCTGTGTTGCCTTAGTACGTGCTTCTACAACTCCCTGAAGCGTTTCGCTTTCGTGCGCAGCATATCCCTTTACTGTGCTGACGAGGTTGGGAATAAGGTCTGCTCTACGCTGATATTGTGTTTGTACGTTCGACCATTCTGTACTAACTGTTTCTTCTTGAGAAACAAGACCATTGTAGGCTGTAACACCCCAGATTAAAACTACTGCCACTACGGCAAGGATAATAATTGTAGATTTTGAGAATTTCATATTTGTTGAGGTTATGAGGTTATAAGGTTATGAGGTTTGCATAGAGTAGGCATAATTATTTTTTAGTCTTAAAGTAAAGCGACCTTACATATCCTTATTTAGAATCTTCCGCCCGATCCGCCGCCTCCGAAGCCGCCTCCACCAAAGGAACCGCCTCCAAAGCCACCGCCGAATCCGCCACTGCTTCTGCCGCCTCCCATGGGGAAGATGATGGGAGGTATGCCTCCTGTATTTGAGTGTGGGTGGTCAATGCGATTGTCTTCATCTTCTTCGTGTCCGCATTGTTTACACTTCCAACGAGTGCGCTGATAATAAGCGTTGCCTTTTTTTAGTTCTGTACGGCTGGCTATTGTTAACGTTTTTTTGCCACATCGTGGGCAAACCCGTACGGAAGCAGAGATGATGGATGCAAATAACATGAGTCCAGCAATGAGTATAATGATGAGTCCGCCAATTAAGATAGTAGGGTCAATATCGCTTACGTCATCTTTTGTTATACTCACGTCGCCACGGATGATTAGCTCTAATGCTTTCATCGTCGCAAGCATTGCACCGTCCCAGTCTCCTTTTTTTAGGTGGGGGACCATTACCTGGTTCTGCACGCGGCGTGCAATAGCATCGGGGATCGTACCTTCAAGACCAAAACCTGTCAGAATTTGATAGCTGCGGTCTTCCGTACAGAGCATCACGATAAGTCCTGTGTTTTGCGTCTTACTTCCTATACCGTATTTCCGACCCAATTGCATCCCAAAGTCATAAGGGTCGTCACCTTCAATGCTCTTAACTACAACGACAACAGTTTCAACACCTTTATCGCGTTCTAGCGCTAAGAGCCAAGCATCAATACTATCAACGGTTGAGGTATGAAGTATGTTATCGGGGTTGCATACGTAGCGTCGTGCGTCTTGCAGGTGAACCATTGGTAATGTTTCAGGAGTCCATTTTTGTGCCATTGCATTTAGCACGACTCCCATGAATACACCTATAAGAATTACATACATGCGTTTCATAGTGCAAATTTACATTTAATCGGAAAGTTGGCAAATTAATAATGTTTCTTTTCTGTTGCAAAATGGTTCGCAAAGGCTGTTTTTATTAAAAATAGATAAATTGAGACCGCAAAATAGTTGCATATTTGAGTACTTTCCTACGTAGTAAAATTAAAAATGTTTAACTTTGCAGTCAAACGTATAAAAAATATTGAATATGAAACCTCTATTCATTGCAGGCCCTTGTGTTATTGAATCGGCCGAACTTTTAGATATAGTTGCGACACAGTTGGTGAGCATTCAGCAAAAGACAGGGCTTGAAATTTATTTTAAAGCTTCTTTCGACAAGGCGAATCGCACATCTATTCATTCATTCCGCGGTCCCGGACTCGAAAAGGGGTTGCAGATGCTTGCTGATGTGAAAGCTAAGCATGGCCTTCCCCTTCTCACTGATATTCACGAAAGCTATCAGGCTGCAGCCGCAGGCGAGGTGGTTGATGTTCTCCAAATACCTGCATTTCTCTGTCGCCAAACAGACCTTTTGGTCGAAGCTTCTCGCACCGGAAAAGTTGTCAACATTAAGAAGGCGCAGTTCCTCTCTGGCGAAGATATGCAGTTCCCTGTAGAGAAGTGTCGTGAGGCTGGTGCCAAGGAAGTGTGGCTCACAGAGCGTGGAAATATTTATGGTTACAACAACCTTGTAGTAGATTTTCGAAATATTCCCTTAATGAAGAACTACACCGACCGCGTCATTATGGATTGCACGCATTCTGTGCAGCGTCCTGGTGCTGCAGGCGGTAAGACTGGTGGTAATCGTGAGTTTGTACCTGCTATGGCGATGGCAGCAAAGGCTTTTGGAGCAAATGGCTATTTCTTTGAAACGCATCCCAATCCCGAAGCTG
The DNA here is from genome assembly GCA_045614785.1 of Alloprevotella sp. Lineage (GTDB taxonomy): Bacteria > Bacteroidota > Bacteroidia > Bacteroidales > Bacteroidaceae > Alloprevotella. The sequence continues at coordinate 6,044 of JAZLDQ010000021.1, forward strand.
CGTTGAGCGATGGTCCTAACATGATTTTCCTTGACGAACTTGAAGGTCTCATTCATTCTTTGGCAAACTAAGCATCCCCACTTTTGTTATGAGTAAATATATTGATACTGCAATAAAATGCTTGCAGGATGAGTCTGACGCAATTCTTGGGCTTATTCCCCTGCTCGACGACAATTTCGACAAGGCTGTAGAGTTGATACTTGAAAGCAAGGGCAAATTGGTTGTGACGGGTGTGGGTAAGAGTGGACCCATTGGTGCGAAGATAGCGGCTACTCTGGCTTCAGTCGGCACGCCCAGTTTTTTCCTCAATCCGCTCGACGCTTTCCATGGCGACCTCGGCATGATTCAAAAGGAGGACGTGGTGCTTGCTATCTCAAACTCGGGACAGACAGACGAGCTACTTCGCTTCCTGCCTTATCTCCTGGAGCAAAACATCCCCGTAATCGGTATGAGCGGTAATCCCCAATCGCTCCTTGCACAATATTCATCGGCACATCTTAATATCGCAGTCGAACGTGAGGCTTGCCCACTCAATCTGGCTCCCACCAGCTCTACTACAGCAACGTTGGCGCTAGGCGATGCTTTGGCATGTGCGCTTATTGTGGCACGCAATTTCCAGGCAAAGGACTTCGCGCAATATCACCCTGGTGGCTCTTTAGGTCGCCGCTTGCTTACGAAGGCTCGCAACGTGATGCGTACAGACGACCTTCCTGTCGTTTCGCCCGATACGAAATTGAGTGAAGCAGTTATCCACATGAGCAATGGCCGATTGGGGCTTTGTGTAGCTATTGCAGAAGATCGCGTGGCGGGCATCATTACAGATGGCGACGTGCGCCGAGCTATGCAGAAGTCGCAGGACAAGTTCTTCCAACTCACTGTGGCAGACATCATGTCGAAGTGCCCAAAGACTGTTTCGCCTGAGACTAAGATTCACCAGATAGAAAAACTCTTCCAGCAACATAAGATTCACAACGTGCTTGTTGTGGACAAGGATTGCAAACTGATTGGCATTGTTGATTCGTTCAGCACAATGCTTTAAAGTCATTGCTCGATGAGACAAATTTTATTAACCTTACTTTTTATTTTTACCAGTACAATCGCTTTAGCCCACACGGGCCGAAGCGATTCTGCTATTGTTGCATTTTTGGAAAACAACTATAATGTGCGTTTTTCAAGCAATAATAGCATGGTGCTCTTTAAGAACGGGCAAGAGAAGTTTGACGATCTTTTTAAGGCAGTCAATCAAGCTCGTCATAGTATTCATCTTGAGTATTTTAATTTTCGCAACGACTCTATATCGCATTTGTTATTTGGCCTTTTAAAAAATAAGGCTGCTCAGGGGGTAGAGGTTCGTGCAATATTCGATGGCTTTGGTAATACGTCGAACGACCGCCCTATTCGAAAAAATCACCTCGATGATTTGCAATCAGCAGGTATAGAAATCATCGAATTCGACCGTATTGGTCCGCCTTATGTGCAAAACTCCTACTTCCGCGATCATCGCAAAGTGGTAGTAATCGATGGAATGATTGCTTACACAGGAGGGATGAACGTAGCCGATTATTACATCAACGGGAAACCTGAGTTTGGACCTTGGCGCGACCTTCATTGCCGTATTGAAGGCGACGCTGTAGCTGAACTTCAAAAGGTTTTTATTGACTTTTGGAATAAGGAGGCGGGACAAAATATTTGTGGCACGCAGTACTATCCTGGCGAAAAACAGGCTACCGACTATTTCTTTGGTCTTAAGTCCGATACTACAGCTTCGCAGGGAACTATGTTGATGGGTGTTGTCAACCGAATACCGAGAGAGACAGCGGGTATTGTAGAGGACACTTTTGTTGAAATTCTTAATACAGCTCAGCAAAACATACGCCTCGTAAATCCTTATTTCACGCTTACCAAGCGTGTGTCGAGAGCTTTTGAGCGTGCCATCAAGCGTGGTGTTAAGGTCGAAATTATGGTTTCTGCAAAGAGTGACATTCCTGTTACTCCCAATGTAGTAGAATATTATTCAGATCGTTTTCGTAAGATGGGGGCTATCATCCATGTATTTCAAGATGGGTTCCATCATGCCAAGGCTATGATGGTGGATGATAAGTACATCTTTATGGGTAGTGCTAATCTTAATGGGCGCAGTCTGCGCATCGATTATGAGTGCAACATTGTTGTGGTTGATTCTGCTGCAACGCAGGCTTTGCGTTCTATTTATGAGCACGATGTTAAGAACCATTGCTTGACACAAACAGCTGCTGATACTGTGAAGCGCACACCCCTTCGCCGTTTTATCAATTGGGCTTATCATCTTATCGCAGCCGTACTCTAGCAATATTATTATTTCATGAAGAATCCAACGTTTGTCATACTCAAAGGTCTGGCCATAGTACTTGTTGTCATGTCGCACGCCGGATTTCCTGCTGCGTGGGCCAACTTTATATTTCAGTTTCATGTGCCAGCATTCTTCATCTGTGCAGGCTATTTCTTTAACACTGCTTATCTGAATGATGAAAAGACATTCCTTAAGCATCGTGTCAAAGGATTGTATATCCCGTTTCTTAAGTATGCATTGTTCTTCCTGGTTGCACACAATTTGTTTTACTGGATTGGGATTGTCAATCAAAGTGCAGGCAACGGTGGAGGGCTTACGGCTTCGTGGTATACGTGGCATAACTTCTGTCAACGACTTTGGAACATTGTGCTCAACATGTCGGGCTACGATGAATTCCTGGCAGGCTCATTTTGGTTCTTCAGAGCTTTGTTTGTAGGTGGCATAGCCTACCTTGTAGGGTTTAAGCTATTGCGTAAAGTTAGGGTGTTGAGGCAAAATGACTTATTCATTAACGCCTGCCTTGCCATCGGTGCACTCGCTTTAGCAGCATGGAAAATTGATGAACATATCAAGTTCGTTCTCTTTGCGCCAGGAGGCTATCGTGAGATTATGGCTGTGTTTTTCATTGCTATCGGTTTTATGTATCGCAGGGCGTACGAATGGATGAGCAGTAAACCTATAGTTTGCATTATTGTTGCTGTTTTAGCTACGATGGTGGCAATTCTTTTTAGCAAATTTACGGCAGCGAGTATGGCTTTTTCGCCAACGCTGGCGCAGCATTTTGCTCTTCCTGTTCCAGCTGTCTGTGGCTTTATTATGCTCCATGCTTTGTCTGTTCTTATTGCTACGCACACTGTTTGGGTGCGTCGTGCGTTTGTGTATATCGGAGAGCGAACGCTCCTCATCTTTGCTTTCCATCTCCTTGCTTTTAAGGCTGTGAGTGTCTTTAAGGTGGTGTGCTATGGTTTGCCTTGGACTATGGTGGGCGGACATCCTGTTGTTCACCATGAGGTGGGCGATGGTTTTTGCTGGCTCTATTTGCTTTGTGGCGTAGGTCTCCCCTTGGTCGTGGTTTATTATTTTCGAGTAGTTCGCGCAGCCTATCGTCTCACTCCAAGGAAGTGTTTACGCCTAGCTTTGCATGCACTTATTTGGGTGCTTGCAGCGTTTTGGAAGGCTGTTTGCATCGTTTTTCGAGCGGTAAAATCGCAGATTGTGGGTTTCTTCAAAGGTATGAAAGATATATTGTCGGCGGCTCATCCAGGTGAGGATTGATTTATTGAACCTACCTTAAGAAAGTCGAACGTAACTAAATTACCCCCTTTGGTTCTCGTTATCAGGGGAAAGAAACCTCCTGAGTTACATCCACTCATCTGTAAATCAATTGTTGCCCTAGGCTATGAGCTTTTGCCTCTTCGAGACGACCTGTTACCGTCAAAATAAATGTGGGCAAAGATTAGCTTTAGGTCATACTTTACCCCTCCCCCTACAATGTTACTGCCCACGGCTTATTTTGTCAAAATATTTCACAGTATTACTCTTCAGATTTGGACAGGTCGTGTTCAAAAAGTAAAAATCTTTTTGTTTTTGCAAAATTTTGACCTTGTGATGACAAGATGGCAGGCTGTTCAAGCAAAAAGGGGCAAAAAAACAACAAAGTCGGAGGTGCGAAAAACGATCTTTGATGTAAAATTTCCGACCTCAAAGGTAATTTTTCTTACCTTTGAGGTAGTTTTGCACTTTTTCGGACAAAAAATAGGGGAGACCGCTAGGCCTCCCCTGTTTGTAGTACAAAGATACAACAGAATTGAGCAAAATCCAAATTTCGTTTTTCGGAGTTATCCACAGGTACGAGTAGTTTACCCCTTATTTTGTAATCAGAGTGCCCTAGAATGCCAGGTTTTGCATTAAGGAGATGCATCTTTTTTTGTAAAAATATTTCGTAATTTCTTAGAGGACGATTGGTGTAAAGATACCTATAAGGTAGAGTGTTCAAACTTGTCTCATCTTTTTTACAATTTTGCACACCCTACATGTAAAGGGCAAAAGCAAAGCAAGCAGGAGGATACCCTTGAGGCTTTTGCTCTTTCAAGGCATACCATTCGGCATTGTTCTTAGCCAACAATGAGAATACTCAAACTCAAATACTGATTCGCATTGATGAATATTATGGTGCGTTTTTGTTATTCTGTAGATAGCAGAATCATAAAGAAATTCGTTTTTTTCTTAAAAAAGTCAGTTAAAAATTTGGTACTTATATATATATATATATATTCGCGTCAAATTTGCTCCTGCAAAGCAAAATGCAGCAATGATGCAAGCTGTAAAGCAGCGATAAAATGAATTGTTTAGCAGAAGTGAATTTTTACTTTGAGTGTTAATAATTAGAAAGTTGGTATCGACGTTTGTCTTGCGCATTGTATAGCCGTGAGGCTGTTGGCTCAAGATGTTCATGCGGAGTCAAACGATTGACCTCCGCATGGAAACCGTCGGTTTTTTTTCTTAACTTTTTATTGCGACAATTCTTATAAAGCTATACACACACATTACCATCGCTTTATCCAATAATTTCGAGACAATAGACCTCCTGTAAAAGCTATTCCCTTTCATTCCCTTTGTATTGTTAAAGAGGTCTTTATCATTTATTTTAGTGGCGTAGATTCCCCCAAAAGATGATATTCGAAATGGAGCGATGGTATTTTTTCGTTTTTTTTGTAAGTATCCTTTGAAGCATAATATAGCTACGAATACGCTCTTCACAATTAGTTAGATTTATTAGTTTTATTTAGTACGAAAAATTTGTTGGTCTCGATTTAGTACCCGTACATTTGCAGCGGTTAAGAATCACATCTAATGTGGTCTTGCCACTAACCTAATTATTTATACCTAATAACTAACTACTATGAAGAACTTTACGTTCGCATTCGCGCTCGCTATGTTCGCAGTAACAGCAAGTGCACAGGATGACACTAAGCCCGCAAAGCACAGTGTCGAAACCAACAGCTTCGGAGCTAATTGGTTTGTTGAGGCTGGAGGACTCTACAACGTTTCCTACACCTCGCAGGGAAGCAGTGTCAGCGCTACTCCTTTTTCTCACAAACGAGGAAGCTGGGGATTTAGCTTGGGGGCAGGTAAATGGTTTACGCCCGAGTTTGGCCTCCGTACCGCTGTAGATTATGGTTGGATGCGCAATACGTCAGGCGATGCGCACGGGTTGCACCCTAGTGTTGATTACATCTACATTCATGAAGATGTGATGATGAATCTTACGAATCTGCTGATGGGCTATGAGTCTTCGCGCCGTTGGAATATGAGTCCTTATGCCGGTGTGGGATACTTGCGTAATTTTGATGACAAGGTCAATAAGTTAGGAATCAATATCGGTGTTCGCAATGCTTATCGAGTTACATCGCGCATGAATGTCTTTGCTGATGTTCAGATGCTATTTGCGAGTTCGTTGTTTTTAGGTCCCAAGGGTAATAATGGTAGCAACATTCTTTCGTTTAATCATTATGACAAAGTTGCTAGTGTGAAACTTGGAGTAACTTACGACATTAGTAAGAAAAACGATTGGAATCATTCGCCCGATTTGGCTGAGCTTGCAGCAATCAATCGCGAGCAGATGCAATATTTGGAAAGTCTTGTAAATGAAGAGCGTTTGGAGAACGACCGCTTGCGCAGTATGTTAGCGCAGCATAAGCCTGTTTCTGCTCCTGTCGAAACTCGTGTGGTGAAGGAAACGCAGCTGATAGCGATGCCCTTCTCTGTGTTCTTCAATCATGATTCTTATGAATTAGCTTCGCGCAAGGATTTGGTGGATTTGACTGAGCTTGTGGCGCAGGCCAAGGTGGGCAATCGTAAGTTGCTTGTTACTGGTTACGCCGATAGCAATACGGGCGAAGCTGCTTACAATCGTTTGCTTTCAGAGAAACGCGCTCAAACAATTGCAGCAGAACTTTCTAAAATGGGGATTCCACGGCAGAACATTGTAATCAAAGCGGCTGGTGGTGTTGATGTGCTTTCGCCTTACGACTATAACCGACGTGCTACTATTGAGTTGCAATAAATAAAAAGCGGGTGTGCCATGCGTGGCACACCCGCTTTTGTGTGTTTGTTGAAATCCAGCAAATGCTTTATTCCTTATGTACTCAACTTTCGCGGGACTACAGCTAAAGTCTGGTTATAAGGTTGTTAAGTCGCTTCGCTTTAAGGTTTTCAGAGCTATTCAGAATGTTATTTCCTTAGGTAAGGTAAGCATACCGAATGGTAAACCTTAAAACCTTAAAACCTTAAAACCTAAGAAGTAGAGCACTTGCGAAACTTCAGTTATGTCTTTACTTGTTCACCCAATAGTTGTGCACCTTGAGGTTTGTCACCTTGCTCTTGAAGTTTCCTGCCTTTTGGAGGGGGAATACGAGTGTGCGCTGGAGGAACATCTTGTCGCCTGTTGTGTACATGATGGGCTCTGCTGCGCCATTTGCGTTGTACATGGGTTGCACCTGGTTTTCGGGCTTGATAACGTAGATGACCTTTGCGTCGAGTGTTTCCTTGTGCTTACCGTCAACGTAGAGCACTGTCTTCTTGTTATCGCCCTGGATTGTGATGTCAGCCTTCTTTCCTACAGGGATGTGGTAGTTGAACTGTGCGAGGAAACCATCGCGCCAGAATCCGAGGCGGCCAGTCTTGGGGTCAGAAATATAAACGACAGCATTGTCAGAAGTGAAGAGTTCAGTGCCACGTTCTTCAGCAACACCTTCTACTGTGAAGCTTACGCTGTAGTTGTAGCCGATTTCTGCGATGGGCAAAGTTCCGCCAGCCTTTACTTCTGCTGCTTCGTAAACGAGCTTTTCAGCTGTGCCGTAGAGTGCGAGCTCGTTTACACCAGGAGCTTCAGAGAGTTGGAGGCGCTTCTGGTTGAACTCATCGTAGGGGAGCTGTGCCTTCTTCGCTGTCCAGCACTTCACAGCCAATGTTTGCAATGCGGGGAATACGCGGTGGTGGATATCCTTTGTAGAGATACCATTCACGTGGTCATTCCAAACGGCAAACATACCACCAAGGATTGCGGGGTCACCTTCTTCGAATGTCTGGTTGCCAATGTTGGCGGGTGTCCAGCTGTTGTAAAGATAGTTGCAGTTGAGGTAGTCGTAGTAGTAACCTGCTGCGGGCACGATGTAAACAGCGCCGTCGGGAATGCTCACGAGCTTATAGCCCTGCTTCTTCATTTCTGTGGGATCAGCGTAGCCGTTGTACCAGCAGTTCATGATTACGTTTTCAGCCTTTACGGGAGTTTCGCCCTTAGCGTGTGTGAGTGCGCCCCACACCATGGCTTGCTTGCCGAAGCTTTCTACGTACTTGATGTAGTGGTCGGTGAACTTACGGAAGGCTTCAACTACGTCCTTCTTGGCATTAGAGTATTCGTCAGTACCGATGTGTACGCGAGGACCGCGGAATACGGGATTTTCGCCTTCAAGATATTCCTTGAAAAGTCCGTCAACGAAGTTGTAAGTTTCCTGCTTGAAGAGGTCAAGGTGGTCCATACCGTATTCCTTGGAACCAATTTCGGGCTTGTAGTGTGTGAATGCCAAAGAGTGAGCGGGCACGTCGATTTCGGGAACTACTTCAACGTAGTTTTGTTCCGCAAGGATTTGCATGTCGATGAACTCCTGCTTTGTGTACGAACCGTCTTTCGCTGTGAGTCCGGGGTAGGTTGTGCTTTCGAGGCGGAAAGCAGCCTGTGTCTTGTTCCAATCATTACCGAAGAACTGGCGGAAGCCGTTGTCGTTGAGGTGCACCTGGAGTGTGTTCATCTTGTAGTATGCCATAATCTTCACAAGGTTGCGGAGGTATGACATGGGGATGAACTTACGGCCTACGTCAATCATGAAGCCGCGCATAGCGTACTCGGGAACGTCAACAGTTGTACCCTTGGGGAGTTGTACGTTCTGCTCAGAAAGCTGAAGCACAGTGCGTGTCGCCCAGAATGCTCCCTGGAGTGTAGCAGCTGTCATTACTGCCTTATCCGCAATTTCGAGTTTGTAGCCTTCTGCGCCAAGCGATGCATCCTTCTTGTTGAGCATCATAACGATGTCGCCTGCCTTGCCTGAACCTTTCACAACCTTGAGCGCCTTGCCAGTGAGCAATTCGTAGTCGGCAGCAAAAGCTTGAGCAATACGCATCAATTCCTTATCGCCGCCCTTTACGGCAATGCGGCCAGAGGGAGTGAATGTGCCTTCTGCACCTGTCCATGTCTTGAGTTCGGGAATCACGAAGGGCTTGGGGTTTACCTCCGCCTGAAGTTCGAGCACACCCATCATGAAGCAACCCACGAGGAACATGCACAACTTGCTAAAACTGAACAATTTCATAAGTTTTAAATGTTTTTTGTTAATGATAATTTCTAATCTCTTTGCAAAAATACAACTTTTATTAATTATTTTATTAATTATTTTACAGAAGTTTCGCAAGTGCTTTGGCTTATTAGGTTATAAGGTTGTCTGAACTATGCGGTAAAAGTGTTATAAAACAAAAAAGTTTCCTACGAAAAATCGTAAGAAACTTTGTAGAAGTTGATTCGACTAGAATCTCGCATTGGATTAGCCAGCGATGATTGCGCCAGAAGGACAAACGTCTGCGCAAGTGCCGCAGTCAACACAAGCGTTGGGATCGATAGAATACTTTTCGCCTTCAGAGATTGCGCCAGAGGGACATTCGTCGATACAAGTACCACATGCGATACAGTCGTCAGTAATTACGTAA
>JAZLDQ010000022.1:0-43344 GCA_045614785.1 Alloprevotella sp.
TGTTGGAGGATTATGAATTGGCATACGCAAACAACTTCCATGCCTACGATCGCGATGACGATGGCGAAATCGACGACCTTGAGATGGAAATTATCAAGATAAAGTCCGGTACTCTCCATGCTAATTATCCCTACTTTATCCGCGCAAAGAGCGATGCTGCAAAGGAGATGGAGCTGGTGATGGAGGATGTCACACTCTATAATACCGTAGAGAACTCGATTACTTGCCAGTCGTTCTACACCAGCTTTAGCCTGACTGGCACATACAACCGCATGTATTCAGAAGAATTCGACAACGGAGATGGTCAGTGCTATGCTATCTCTACGGAAGGAATGTGGCAGCCCATTGCTGATGGCACTTACCTGAATCCCTTCCGCGTGTATATGACCATCACAGATTTGGACAATTCCCCCGTCAAGGTGAACGAGGAAGCACTCACACGTGTTCGCATCCGAGTTGCAGGCGATGGTTCAGCAACAGGTATCGGCGAGGTGAAGACTGAAAACGGAGAAGCCGAAATCTACGACTTGTCGGGTCGTCGCGTAGCTCAGCCTCAGAAGGGCGGCATCTATATCGTCAACGGTAAGAAGGTGGTGCTCTAATGTGGAGTAACGAAACTCTCTCGGTCGCTTGGTGTTTTGACAAGCGCTGGGGGGCCAAGAGAGTTCCGATAAACAATATGTAAAACAATAACTAAATAGAATAAACAATGAAGGCAAAGAATTACATCGCACCTCGTATTGAGGTCATGAAGATTGAATTTGAGGGATGCCTTGCAGCGAGTCCCGACAGAATTCCTGTAGGTGATGAGCCTGCTACTCCAGCTACTCGCCACTCCTCTTGGAGCAACTGGGCGAACGAATCTGCAGGGAACGACAAGCAGCAGTAAGGCTACCGCGCCAAACGGCATCGTGTGAATTAACCAGAGTTTTTAACCCAGCCGCAAATTGTTGAAAGTGGTCAATGCTTACGCCATTGGCAATCTACGGATGATATTAATAACTTCATCACTCAGATGAATGCCGCTCATCACGTTGACCAAGCGCTCGGCAGCCAGCGTGGGCAAGGATGGTAAGGAGAAAAACCCTACTACCCCCGATATTCCCACAGAGCCTGAAACTCCCGACGCTCCTACTGAGCTGGAGACTCCCGAGGCTGAAGCATAGCGCTGCACCCTGCGTATAAGAACCATCCCGCCCCTGGTGAATTACCAGTTGGGCGGGATGCTTTCGTTGTGCTCAGTATGTGCGGATTGGGGCGTAGGTCCTGAGGTGGGTGGGGGGATAGGCCGGGTTGGTGTCAGCTTGTTGTTGGGGCACCCTTTTCAGGGTACGACTCTCGTGTGGTCCTCACCGGGGGTATTCGCTACGCTTTGGACCGGCCGGTTATTGAGCGGTGACACCTTCGGCGTCATGCTTTCAGGCCATTATTTACAAAAACTTTATCGGACATCAATAAAAAGCAATAGCCGGAAAACGAAAGTAGGAAGAAAACGAAGCCGTTTTCTTCCTACTTGATTATTTATCAGCGCTGTGTGGATTGTCTAATATTGTTATTTTAATTGGTCTGCAACAAACTTCTTCATTTCTTCGCCGCGGAGATTACGCTTGAGGATTGTTCCTTCGGGAGAGAAGAGCATGATTTGTGGAATTCCTGTTACACCATAAAGCTTTGCTGCATGTTCAGTGGCGTTGTTGTCAACGATGATTTGTGGATATTCAACGCCTTCAGCCTTGAGTGTTTCCTTGCACTTCGCTTCCTGGTCATATACATTGATACCTACAACAGTGAAGTTCTTCTTACCATATTTCTTATAGAGTTCCATAAGGTTAGGAATTTCTGCTTTGCAAGGACCGCACCATGATGCCCAAAAGTCGATGAGAACAAATTTGCCTTTGCCTACATAATCAGAGAGCTTTACTTCGTTACCTTCGAGATCCTTACCAGCAAAGTCTGTGAAAGGCTGACCTTCTTGGGTTGCTGCAATGGCTTTAAGCGAATTGTAGTAAGAGTTGAAAGACTTGAGCTTAGAAACATATTTCACTTCATTCTTCATAGAATCGAGCATTTCGAGTGAACCGAAGAGTGAGCGAGCTGTCATGCTGAGGATGTAAGCACCTACCATATTGTCTTTGTTGTTAGTGATGCTTTCGCGGTAAAGGTTGTAAACGCTGTCGCGAGCAGGTTGCATAGCAGTTTCGATTTCTGTGGGTGAAGCGTTGGCATCGCGCATCTTGTCTTCTCTATCGCGGATGCTTAAGTTGGCATTCATAATGTTTTGCATCACTCCGTAGAAAGTGTCGTTGAGTCCGCCATTGTCCTTCACCATAGTGGGCATAGAAGCGAGGTCAACTTCAGCTTCAGTGCCTTGTTGGAGGATGATGGGTGCTCTAGAATGTCCGAAGGATACAAGACAAAGTTCTTCGCCTTCAATAGTGCCCTTAAAAGTGAATTTTCCATCTGTTACAAGGCATGAGTCAACGAGGTCGCTACTTTCAGCAACGAGGTAAACGTGTTTTCCTTCCGCGTCTGCAGAAGCAGTACCATTGATTTTGTACTCGTTAGAGTTAGCACAACTTGCAAGCATTGCAGGGAGTGCGAGGAACAATAATTTTTTCATTTTTGTGGTTGTTTAATTAATAATTTTGTTATTTGTAGCAGTTTATGTTAGCAAGTGAAGCATTTGTTTGCAGAGTTTTTCGTGTTGGCTTCTCATATAATAATATAGTGCTTGGAAAATTGTGATTTCTACTACGAAATAAATCCAAGGTTGCATGATAAGCAAGGAGATGTAGAGAACGATAGCGCGCGTGTTGAAAGTGAGAATGTTGGTCCACTTCATGAGCGGAAGACTTCCAGCACGAAAAGCAGCTTGTTGTTCGTCTGATAAGGCTGCTGCATTGGGCAAGTGGCTACGTAGCTGCTGAAAGCACGGAGTGTCTGATTCTTGGGCTTTAGTATAGCGCTTGTAGAAGAAAAGAAATAATTTCCAAAGTGGTGCTTTGCGCCATGGAGTGTTTTCGTATTCAGTGTTGAGTGTGGTGGTGTTGTCGAGTTCGCTACCTGCTTCACCCTTAATTATCCAAAGATGGATGTTGCGATAATAGTCTGCAAGGCGGCATTGCTCAGCGTGGCATTTCAGTCCAGAGAGCGCTGCCAGTAGCCAAATCCATATTCCCCACGTACTCTCTAATCCGAAAGGCAAATTCTCGTTTTGTAAGCGCAAGCAGATGGCTGCGTAGATAGTAAAAAACCAAACATCGCCAGCAAATCCGTCGAGAATTCGTCCTATACGAGTCTTTTGTCCAGTCATACGTGCAAGCTGTCCATCTGCTGAGTCGTAGAAGTTGGCCCACATTAGTAGGAGAATACCCGTAATGGTGTGGAAATAGTCTGGAAAATAGAAGCAAATGCCTGCTGCAGCTCCGAGTAGAATGCTGAGAATTGTTACAACGTTGGGGTGTATTCCAAAATGTTGGAATAAGCGAGCCCACAATAGTCCTATGGGGCGTGTGAAATGGATGTCAAGCCATTCTTCTGTGTCTTGGCTTTTAAGCGTTGTTTGCAGGTTGCTTGCCATAAAGATTAATGAGTTGTACAACAGCTCCAGCTGCAGCTTCACGACAATTCGCAAAACTAGGGAAGTCGTTGAAATCAATGAGTTTTATTTGTCCATCTGTTGTGATAATAGCATCGCCACCAAAGATATCGAAACCAGAAACTTTAGCCGCTTCTAGGGCAATTGTTTTGAGGTTCGAGAGTTCGAATTCATAAAAATTAGGAGTACCATTGATACTTTCTAGCCCAAATTTCGAAAAGGCATCAATTTGCGCCGTGGGATAATGGTATTGGAAAAAGTTTGTGCCAGCAACGCCGTAGAATTTTATGAGGTCGCCTTCTGCATGAGATACTGCTATGCACTGCTGTGGAGTGTTAGGAAGAGTGCTTATGTCTTCTTCGCTCTTGATAAAAACAACATCGTCTTTTGTTTTCGCACCTGCACCGCCCTTTTTAATCCAATAAGGGGGCTTGAGCCCTACTGTATGGGGATGTTCAACCAAAATAGTTTCTGGCATAGGAATTTGAAATTCCAGAAAACGTTTTGTGAGATTAACTCTGTCTGTTTTTAGCAGTGCAGAGGGCGAATTGAAAATTCTAGAGCCATTCTTTTCAGCTATACTAAGTAATCGCAAAGCGACTTCAGAGCGTGCCATACTGACGATGTAGTCCCAATTATTCAGCTTAATAAAAACAGAGAGTTCTTCCTCTTTGCAGCAAACAACATCGTGCGAGACTTCCTGCAGGAGTTGGGTTATCGTTTGCAGGATGTGCGCATCGCGCTCAATAGATGCAGGCGAAAATTGGTGGGCTCGGAATATGCAAAGAATTTTCATCGTTTTAATGCTGTGCCAGGAATGTGGCGGCTTTATTGATGTCGCTTGCATGGTCAACATCCAATATCTTAGAGAATTTAAATGCCTTGAGTTTAAGGCCATCGGCTATAAGCCCGCGTTGATAATTGCGCATGCGATGTTGCCCTTCGTTGATACAACGGCGAAGCGTTTGAAGGGCAATGGGCTTTAGCGTATAGATTCCTCCTGAGATGTGAGTGCAATTCCCTTGTTTATCCCAAAAGTTGATAATATCATTCTCGTGATTAATGTCGATGTAAAGAGGCTTTTCATCGTCAATATAATCTGTGACCGCCATGACTCCATCAGCTGATTGTCCTATTGTGTTGATGTAAGTCAAGTAGGCTTTAAAGTCGGTTTCGCTGAAAATAGTGTCAACAGTAGTGAGACAGAAAGGGGCTTCTTCTAAATAGTCTGCAATCACATTAAAGGAGTGCATTGAGCTGGGAGTTGATTTCGATATGATGTCAAATCTGCATGCTGGGTAGCGTTCTGCAGTTTTGCGGAGGTGTGGCTCCGTTTGTAGTTGTTGCGGATTGGTGATAATGATAATGTGCTCAGCTCCGTTCTCTATAAAAATTCGGATGAGTCGGTCGATCATGGGTTCACCATTTAGGCACACCAAAGGTTTAGGGAGAGACACCCCTTCCTGACTCAAGCGACTACCTTCGCCTGCTGCGATGATTGCAAATTGCTTGATGCTATTCATCCGTAGAGCGCTTTTCAGGGCGTGTGACATAATTGCGTCTGTCGTCTTCGCGTCTGTCTTGATAAAGTTTGGGAAGCGGATTTTGTGTTGCCTCTTGATCGATTTTACGATTGTGGTAGATGTCGATGGCTGCATAAAGAGCCTGGCGGAAAGAGTTTTCCGATGCAATACCTTTGCCAGCGATGTCGTAAGCTACACCATGGTCGGGTGAAGTACGTACAAATTCGAGCCCTGCAGTGTAGTTGACTCCGTCTTCCATAGAGAGTGCCTTGAAGGGTGCAAGGCCTTGATCGTGATACATGGCTAAGATGCCATCGAACTTAGTGAAATGGCCTGCGCCAAAGAAACCATCAGCACTATAAGGACCAAAGACGGGCATGCCGCCTTCTTGGAGTTCGCGAATGGTGCTTGCAATGATTTCTTCGTCTTCAGTGCCAATTGCGCCAGCATCGCCATTGTGAGGGTTGAGTCCGAACACTGCTATGCGAGGTGCTGAGATGAGGTAGTCGTGGCGAAGCACGCTATAGAGTTGGCGTATTTTCTTTTCTACTGTTTCCTTTGTGATAGCAGTAGCGACATCCTTTACGGCCAAATGGGTTGTAACCAAAGCCACGCGCATCATTTCGTTGGTCAAAATCATGAGCGATTCACCCTCCATTTTTGATTGGAGATATTCAGTGTGACCTTGGAATTGGAAATTCTCGCTTTGTATGGTAGCTTTGTTGATAGGCGCTGTTACAAGTACGTCAACCTTGCCTGCCTTTAAATCGGCTACGGCAGCTTCGAGCGCAGCAAAGGCGGCTGCACCAGCATCTGCGCTAGGGCGTCCGAGCGTAATCAATATTTCTTTATCAAAGCAGTTAAGCAGGTTGAGTTGACCAGGCTTAGCTTCTTCAGCTTGTTCGATTACGCAATAGTTGGTTTCGCTCTCAATCGCTTTTCGGTGGTAGGCCGCAATCTTTGCCGAACCATATACGATGGGAGTGCAAAGGTCAAAGATGTCGGATTCTGCAAAAGTCTTGAAGATAAGTTCGTAGCCCACTCCGTTTGTGTCGCCATGAGTGATGGCTACACGGATGGAACGCTTTGATGAAGGCACCTCAACAATGGCTTCTTCGTTTATTTCTGAAATGATGTTCATTTTTTTTGAGTATTGTGATAACCACCTGTAGAGGTGGTGTATTAGTTTTCTAATGAAGTTTGTTGCAACTTTTCTTCCTGCTGCTTTTTGGTACTTAATAGCCCGCAAGCTGCAAAAATGTCCTGTCCTCGTGATGCTCGTATTGTTGTTGTGAGTCCGTGCTCTGTGAGGTAGTCACGCATCCATACCATGGTCTTCTCTTCGGCGCTACGGAAGGGGGTGTCAGGGATTGTGTGGAAGCGGATGAGGTTAATACGGCAATCCAAATCGTGTAATAATGAGAGCAACGCGTCGGCATGTCGCTTAGAGTCGTTGAGACCTCCGAATACGATGTATTCAAAGGTAAGGCGACGTTGCTTGGGCGCATTAGGGTCGCGGGGATAACGACGACAGAAGTCATAGCCTTTGAGTACTTCCACGAGCTCTGTTATTGAGAAAGCTCGTTCGGCAGGCATGATTTCTCGGCGTTCGGATGGGATGGGGTGGTGTAGGCTGATGGCTAGGCTGCATTTGCTTTCGCTTAAGAATCTTACAAGTCCTTTCGCTAACCCTACAGTTGACACTGTGATGCGTTTAGGGCTCCATCCGTAAGCCCAATCGGCTGTGAGCACCTCTGTGGCGCGCATCACATTGTCGAGATTGTCAAAAGGTTCGCCCTGTCCCATAAAGACGATGTTGGTCAGTCGGTCGCGTTCGGGCAGAGAGTAAATTTGGTTGAGAATGTCTGCTACTGAGAGTGATGCCGCATAGCCTTGTCGTCCTGTCATACAGAATTTACATCCCATTTTACATCCTACTTGGCAACTCACGCAAAGAGTGGCGCGGTCGCCGTCGGGGATATAAACCGTTTCGATGTAGTCGCCTTTCGCTGTGCGGTAGAGGTATTTGATAGTTCCATCCACTGAGCGCTGTGCATCGACGGGGACAGAGCAACCTATTTCATAGTGCTCCGCAAGTTGTTGGCGCGCCGTTTTCGAAAGATTGGTCATTTGCTCAATCGCTGTAACGTGTTTGCCATAAATCCAACCAGCCATTTGTTTGCCCACAAAAGCTGGTAGCCCTAAGTCTGTGGCGATAGTTTTGAACTCCTCAATGGTGGCGCCTAACAGTGTATGCTTCATGCTCGTAAAAGATTGTGGATGGTGATTTACTGAAGTTTTGCAAGTGCTCAACTTCTTAGGTTTTAAGGATTAAGGTTATAAGGTTTTAAGGTTGTTAGGTTTAAGGTTGTGAGGCTATTCAGTCCGTATGGCCCTTAAAACCTTAAAGCGAAGCTGCCTAATAACCTCAAAGCTTGACTCAATTGTAGCTTGCGAAAGTTGAGTTATAGAACCTACCTTAAAATTATTGACGAGTTAACAAGTTGATGTTGCGCTATAATTTTTTTACAGCACCTTCAACTCGTTAACTCGTCAACAAAAAAAGAAAATATTAACTAGCTAACTCGTGAATGGTTAGTTAGGATTTGTTTACTTGTTGTAGAGCAACCAAGCACCAGGATAATCGCCCTTCATCTGGTCGCGGAGCTGAGCAGCAGAAGCCTTGTCGGCATAAGATGCAGCGATTACGCGGAACCAGCCTGTGTGGCCATTGATTGTTTCGTTTGTCTTGATAACGCGTGAATCGTAACCCTTAGACTGGAGTAGCTGCTTGAGGCCTTCTGCATTTGCCTGTGTCTGGAAGCTACCAACTACTACGCTGAAGTCCTTCAACTGATTGCCGCTTACAACTGTTACACCACCTTCGATAGTGCGAGTGCCGCTCAAGTCAACAGGAGTTGTCGTTGTTGACTGAACAGGAACAACCTTATTCTGAGCTACAGGTGTTACGACTACAGCCTTTGCGTCTTGAGCAACAGCTGTTTCCTGGCTCTTAGCTTCTTCGTAAGCTTTGCGGTAGTAGTCTTCTTTTGACTTACAAGATGTGAACGTTGCAGCAACACCAAGAGCTACTGCGAAAAAAGCGAATTTCTTCATTTTACTATGTAATAATTTAATGATGATCGATGTGATGCTTTTGAAACAAAGGGAAGCTTCACAGCATTTGCAACGCAAATTTACAATCTATTTGTCAAACTTTAGCATTTATAGTCTTAAAAAAATATAAATTGAGTTGATTTATATGTGCAAGTGAAGAAAATAAGTAAAAAATGGGTCGGAATTTTGTTTCGTTGAATAGAAAGTCGTAATTTTGCACCCGCTATCACGAGATGGTAGCATAATTCAAACCTATTAACTAATAATTTTTTAAGAAAATGGCAACTAAGATTAGATTGCAGCGTCACGGCCGTAAGGGCTATGCTTTCTACAGCATCGTGATCGCAGACGTAAGAGCTCCACGCGATGGTAAGTTTACTGAAAAGGTTGGTACTTACAACCCCAACACTAACCCTGCAACAGTAGATTTGAATTTTGAACGTGCTCTCCACTGGGTAGAATGCGGTGCGCAGCCCACAGACACAGTTCGTAACATCCTTTCTGCAGAAGGCGTTTACCTCATGAAGCACCTCAATGGTGGTGTTCGTAAGGGTGCTTTCGACGAAGCTACTGCACAGGCTAAGTTCGAAGCTTGGAAGCAGGAAAAGGCTGCTAAGGCTGCTAAGGTAGCAGATAAGAATGCTGCTGAAAAGAAGGCTGCTGCTGCTGCTCGTCTCGAAGCTGAAAAGGAAGTAAACAAGAAGATCGCTGAAAAGGTAGCAGAAAAGAAGGCTGCTGCAGCTGCTGCTAAGGCTGCTGAAGAAGCTCCTGCTGCTGAAGAAGCTACAGAAGAAACTGCTGAAGCTTAATCTTCTATTTACATTAGTTTTGACTAAAAAAAGGAGGCTGCACCCGTAGGGACGCAGCCTCTTCTTTTTTTTCTGGATTTTGAGATTCTAATTTTATCCTAATCGTAGATCTACACAGAAGGTAGTGCCTTTCGGACTGCTGGATTTTACGTAGATATTGCCATGGTGGTATTCCTTCATGATGCGTTTGGCGAGTGAGAGTCCGAGTCCCCAACCGCGTTTTTTGGTTGTGTAGCCCGGTCGGAACACTGTTTTGAATTTGTTTTTTGGAATCCCCCTTCCTGTGTCGCTAACCTCCAGTTTGAGGAAGTCGCCCTGGCGGTAAAGGTATATGTTTATATGTCCTTTGCCTTGCATGGCATCAATGGCATTTTTGCAAAGGTTCTCGATGACCCATTCAAACAGTGAAGCGCTTAGCTTTACCATTACGACGTTGTCGGGAAAACTGCAGGTAATGCGCACTTTGTCGGAGGTGCGCTTGCCGATGTAGCTTACCACTCGTTCGATAACTTCGCAGATATTCTCCGTTTTTAATTCAGGCTTACTTCCGATTTTAGAGAAGCGTTCTGCAATGAGCTGCAGGCGTTTCACGTCACTCCCCATTTCGGCTATGAGTGGGTCGCTGGGATAGGTCTCGTTGAGCACTTCAGTCCATGCCATGAGCGAAGAGATGGGAGTGCCGAGTTGGTGGGCTGTTTCGCGCGATAGTCCCACCCACACCTTGTCTTGTTCTGCTCTTTTTGAAGCAAGCAGTGCGAATATCGCAACGACTACGAATAGGCTGATGACGCCCAGCTGAATGTAGGGATAGTGCGTAAGTCTTTGCAGCATGAGCGATTCGTCGTAAGCTACTCGAAGGTGTATGGATTCGAGCGAAAGAGGGTCGCTCACGCCCATGATTTCGATGATGTTGCCTTTTTCAGTGAGCGATTGAGCATAGTTTTGTATATATGCGGTGCTGTCGGCTGCTGTTGCAGCATCGATGTTAATGTTGCGAAAGTCCACCACTTCGTTTTGTCCATTCAGCACGATGACGGGGATATAGTCATTGCCATTAATGACGCGCAGCACGAGTGTGAGGTCTGTCTGTTCGTCGGCATCGCTAAAGGCGCGCATGGCTTCAGCCCATACTTCCATGCTCGCACGCTCTTTGCGCGAGAGGTCATTGACGAGCGTGTGTGAAACGACGAGGCTGGCAATTGCAATGATGATAGCCGTTATGACAAGTACTATTTTGAGTTGTTTTATTCTGTCGTGCATAGTTTGCTATGATAATTTTAAGCAAAAGTAAAAAAACTATGGGGAAAAAGGGTTAAATTTGTAGCAATTTATTGAAAAACTATCATTTACTATGAATATAACCTCTGCAGAATTTGTTGTCAGCAACAGCCGAGCTGATATGTGTCCTGCAACGGATTTGCCCGAATATGCTTTTATCGGGCGTAGCAATGTGGGGAAGAGTAGCCTCATTAATATGCTTACTGGGCGTAAGAGTTTGGCGATGACCTCAGCTACGCCGGGTAAGACCATGTTGATTAATCATTTCCTTATTAACAAGGAGTGGCATCTTGTTGACCTTCCTGGTTATGGCTATGCCAAGCGTGGCAAGAAAGCTATGCAGCAGCTTCAGAATATCATAGAATATTATATACTTGAGCGCAAGCAGCTTACTTGTTTGTTCGTGCTTATCGATTCGCGCCTGACGCCTCAGAAGATTGACCTCGAATTCATCGAATGGTTAGGCGAGCATGGTATTCCTTTTGGTATTATCTTTACGAAGGCAGATAAGAACAAGGCGGGCGAGTTGAAAAAGAATGTCAACGGCTTTCTTGCTAAATTGGCGGAACAGTGGGAGGAATTGCCTCCTCATTTCGTGACGAGCTCTGAAAAGAGAATTGGTCGTGATGAGTTCCTGAGTTACATTGAGAGCATTAATCAATCGCTTTGAGTTGTATGCAACAGCAATATCCCTCTATGCTGCTTGAACAGGCAGTAGCAGAGATTTCAAAACTTCCCGGTATCGGGCGTAAAACAGCGCTGCGTTTGGTGCTCCATATGCTTCGTCGCGATGCGAAAGAAATTCACGCCTTAGGAAATAGTCTTACACGCCTTGTTGACGAAGTAAAGTATTGCCGTACTTGCCATAATATTTGCGATAAGGAAGAGTGTGATATTTGTGCAAATCCTGCGCGCGACCGAAGCACAATATGTGTGGTGGAGAATATACAGAATGTGATGGCCATTGAAAATACTGGGCAATATCGTGGGCTTTATCACGTATTGGGGGGCGTTATCTCTCCGATGGATGGTATTGGTCCCAACGACCTTGAGCTTCAATCGCTCATTGAGCGTGTTGAGCAAGGCGGAGTGGCGGAAATCATCTTGGCGCTCAATCCTACGATGGAGGGCGATACCACTAATTTTTATATCCAACGACGTTTGGCAGGAGCAAACGTGAAGCTATCGGTATTAGCACGTGGTATTAGCGTGGGTGATGACCTTGAATATACGGATGAGGTGACGCTTGGGCGTTCTATTATTAATCGTACAATGCTCAATTAGGTAACGGCCTCTCCTTTAGGTGGATATTATGTAAAATTAAAGGTAGGTTCTATAAATTAGTTTTATAATTTCTTTTGGTAGAATTCTTGCTTGGTCGCTTTGCTAATCTTTTTGTTCTTTTTCTCTTTAACTCCTTGAAACGTAGCCCGCTACGCTTCTTCGTCGATAAAAAGAAAAATATTCAAAAATCTTAAGCAAATATTTTGCCAATGAGCGCAATGAAAATTTAATTTCAAATTGCCGAATGCAGCTAAATATTATTTAAATTGCCTCAAGCTAATTTATAGACCCTGCCTAAAAAATAATCTTTATTATGAGAACACTTTATATTTCTTGCGTATTGGCAGTGGCAGTGTTGGCGCTGTTGTTCGAAGAAGGCGTGCTGCCTGTTGGTTTTTTACCCGCGGATGCGACTATGCAATATGTCTTTGCTTTGCTTTGCGTAGCAATGACCTTTGGAAATGTTTACGTTGCTTTGCGCCTTTTTAAAAGTAAGAAGGTTGCTGAGCAGCTTAATTCAACAGAAACTTCAGCAGCATTTGCAGCTTATAGAAAGTGGAATACCATGCGTATTCTTTTGATTTTCCTCCCCGCCATGTGGAATCTCATTGTGTATTACGGCTTGGATTTCAATAGTTCTGCTATGTATTGCTTTTTGATTGTAGCAATAGGCGCATTGTTCTGTTGGCCAACGTCTAAGCCTTGATACTTTCTCTATGCATCTTTCTGTCATAATAGTTAATTACAACGTGAAGCACTACGTCAAGCAGTGTCTTTGCGCTGTTACTCGTGCAGCAGAGCGTGCCGCCATTGAGTGGGAGGCTTTTGTGGTTGATAATGCTTCGCAGGATGGTAGCATGGATTATTTCCGTGAATGTTTTCCTGAAGCAGATTACCCGATGATTCACTTCGTTTACAACGCCCGCAATGTGGGCTTTTCGCGTGCGAATAATCAAGCGGTAAAGATGGCTCGGGGGGAGTATATTCTCTTCCTGAATCCCGACACTATTGTTGCTGAAAGCGCTTTTCTTAGACTGTTTGAGTTTGTTTGTCAACGCGAAAGGGTGGGGGCCGTAGGTGTGAAGATGCTCAATGACTGTGGTGTCTTTGCGCAGGAGTCGCGCCGTTCCATGCCTACTCCGTGGGTGTCGTTTTGCAAGATGAGCGGACTCACATCGCTCTTCCCTCGTTCGAGGGTGTTTGGCAAGTACTACGCAGGCTACTTGGATAAAGAGCAGTCCTCAGAAATAGAAATCCTTTCAGGAGCCTTTATGATGGCGTCGCGCGAGGCTTTGGAGGTGTGCGGTAGCTTCGACGAAGACTTCTTTATGTATGGAGAGGATATCGATTTGTCCTATCGTTTTGTGAAAAACGGTTATAAGAATTTTTATGTGCCTGTCCCCATACTTCATTATAAGGGTGAGAGTACGCACAAAAGTTCGTATCGTTATGCACACGTGTTCTACGAAGCGATGCTCATCTTCTTCCGTAAGCACTATGGCCACATGAGTGGCTTTTTCACCTTCCCCATTAAATGCGCAATTATTTTTAAGGCGCTACTCACAATCGTGCAACAGCAAGTACGCTCTATTTACCCCGCCGCGGAGGAGAGATTGCATTTTGCTTATTTCGGCAGTGAGCAAAATTATCAGTTGGCGCAGCAGTTGGCGAGTAAGTGGCAAATATCGTTGGTGAATAAAGGAGATTCGTTGCCCGAAAAGTTGAATTTGGAGAGTGGCGAAAAGTTTACTCATGCATTAATCGACACAAGCGTTATATCTTACGAAGCAGCGCTGCAGAGCTTTGAACGCTCCAACCATCGTCACCTGATGGCTTTTTTCTATCCGCAGGAAGCCAAGATAATAACGGAAGCTGCTGTCTATGAGTTGTGATGATTTTTGGTAGGCGAGTTTTTAGTAGACGAGTTGACAAGAGAGTATGGCTCTAATATGCATTGTAGTAGTACAACTGCCATCCGGATGGATTCTCGTTTACTTGTCAACTCGTTTACTTGTTTACTAAATTTAAAAAACTTACTACCTTAAAAAAATGATATACCTGCGTGCACTCGAGCCCGAAGATTTAGAATTGCTCTATACGATAGAGAATGACCCGGAACTTTGGGCTGTAAGTAACAACAATGGCCCTTATTCGCGCTATCTGTTAAAGCAATATTTGGCGTCGCAGACGGGAAGCATTGCTGATGACGGCATGCTTCGCTTGGTGGTCTGCCGAGAAGATGATGGCGTAGCGGTGGGTATTGTCGATCTTTTTGATTATAGTCCCGTTCATCAACGCGCAGAGGTGGCTATTGCGCTGCTTCGCGAAGTTCAGGGAAGAGGTATTGGTGCATGTGCGTTGAAGAAATTAGAGGAGTTCGCGCAGAAAAAGTTGAATCTTCGCAATCTTTATGCCTATACGTCGGCGTCTGCGAACAGCGTGGCGAAAAAGCTCTTTGCTTCAGCGGGTTATGATAATGTTGGCACGCTCGAAGAGTGGCATTATAATGGTGAATGTTATGAGGATATTGTTTTTTTTCAGAAAAAAATGAAAAAAAATCGCGAAAATATTTGTCATATTCAAAATTAGTCGTACCTTTGCACTCGCAAACAAGGAACGACACTTACTAACAAACATTGGTGCGGTAGTTCAGCCTGGTTAGAATACATGCCTGTCACGCATGGGGTCGCGGGTTCGAGTCCCGTCCGCACCGCCAGGAAGTCTCTTTCTAAGTTTGTTTTGGTGCGGTAGTTCAGCCTGGTTAGAATACATGCCTGTCACGCATGGGGTCGCGGGTTCGAGTCCCGTCCGCACCGCTGAAAAGAGCGTCTTAAGCATATGCTTAGGGCGCTTATTTTTTTTGTTTAACTTTTGCAAGTAGAACTAACTCTGTACGAATGGGTCTGCCGATATTTCGAATTAGTAAACAAGTTGACGAGAATTCATCCGGATAACTTCTGTACTCTGTACTCTCTAACAACCAGGTAAGAATTTGTGACAGTAAAGCAGACAAAAACAGTTTAAAAAGCAATCAAAGCAGATTTGGATTTCTTGCGAAAATGTTGTATCTTTGTACTACAAGGAGGAAGCTGCGCAGTTTCCTCCTTTTTTTGGCTCAAAAATGGCAAAAATGACCTCAAAGGTCATTTAAATTTCTTCAAACATCGGAGGAAGGACCTTTGATGTCGTTTCTCCTATCTCGTGTGTCGTCAATTTTACCCTCAATTTTGCCAAAAAAACTCCAATTTTGAGAAAAATACAATCTTTTTGAAAAAAATATTTTTTTGTAAAGCAGAATAAAGAGCAACGGATTTTTTCATGCGGATGCTGTAGGGGCCACTTTATGTCGGCCCGTACGCCGCGAGGCGTAATTTTATCACGCTACTTTATTTTTATCAATGTTGCACAGATGGTTTTGACTCGCACAGCGGGTAGCGTCCGACGTAGAGACGTCCCATTGGGGCGTCTCCTTATTTAATTGGCATATTATACGTATGGAAGAAATATGCACCCTCAATTCTGAGACGCCCTGCTGGGACGTCTCTACGTCAATGAATTACCCTCTAACAAAGACTATGTAAACACAAAACTGTATTTCTGCAATAATCATAACGGTTGTCCAACAGCGGTTGTTCTACATTACGGGCGACCGCTTTTTCTGTTAAATCGTTTTGTCCATCGCAGAGAAAAATGTATTTTTGTCTGTTCAATCTAACACGTCATGAAAATTACGGAACTCATCAGTAAGGGCTCAACAGCTTTTTCGTTTGAAGTGTTGCCTCCGCTTAAGGGTACGGGGTTCGACAATCTGAAGAACACTATCGAAAAGTTGCGCGAGTTTGACCCTCGCTATATCAACATCACGACGCATCGCTCAGAGTACGTCTATAAAGATTTGGGCAACGGACTCATGGAGTGTCATAGAGTGCGTCGTCGCCCTGGCACGGTGGCTGTGGCTGCCGCAATACAGCAGGCGTTTGGCATTCCTGTGGTGCCTCACGTGGTGTGTAGCGGATATACGCGTGAGCAAATTGAATATATGTTGCTCGACCTCCAATTTCTGGGCATCGAAAACCTCCTAGTGCTCCGTGGCGACAAAGCAAAAGAGGATGCGAGTTTCAAACCTGAACCCGAAGGACATGCGCATACTACAGAGCTCGAAGAGCAGATTAACCAATTTAATGCAGGTACTTTCATTGATGGTTCGCCCATCAAGAATCCAGGATGCCCATTTAGTTATGGCGTGGCATGTTATCCTGAGAAACACGAGGAGGCTCCGAATCTTCAAACGGATTTAAGTTGGTTCAAGCGTAAGGTGGAATTAGGCGCAGAATACGGCGTCACTCAACTCTTTTATGACAACGAAGCCTACTTCCGTTTTGTAGAGAGTTGCAAGAATGCAGGCATCAACGTGCCTATCATCCCAGGTATCAAACCGCTCACGAAATTGTCGCAACTGCAGGTTGTGCCCAAGGTGTTCCACTGCGACATCCCCGAAGCTTTGGCTGCAGAAGTGCGCAAGTGTACGACCGACGACGAGGTGAAGCAAGTAGGTATAGAATGGGCAGAGGCACAGTGTCGCGAGCTTATCAAGCATGGTTGTCCCAGCCTCCACTTCTACACCGTCTCTGCCGTTGATTCCATCGCAGAAATCGCGAAGCGGATATATTGATTTTTTAGTTGACAAGATACTTATTTAGTAAATGAGTTGACAAGTAAACGAGATGATTAGACTCAAATGTTGAATAGAGAGGAGAGGGGAATTGTTATCCGAATGGAACCTCATAACCTTTCACCTTTCACCTCATAACCTTTCACCTCATAACCTCATTTCGTAAACAAGTAAACGAGAATCCATCCGGACGGCAGTTGTACTCTGTACTCTAGACAAATTGTACTCCCAAAAACGTTAATTGTAAAATCGTATGTCTATGAATATTTCCCCCGAACATTTGCACTTTGTAGTTTTAGCTATAGAGGCTGCTGCAAAGAAAATGGGAATTTCCCCTTCAGAAGTACAACGTCGATTACAAAAACAAGGATTAATAGAAAATCTTTTGGTAAAACACTACGATGTATTTCACACGATGAGTTTAGAACATGTGGCAGAAGATACCATGGAGGCATTATTAACGTGGGAAAAGAATACGCAAGAAACGGAGGAACAATCATGAATATCATTCTCTTTCATGGTTCAACGCAGATTGTGGAAACCCCATTGGTCATAAAAGGACGAGACAACCTTGACTTCGGAAAAGGTTTTTATCTTACATCTTATCGAGAACAAGCTCAACAATGGGCACTGCGTTTAAAAACATTAAGACACGCAAAGACGGTGTGGGTAAATGAATACACTTTCGATTTAGAAAAAGCCCTCTCTATGGGTTTTAAGCGACTTCAAATGCCTACATACAATGAAGAATGGCTAAATTTTATTGCAGCAAGTCGCCATGGGGAGCAACCTTGGTTAGGTTTTGACATAATAGAAGGCGGAGTTGCGAATGATAAAGTTGTGGATGCCGTGGAAGCATATATAGCAGGATTGGCTGATGTGGACCACACGTTAAATAAACTATCGTATGCAAAATCTAATAACCAGATCTGTTTGCTCAATCAAAGCTTAATAGATAGCTGTCTTACATTTCAAGCAGCATTTGAAATAAAGGAAGCGCTCTATGAATGAAATATTACTATGGCGTAAAATCACGCGAATCATAATAGCTTTAGCAGAACGTTTAAATATCCCCACGCTTCAATCGCTTGAATTGTTTTACAGCACAAGAACGAGCAACTTTCTTCATCAGTCAGGGAATATTCTTCAATGCATGAGTGACGCTTATATAGTGGACGAAATCATCATGGAGATTCAAGAACGAGAACTGTGTATAGAGAACCAGAATTAGTTGATGAGTTGACAAAATATAAATAGACTAGAGGTTCTACTCCAACGCTAATCGCTAAACATTAATCGTTCTTTAATCTGTACTTTAAACAAACTGTACTCTCAAAAAACTTATCGTTAATCGACAATCATAACTCTTAATATTACAACATGAAGTTTGCTTCCGTCATAGCCCAGGATGCCATTAAGCAGCGCCTACGTCAGCAAATAGAGACGGGGGTGATTCCGCATGCCCAACTGTTTTGTGGGCCTGATGGTTGCGGAAAGTTGCCTATGGCTTTGGCTTTTGCTAAGGCATTACTTTGCCAGTCGCGAAAGGATGGTGATGCTTGTGGCGAATGTCGTTCGTGCAAGATGCTACAACGATGGGAGCATCCTGACCTTCACTTTATTTTCCCTATTAAGAAAACGCAAGCTACGCCGCTTTGTAAATCATTCCTTCGAGAATGGAGAGAAGAGTTGCTGCGCTCTCCCTACCTTGACTCCACTCGTTGGAACGAAGCTATGGGGGTTGAGAATCAGCAACCCTGCATTTATGTGGCTGAAGCCGATGCTATCAGTGACACGCTTAGCTTAGCGTCGCAGCAGGGGGGCTATCGAGTTGTGATTATCTGGAAGGCAGAGGTATTGATGGAGCAGGCAGCCAACAAACTCTTGAAGATTCTAGAAGAACCTCCCAAGCAAACGGTGTTTCTACTCATTAGCAGTAGTCCTCACAAAATATTACCTACGATTTTGAGCCGTACGCAACGAATTCAGTTCAACGCACTTTCGCCTGTAGAACTCACCAAAGTGCTCATCGAAGTGCACGGACTCAGCGATGACGACGCAAAAATCATAGCACGAAGCAGTGCTGGCAACTACATCAAAGCCGTGCAACAGCTTCAAGTAAATGAAGAACGCGAAGTTTTCTTTGACATGTTCGTGCAACTCATGCGAAAATGCTACCTGCGCGACATTCGCGAAATGCATCGCTGGTCGGAACTCGTGGCCGATTGGGGACGCGAAAAGCAGAAGGATTTCCTGCAATACTGTCAACACCTCATTCGCGAAAACTTCATCTTCAATTTTCAAGAACCCGAACTCAACTATATGTCGAAGAAGGAAAGGGACTTCTCCGTTAGATTCTCGCCCTTCATCAACGAAAAAAACGTCATCAACATTATGGACGAACTCTCATTGGCAGAGCGCGACATTATCCAAAACGTCAATCCGAAAATGGTGTTTTTTGATTTTGCGCTGAAGATGATAGTTCTCCTTATTCAAAAATAACAACGTCTTTCCGATATTATCCGGAAGCGCTATCTATTACTCCACTCTATGAACAAAGATTTTCAAATACATCCTTGTCTTCGAGGTCTAAGTGCCAAAGGCTGTGGCCGACAGGACAAGCAACTTAATACGTACGACTACTACGCTGACATTCCTGGCAATAATGCAGCGTGCGACCTCGTAGAAGTACAGTTTAAGCACACGCGCAAGGGCTACTACCGTAATGACAACCATCTGCCTCTTCAGAAGGGCGACATGGTAGCCGTAGAAGCTTCACCAGGTCACGACATCGGAGTCGTCAGTCTTACAGGGCAGCTCGTGCCATTGCAGATGAAGAAAGCTTGCCTTAAACCTGGCACAGAAATCAAACGTATCTATCGTAAGGCGCGCCCCGTAGATCTCGAAAAATATGAGGAGGCGCAAGGACGCGAATATCCCACCATGATTGAAGCCCGACAAATTGCAAAGTCGCTCAACCTTGATATGAAGATTGGCGACGTTGAATACCAAGGCGATTGCAACAAAGCTATTTTCTACTACATTGCAGATCAGCGCGTCGACTTCCGACAGCTCATTAAAGTATTGGCAGATACTTTTCATGTTCGCATTGAAATGAAGCAGATCGGTGCGCGCCAGGAAGCAGGGCGCATTGGTGGAATTGGTCCTTGTGGCAGAGAACTTTGCTGCGCAACATGGATGAAGAACTTCAATAGTGTTTCTACAACAGCTGCCCGTTTTCAAGACATTTCCCCAAATCCTCAAAAACTTGCGGGACAATGCGCAAAGCTAAAATGTTGCCTCAACTATGAAGTAGATACTTACATGGAGGCTATGCGAAAGCTTCCAAGTCGCGAAGTTGCACTCGAAACGGCAGACGCAACCTATTATTACTTCAAAGCAGACATCCTTGCGGGGCTCGTAAGTTATAGTACGGATAAGCGCATGGCGGTAAATGTAACTACTATTACGGCCGAACGTGCGCTCGAAATCATCCATCTCAATAAGATGGGCGAAAAACCACTTTCGTTGGAGCCAGAAGATGCTAATGCTCCTGTCGTTTCAACCGACCTTGCGGAACAAGACAGTCTGACACGTTTTGATAAGCGTAAAGACGGAGGCAGACGTAATAGCAAACGTCGTGATGGTGACCGACGTTCAGACAGACGCCCCGATCGACGTGAGGCTAGTAATGGAGGTGAAGCTCGTCAACATAGTGAACGTCCACAACGTGGCGAACGTAATGCTGCAAACAATCGTCAACGTCGTAAGCGCAACGATAATAGTGAAACTACAGAATAAGTCAGCTTCGCAGAATGAAGAAAACACTTATTTTAATAATATTCCTTATTATGATAGGCTGCAGTCGCCCTGCGGCCTACTCATTTTTTATTGCGATAGATAGTGAAGGGTGGAAAACGAAGGAATATGCAGTTTTCTCCGTCGACTCGCTTCTGCAGCCCCGAGTTTATGACTGTACACTACACTTGCGAACGACTACAGCGCATCCCTATCCTTACAAAAAAATCTTTGCAGAAGTAACGTACAGTCATAAGGACTCTGTAGCTGTTATCACCGATACGGTGTGCTTTAACCTGAGCGAGTCATTAGAGAAAGGAACAGCGAAGGGTATTAGCATGCACACGCATAGCTTACAATTAAGAAGTTTCAAATTCCACCCTGAGCAAACAAATCAAATCACAGTTCGCCATCTCATGCAGGAAAGTCCTATTTCTGGTATTATTGCAGTTGGGATAGAACTTTCTTCTAAAGAATAGTCAATTATGAATATTTATTTTGCCCCACTCCAAGGCTACACTGAAGATACGTATCGTCGCCTTCACCACAAACTCGTTGGTGGTGTAGCACAATATGTTTCGCCTTTTGTCAGACTCGAACATGGAGGCATTCGTTCTAAAGACGCTCGTGACGTGCGGCCTGAGTATAATGAAGATGTTCCTTTTGTTCCACAAGTCATTGCGAAGGACGACTGCGAGTTTCGTACGCTTGTAGATTATCTTTATAATCTTGGCTACCGAGCGATAGATTTTAACATGGGTTGTCCTTTCCCTCTTCAAGCACGCCATGGGCGTGGTTCAGGACTTTTGCAACATCCTGACAACGCTACCAAGATATTGCAAGCAATGGAGGAATATTCCGATATTCAATTTTCTGTAAAAATGCGTTTGGGACAAGATGATGAGGGCGAGGGACTCTCCCTTATTCCACAACTCAACGCTGCCCCCTTAAGTCATGTCACTCTCCACCCACGCCTAGGCACAGACCAATACAAAGGTGAGGTGCGCCTCGAAAGTTTTGATGCTTTCGCCAAAGCCCTTACTCACCCCTTAATATATAATGGAGACGTCAGAACACTTGCCGATATACACCGCATCGAAAGTCTTTACCCCCATCTTAAAGGTATAATGATTGGGCGTGGTCTCTTGGCTCGCCCCTCACTTGCAGCCGAATATCATTCTGGGGCGGAGTGGGATGAACGCCAACGAATCGCACTCCTCAAACGTTTGCACGATGGCTACTACGAAAATCTCAGCAACATCATTCCCGGCGAAGCACAGCTCCTTTCGAAATTGCAAACCTTTTGGGATTATGCCGATGAAGAACTTATAGGAAAGAAGCTACTCAAACGTATTCGCAAAACAGGAAGCCTTCGCAATTATCTAGGAGCGGTACAAGAAGTCAAATAATAAACTACAAAATAGCAAGCAACTATGAAAAAAATGTTTTTACCCACTTTGATATTGTTCGTTTCTACAATTCTTAGCGTAGGTTGTGGAAAAAACACGAGCAAAACTACGGCAGAAGAATCTTCTGCAACAGCAACTATCGATACAATTGTTTACGAACATGATTATCTGGTAAAGGTAGGGGATTTTGCGCCCGACTTTTCATTGCCTATGACCAACGGCTCAATCTTCACTCTATCTGAGCAACGTGGCAAGGTCGTAATGCTTCAGTTTACTGCCAGTTGGTGTGGTGTCTGCAGAAGAGAGATGCCTCATATCGAAAGCCAAATTTGGCAGCGACATAAAGAAAATCCAGACTTTGTGCTTGTGGGTGTTGACCGCGAAGAAACGAAGGATGTTGTTGATGCCTATACGCAGAAAGTTGGTACCACTTACCCCATGGCGCTCGACACGGCTGCAAACGTATTTGCGAGCTACGCACTCCGCCAATCAGGCATCACTCGCAATGTCCTTATCGACCGTGACGGACGCATCGTGAAGCTCACACGTTTGTTTAATGAAGAAGAGTTTAGCTCACTTGTGCAAAGTCTTGATAGCTTGCTTACAAAGTAAAATGCCGCCAAAGATAGGTTCTATAAATAGAGGCGCTGACAAACTTAAAATGTTTGCCAGCGCTTCTGTTGTTTATTCAAAAAAGCGTTCCATTAGTACGAGTGAAAGGAACCCTAAGAGCAAAGCGTAGGTGGCTGCTTTTTGATAACCATGCGCATGCGTTTCGGGTATCATTTCATCGCTTACGACGTAGAGCATTGCGCCTCCAGCAAAAGCTAGCATCAAGGGTAACAATTGCTCTGAGATACTTCCAGCAGCGAAGCCTACCCAAACGCCAACAATTTCGAAGGCTGCAATAAGCAACGAAATCATCAGCGTGCGCCAGCGGCTTATACCCGCTAGCAACAAAGGCGAAATCACCACCATCCCTTCGGGCACGTTCTGCAGTGAAAGTCCCGCTGTAACTGTCCAAGCGTTGCTCATGTCCTCAGCGTTGAACCCAACGCCAGCAGCCATACCTTCCGGAAATTTATGAAGGGCGATGGCGAGCACAAAGAGAAGCACACGATTAAGCGTTGCATTGTTGCGGTGTTCCTCGGGGTCGAGGCCTGTCACGTGGTGTAAGTGAGGCGTCACGTGGTCGAGTAAGTTGAGGAAGAAGGCACCAGACATTACTCCTGCAACTACAATCCACACGTCCGACGTCGCTGTTTGCTCCATGGCTGGCAAGATCAGTCCGACCACCGAAGCTGCTAACATCACGCCCGCACAAAATCCAATTACTGTGTCATTAAAACGATGGGGAAGCTCCTTAATGAAGAAGCCTAGTACAGCACCGATGATGGAAGCACCACAGAGTGCTGCAGCACTCATCCAAACATGTTGCATAATTACGTCTATTTAGAAAACCGTTACTTCACAAGCATTTTCTGACCATTTACGATGTAAACGCCCTTAGAGAGTTGCTGAAGTTGTGAAGAGTTCACTCGGCGACCATCCACTGTGAAAATCACGTTTTCCTTTGCTGTTTCAACTTCAGTGATTGCAGTAGGACTTACTATGCGAAGCATAGCATCTACGATGAAACCACCGTTTGCCAAGATACCGTTCGCTCCGCTACATGTGCCGTCAGCACCAATCTGTCCGCCGGCGTCCACACTGTTCCAGTCCACCTTAAAGCGAATACGATAGTCGCCAGGTTCTGCCGGTGCTTGGAAGGGAGGGCAATAGAACGTATTGCGAGCACTGCCCGTAAGAGGAGTTCCAGCAGAGTTTACACCGCTACTACCATCGTTGAAGTTGCCAGAGTAGAAGCTAAATGTTTTCAGTTCTGTGCCGCTCTGGTCCGTGTTGCCTTCAAGGAAAGAGAACTGCTTGTCGTGGTTTTCGTCAATATAGACGTAGCCATGCATCCATGTGCCCTGGTAGCCAAACGTTGCGCTGAGTGTTTCGGCGGGAGCGCATTGGAACACACCCTTGCTGCCCGAAGTCAGGTTGCTATATACCTTGCTGGGATTTACTTCGATGGTTTGAACATCGCCACCCTCAGCTTGTAGAGAAATTGAGTTTAGCAATCGGTCGCTACGAGAGGGGACGGTGTTTTTAGGGAAGTTGGTAGAATAAGTGTCATTGTCTTCTTCTTCCACGAAGAGGCTTCCTTCCGTTGTTGAGAAGAGCGCCGTAATCGTTTTGTTCTCCGACATCTTTACAGTAAGCGTTGCTTCTCCCGAAATAACCGTGCGGCCTTGACGCCATCCATTGAAATAATATCCGTCGGCAGGTGCTGCGCTGATAGTTACCTCAGCATTACGGTCAAATGTAGCTGTCGTATTTTCTGCTCCTTCGATTGCAACGTTACCACGGTCTTTCACGTTAGCTTGCACAACGAGTGTGCGGCCTTCCTGTGCACCCTTTACGTTAAAGGGCAAGTCGTACATTGCGCCATAGATGTCGGCATTAGCTGTTTCACCGCCATTCTGATCTACGCGAATGCGCAAGCGACCTTGTTCAGCAGCAGTAGCGGGCACACTCAATTCAGCTTCAATGGTTTCTGCTACAGCGGGGTTTACGCTTGTTTCAAACACACCATCGGCATTGAAGTCTGCCCAAATCGTTACGCTCAAGCCTTCAACGTCTGCGCCTACTAACTTTGCAGTAACCTTCGCCTTGCCTCCAGCCATAAACGTAGCACGTTCTACGGTGTAGATTGAATAGTAAGTAAGTGCTGTAGGCTTGTAGTGAAGTTCTGTCAACACGCCTTCGCCTTCAATATCAATCTTGCTCAAGCGTGTTTTGTTGGAATACGTTCCGCAGGGCAAGCGGTAAGCCGAAATCGCAGGACAAACGTCAGCTTCTTCTTCAGCAGGAGGTGTAGGCTCACCTTCCGAATAAGCAATTTCGTTGATATTCCAATACGAGTTGCCGCGTCCTGTCTTTATGTAAAAGGCTACTACGCCATTAGCACCCTTATTGAGACCTAACGTTGCGTCTTCGTTATAGTTAATGCCGCCTTGGTCGGTCGAAGCAAGGAAGTACGTTGTGCCACTTCCTGTTGTTCCCGATCCAGTGCTGATCATATACTCAACGGGCTCTGTGCCCAAACTCACCAATTGGCTCAAGCCGGGGGTACTTGATGATTGCACATAAAGTTCGGTAGCTACATTCTTGATGTAGTAGCAATCAGTGTTGTCGGTAGGAATAAGTTGCCAAACGTATTGTGCATCATTATCCTTTAAGGCTGCAGTTTGGATGTTGCTTCCCGAAGCAAACATAAAGCTGCTTTGCTCTCCATTACGATTGATGGTATAGTATTTTTCTTCTTCGAAGGCTTGTGCCTGTGAGATAGCAAGCAGGCTCAAGCAGAGGGTAAGAAAGCGTTTCATAATCGTTTGTTGTTTTTAGCGCTTGGTGCTTTCACCAGGCATTGTTACCTTAAACATGTTGCTCGTTGTGTGCTCACGGTTGATGATGTCCACCATCTTCTTTACAATGTCGGGGTTGTTGGCTGCCACGTCATTGTCTTCGTGAACGTCAACAGAGAGATCGTAGAGGTAATTCTGTCCGTTCTTTACTACGAGCTTCCATTCGCCCATGCGGAGTGCGAGCATATTTGTTTCATGGAATTCCCAGTAGAGGAACTCATGCTTTTCCTGCTGCGCATCGTTGCCGCGAAGCGTTTGGTTGAACGAAATGCCATCGAAATACTGTGCGTCTGTGCTTGCCTTGCGACTATAAGCATCGCCGTTGAGGCCAGCGTAGTCGAGGAGGGTAGGCATGAGGTCGTAGAATGCCAATTGGTGGTCGTTTACAGTTCCGGCAGGAACACCAGGACCCTTAGCGATGAAGGGCACACGAATACCACCTTCATGCGTAGAGCGCTTTGTGCCGCGGAGGAGACCGTCGCGGTTGAACCAGTCGGGGTCAGCACCGCCCTCTTCGTGAGGACCGTTGTCCGATGTGAAGATAACGAGTGTATTGTCTGCCAATCCCATCTCTTCGAGCTTTGCAAAGATTTCGCCCACCTGAGCGTCGAGGCGTGTAATCATGGCAGCAAACTGTGCATGGCGGTTGGTGTTCTTGTAATACCATGATGAGAAAGCACCGCCAAATCCGCTGTCGTTGCACTTGAAAGCCTGCGTATATTTCTGCAAGATGCTGTCGTTGGGTTGCCACAACTCGGCGTGGGGCAGGGTGTAAGTGAAGATGCCCAAGAAAGGTTCTTCGCCCTTCTGACGACCAATCCAGTCGAGCGCATACTGATGAATCATGTCGGCAGTGTATTGCGCACGATTTTCGTAGTCTGCGTGGCCCGACGACACATCGCGGTGCTGGATGTTCTGCTTCAACGTATCGACAACCACATGCTTGTCGCCAAACTTTTCGGGGTCGTAGCGGTTGAGGAAGTTGGGATAGTACGTATGTGCCTGGAACTGACAGATGGGGCCATAGTAGCAGTCGATGCCGCGCAGGTTGGGGAGTGACGACGAACTGCTGGTGCTCCATGCACCGGTATCGGTGTTGCCATTGGCATCCTTCTTATAAGTATCGGGGTAGTTGAGGTTGTAGTAACCGCCAGCCCATTTTCCAAACATACCAGTTTTGTAGCCCGCTTCCTTGAAGAGTTCGGGCACAATCTTATGTGTGTTCAAGTAAGGTTCCTGTCCGATGACACGATAGTCGGGGTTGTTGCCAAACATGTTTTCCTGGCGACTGCTCTGCCAGTATTCTCTGTTGCCGCGTACGTGTACGTGGCCCGTGTGCTGTCCTGTCATGAAGCTCGCACGCGAGGGCGCACTCACAGGGCTACCAGCGTAGGCTTGCGTAAAGCGCATGCCCTCCTGAGCCATGCGGTCGAGGTTGGGCGTAGAGATGAGTTGCTGACCATAACATCCGAGGTCGCCATATCCCATGTCGTCACACATGATGTAGATGATGTTCGGACGTTCCTGTGCCAAAGCAGCAGCAGGCAAAGCCGAGGCAATGAGCATAAGTGTAGAAGTTTTCATAATATTAAAAGTTTGAAAAATTGTTCAAAACATATTTACCATTATCAGCAAAATTACAGTTTTTTTAGCATTCATCATGAATACTTACAACTGAATCTGCTAAAACTTACGTCTTATCGCTGATATTTAACATTTATTCATAGGTTGCGCACCGCTTGTCAATGCAATCTCCTCCACTCTGCTCACTACGAGTGCGCACTAAAGACAAAAAAACCTCGATGAACTACTTACAGCCCATCGAGGTCTCAACTTTCTAATTATTATTAAAAACCATTTATTATCAAATTACCATTCATGGCTCCAATAACCATTTTCCTTGCGAGTAAGTTGTACGCCTTCTTCCGAAGTTTCTACTGTTTGGTCGTACATCTTGATTGAACTCGCGGCGAGCATGCTTGATGCTTCCATCTTCACGATTTCTGCCTTAGGGGCAACATATATCTTCTTCATTATCGCTATGTTTTAGACGTTTAAATTATTTACTTTACAACTTTCTTACCGTTCTGGATATAGATACCCTTAGTAGCAGCGTTTACGCGGCGACCGCTGAGGTCGTAGATAGGAGCGTTGAGGTCGAGGCCGTTAACAACTGATTCGATTGCTGTAGTGTTGCCACCGAAGTTGAAGCGGAGAACGTTAGCAGAACCTGGAGTTGCGGGGAGGTATGCCTTGAATCCGTTGTTCAACCATGCAGTGTTTCCATTCTGATTCATAGCAGCCTTGTAGAAGCCAGCTACACCTCCCTTAGCGCTGAGAACGTAAGATTCAACTTCTACATATTCTGAAGCTACAGAACCACGGAGGTAGTTTCCAGCAAGATTCACAATATCATTACAAATAGGCAACTCATAAGAACCTTCTTCACCAGCGAGTAATACACCTTCGTTAGCGGGGATAGAAGTGAAACTACCATTATAAAGTTCATCAAGATGAGCCGTTTTGTCGTCAGCTGAGTTTACATAGTAAGCAGTCAAGCCTTCGGGGATTCTTACAGGTACAGGAGTGTAGAATGAAGCATAACCAGCAGCAGTGATTGTTACGGGAAGTGAAGTAACTTCTTCGAGGTTGAAACGGTAACCGTCACCTCCGTCGCTACTGCCTGCATTACTACTTGCATCTACAGAATAGAAATATCTATCACTGTTAAATTTAATGTTATATTTTCCAAGAGTGCCACATGCTGCAAAACTAATATCAATGCTGCTTCCAACAGATTGTGCGTAGCCGATGAAGTTCTCATCTGCACGTTTTGCCAAATACATACCAGTTTCAAATGAGAGCAACTTGTCGCCAGTAAAATAGAATATACTATTGCTTGTTGTTGCTGCATTTTCTGAGAAATCAACTCGCTCAGCGTGTGTACCAGATACTAAATAGTAATCAGCATTGTTCTTGATACGGAGGAATGTTCCTGCCTCTGGCAAATTAAGAGAGAAAGAAGCAATGATAGCTTGCAGAGTTGCAATATGTGCTTCCAATTCTTCGTCTGTAGCTTCAGCTGGAATATTCTCTGAATACGCTGCAATTTCATTATATGTTGCTTCGTAATTTTCATAAGAAGAAGAGTACTCACCTAAACCATCACCGACAACAATCTGTCCGAACAATGTCTTTGCTTGCTCAACAATTGCAACAAGTTCATCGCTCAAGTTTGTAATTTCGCATACTACAACTCTAAGAGCAGAACCAGTATCTCTACCATTCCAATAGCAAAGAGAATTTTCACCACTATATGTTTGACGATTGAAAGCATAACTTGAAGCATCAGGGTGTACAACATAGAATGTATTTGCTACTGCACCACTGTGTGTAGCGGGTTCAATTCTCCATGCGGTATTACCTGTAGCTTCATTCTTTACTACCATGCGAGCAAGTTCTGCTGCGTTTTTGTCACCAGTAGGAGCTGAGGGAGCAGAAAGAACCTTTGTTTCACCAGCTACATAGTTGACAATTTCAAAGCCATCGAAGGGATTACCAACAAAACCCCAAGCATATGAATTCTTATTAGATGATGGAGCTGCAGACTGCGAAGCAGGGATATATTCCTTCGTTGCATCATACTGCAAATATGTAAAACCATCATCACGAATCTGCAAATTATACCACTGACTAATATTGCTATAAGAAGAAGCGGCTTCGAAAGGAGTTGTTACGGTACAAGTCACTTCTACTTCATTAGTTTCTGCAGTAATATTGCCTTCGGGATATTCAAAGCTAACATAAGGAACAGCTGGAGCATTGAATTCAGAACCGATAGCTTGTTCTACTGTGGCACGCTTTTTTTCTTCGCCATTCAAATTATAAACATAAGTTACAGAAACAGCAGACACTTCGTCAACTCCGTAAACATAGTGAATTGTCCAACCACCGAGACCTGTATTATAAGTAGGTGTACCTGATTCAGCATTCTGAACGTTTATCCACTTACTATTTGTAACAAAGCGCACGAGATTGGCATCATCGTTTCCGTTGATATAAGCTTGTGAGTCTGCATCACCGTTAAATTTGGTTGAACCACTACCTTGCGACGTAGGATTAGTTGTTGTAAATACAGCAGCATTTTCCTTAGTACCGAAATCCTTAGGAGAAGAAGCTTGCATGTAAGTTCCATCCAACTTCATCAAATAATAACTTCCAGCTTGCCCTTCAGTTACAGGTTGCCATACAAATACAGCTTCTTCAGAGAAGTCTGCCTTGCTATAAGGAGCAACACCAGTGTTGCCAACAAAATAATAGTTATTTGTTCTTGACAAGTTTTTAATGGCAATATAAGTAGCCTCCGTTTTGCCGTTTAATTCGCTTGAAGTGATTGCATCAGTCACTACATACTGATAATTTTGCGCCATTGCAGCCCCCGATAGTAGCATAAGCGCTAAAGAAAGTAAAAATTTCTTCATAAATTTAATTGTTTTGGTTGTTTATAAAATATTTAAATAGTCACTAATATATATACAATGAGTATGCGACATAATAAGCTCTGTTTATGTATGCTCTTTTTGCTCGCAAAGGATTGAAAGGCAAATATATATATATATATAATAACCAAAATTTTAGGAGGCTTTTTTTGCTGTTATATTCATTTTTTTGATTGAAAAGTTTATTTTGCAAATTCTGAACTATCAGAATAGACAATGTATTTCTCGTATACGAATTATGTGGCAATGTATTAAGGAGACGCCCCAATGGGTAGGGTATTCAAAATTGTTTAAAAAGATAAGACTGTTTTGAGCCGTATTTTGGATTCGTAATCTATTATTTCGAATGGACAAGAAGCCGAACTTCTTCGCTCTGTACCCTCGGGAGAAAAGTTATTAGGCGAATGTAACTAATTTCTCCTCCTGAGTTAGGAGGAGTACCGCCGAATGGCGGGGAGGTGGTCTGTCAGATATTAGTATCTTAAAATAGGAACTCGTCTGTTCATTATACTGCGATATGTAGTAATAAGCTGTAAAATAATAAATTTTGTTTTTATTGTGTATTTATTTTACAGACCACCTCCCCCTTCGGGTAAACCCTCGGGTACTCCTCCTAACTCAGGAGGAGAATTTGGTTTGACACACTCGATAGCTTGTTCGTTTGAATACCATCCAGATGACAGCTGTACTCTGT
This sequence comes from Alloprevotella sp., assembly GCA_045614785.1. Taxonomy (GTDB): domain Bacteria; phylum Bacteroidota; class Bacteroidia; order Bacteroidales; family Bacteroidaceae; genus Alloprevotella. The sequence goes on from JAZLDQ010000022.1 coordinate 30,155, forward strand.
ACGAAATAGTAAACAAGTTGACGAGTAAACGAGTTGACGAGAGAGCCATCCGGATGGGAGTTGTACTCTGTACGCATTAATAAACAAGTTAACGAGTAAACAAGTTGACGAGGAGCCATCAACGACTATTCGCCGCATGGTCTTTCTCCTTTCTCCTTTTTTCTCGTTGCTCTTTAATCTGCTTTAGAAATAAGAAAAAAAATGAATAAAGTTTTTTTTTATTAGAAATTAGAGGTTTTGAGAGCAAAATTGAGGGTAAAAATTAGGACATACAAGGTCGGAAAAACGACCTTTGAGGTCGTTCCTCCGATGTTTGAAGAAATTTAAACGACCTTTGAGGTCATTTTTTGCTATTTTGGGGCCAAAAAAAGGAGGAAACCACCCGGTTCCCTCCTTGTAGTACAAAGATACAACATTTTCGCAAGAAATCCAAATCTGCTTTGATTCATGTTTTATCTGCATTCATCTGCTTTACTGCTACTGTCCATTCAGCGCTTAGAACTTCAGCACTGCTGCGCCCCAGCTGGGGAGTGTGACCTTCGTGAAAGCGTCGGGCTGCAATTCGAGGATTTGAACTTCGTCGGTAAGCAAATCCGTAGCACATTGCGTGCCCTCGGGCAGACTGAGAAATTCGAAGGCATGGGCAGGAATCTTGACGCCTACGGTGCAGGGATATTCCTCGAAGTTGACAACTACGAGCACTGTTTCCTTCTCGCTACGGCGCATGAAGGCGAAGTGGCGTGAGGGGTTGAGGCCTTGTTCGCCATTGTAGTTGACGTACATAAGGTCGTAGAAAAGTCCGTCCTTAAAGGCTTGCACATTGTTGCGCAGTTGGAGAATGTGGCTATAATAATCGTAGAGTTCGCGCTCGCGAGAGTCGAGGGCATCAGCGCCTGCGTTAAGCTTCTTGAGCGAGTCAACACACCAATAGTCGAAAATCGTGGTGCGGCCATCGCGTCCTGAGAAACCTTCTTCGTCCATGCCGCGCTCGCCGATTTCCTGGCCAGCGTAGATCATAAGGGGCGTTTCGCGCATAAGGGCGCTCACAACGAGGGCAGGCTTTGCCTTTTCGGGCGTGTGAGCAAAATAGTCGGAAGCGATGCGCTGCTCGTCGTGGTTTTCGAGGAAGTTGAGCATGTGCTGGTAGATGTCGTCAACAGCCTGCCAAGCACCGGTGATGGCAGCAGCGGGTTGCTGGTGGCACACGATGGCGCGCAGCGTGTCGTAGAGTCCTACCTTGTCGTAGAGAAAGTCGAAGCCACCAATCTTGATGTAGTTGCGATACTCGGCAGGGTTATAGACTTCGGCGATGAACTGCACGTGGGGGAACTTCTTCTTCACCTCCTTGATGGCATACTTCCAGAACTCTACGGGCACCATTTCGGCCATGTCGCAACGGAAGGCATCGACGCCCTTCTTTGCCCAGAACAGGAGGATGGCGGTCATCTTCTTCCACGTGCTGGGCGTGGGGGAAAAGTGCTTCGTGCCGCCGGCGCAGTAGTCCACACCGTAGTTGAGCTTCACCGTTTCGTACCAGTCGTTGCGGTTGGGCCATGCGTGGAAGCAGTCGTTGCCAGTGGCGCGGGCAGGGAGTTCTTCGTAGGTTTGGTTGTCGGAAGAGGCAAACTCTACGTGGAGCTGTTCGCCAAGGATGTAGTAGAAGTTGTTTTGAGGGTCGAAGGCTTTAGCGATGTCGTCGGTTTCGCCGAGGTCCTTCACGCGCGGTGGTTTGGCGTCGGACTTATACTGGCGTGCTACGTGGTTGGGCACGAAGTCAATGACCATCTTGAGCCCAGCTTCGTGGGTGCGAACGACGAGGGCTTCGAACTCCTTCATGCGCTGCTTCACATCTACCGCCAGGTCGGGGTCGATGTCGTAATAGTCCTTAATAGCGTAGGGCGAGCCGGCCTTACCCTTGACCACGATGGCGTTGTCGAGGGCTATTTTGTATTGAGTGTAGTCGGTCTGCGTAGCATGTTCGATGAGACCCGTGTACCATATGTGGGTGAAGCCGTAATCCTTGATGCGCTTAAGTTCGTCGGCTGTAAAGTCGTTCATCTTGCCACAACCGTTTTCGGCAATGGAGCCTGCCTTGACGTTTTGCCCTTTGGTGTTGCCATAGAGTCGGGGCAATACTTGGTATATGTTCATGTTAGTATGTGTTGGTGATAGGAGTTTAGATAATATTACGAATGTGTGAGCCCCAAGCCTTGATAGGTAGGCATGGCGCTCACACACTTATTCACGTATGTAGGATTCGTTAGAGTCCACGAGCCGTTACGTCGCGCGAAATCTTTGCAATCATGCCCTGCAACGCCTTGCCAGGACCGCATTCTACGAATTCAGTAGCACCTGCAGCAACCATATTCTGCACTTCCTTTGTCCAAAGTACGCTGGCTGTGAGCTGCTGAATGAGGTTGGCCTTGATTTCTTCGGGGCAAGTGTGCGCCTGAGCATCTACGTTCTGGTAAACGGGGCAGATGGGCTTGTTGAAAGTGGCCTTTTCGATGGCCGCTTCGAGCTCTTCCTTAGCAGGCTGCATAAGGGGTGAGTGGAAAGCGCCGCTCACGGGGAGTACGAGGGCACGCTTTGCGCCAGCTTCTTTGAGCTTTGTGCATGCTGCTTCAACGGCAGACTTTTCGCCCGAGATAACGAGCTGACCAGGGCAGTTGTAGTTAGCAGGGATAACGAGTGCTTCGGGAGTGGATACTTCCTTGCAGATAGCTTCCACCTGTTCGTCGGGCAAACCGATTACAGCCGCCATTGTGCCGGGCACAGCTTCGCAAGCAGCCTGCATGGCTACGGCACGAGCTGCTACGAGCTTCAAGCCGTCTTCGAACGAAAGGCAACCTGCAGCTGTGAGCGCAGAGAGCTCGCCAAGCGAGTGGCCTGCCACCATGGCGGGCTTGAAGTCGTCGCCAAGGCAGAGGGCAGAAATCACGCTGTGGAGGAACACGGCGGGCTGTGTCACCTTTGTTTGCTTGAGTTCTTCGTCGGTGCCGTTGAACATAATGTCCGTAATGCTGAAACCGAGGATGTCGTTAGCTTTATCAAAAAGTTCTTTAGCAAGGGCGTTGTTTTCGTAGAGGTCCTTACCCATACCTACGAATTGTGAGCCTTGGCCGGGGAATACGAATGCTGTCATATATTATAATGTTTGAAATTAAGTGTGTACGCGACTCAACTAGTCGAGTCAGGTTGTTAGGTCGCTATGCTTTAAGGTTTAAATTAGATTACAACTTACAGAGTACAGAGTACAACTTCATTCGGATAGAAACTCATTGTCTTGTTGTTTTCGCTTTTGCGCCTCTAAACCTTACAACCTGGGAAGTTGAGCAATTGCGAAACTTCACTTTGTTATTTAAAGTTTCAAATTTTGATTATCGGGGGCAAAATTACAATAAAATATTGAAATGCAAACAGCTAGCACAATATTTTGCTTATTCCGTAGGTGCTGGCTGCACATAGAGATTCTTCGTCACCGTGATGCGGTAATACATAAACGAAGGCACTTCGTATTTTACGTTGCCGTCGGGAATTGATTGCACATTAGCGGCATATTGGTCGCATCCCCCCGAAATGTCATATTTTGCTACCATCTTGATTTGCTGGCGGCCTGAATGGGGAAGCACAATAGTGTCGGTGGGGTTGATAGGATTCACATCGTACACGACTTCTTTGGGGAAGGGGCTGTGAGTGCCTTCTTCTCGTCCGTCGCTCCACTTGTATTCTGCGCCATGAAGCAGGCGGCCGAGCTGCGACTGCTTTACGCGTGCTACGAAGGGTTCGCCAGCCACGATTTGATTCGTGCCTGTTACTAACGATTCGAACTCCATATCCTCAATGATAGGATAGTATGAGCGGTACTTCGAATCGTTTTCGTTACTTTCGCAGCTTGCGAAAAGGGCAGCTGCTGCAAGAGCTAAGAATGCTTTTTTCATATGTTTAGATTGTGTTTTTTTTAAAAACGATGGAGGGTTTTGAGGAAGTCCTGATAGCTCTGAGGACTCCGAGTTTTCTAGGATTTTATAATTTTAGCTTAAAATTGCTTGAGTACGCCATAAAGTCTTTGCACGGGGAGGCCCATGACGTTGAAGAAACTTCCGCGCAATTCTTCTACGGCTACTAAGCCAATCCATTCTTGTATGCCATAGGCTCCAGCCTTATCAAAGGGGAGAAAATTGGTCACGTAGTAATCGATGTCTGACTCATCGAGCGCGGCAAAGAGGACTTCGCTGGTTACCGCAAAATTTTCGGTGCGTTCCTTGGTGACAACCGAAACTCCGGTTACGACTTGGTGCGTGCGACCCGAAAGTTTGCGCAACATTGCCTTGGCATCCTCTGCATTTTGGGGCTTGCCCAGAATCATGTTGTCGATGCAAACAATCGTATCGGCTGTGATAAGCAAATCGTCATCGGCCATGTGCAACTTATATGCCTCTGCTTTTTTAAGTGCGATATGCTTAGCGGCTTCTTCGTTGGAAAGTCCTGAGGGATACGATTCGTCGATGCCGAAAAGTGTTCGCACCTTAAAGCTAACACCCAACTTTTGCAACAGTTCTTTGCGGCGAGGCGAATTGCTGGCTAAGACGACATTGTATTTTGAGAGATTTTCTAACATGTGGTGGGGGGGGATTTAGAAGGAAAGGGGCTGGATTTTCTAGATGAACAAGATACTTTAGAATCTCTAGATTTTCTTGATCCTCTAGGTTTTCTAGATTTTTTTAGGGGGAGGCTTTACCAACCGAAGGCTTCAGCGTCTGACATCCAAAGGCCTTGTGCACGGAGCACCTGTTCGATGATGTCGCGTCCGCAGCCTTGTCCGCCAGCTTTGTCGCTGACGTAGGTGGAGATGGCGCGAATTTCGGGGGCTGCATCGGCGGGGCAACAAGGACAACCGCACATGCGCATTACTTCGTAGTCGGGGATGTCGTCGCCAACGTAGATAACCTCTTCGGGTTGCAAGCCACTCTCTTCGAGCCAAAGTTTAAAAACTTCAATCTTAACGCTCACACCTACGAATACGTTTTGGAGTCCGAGGTTGACATAGCGCTGGCGCACAGCCTCACTCTTGCCTCCGGTGATAATCGCGAGGTTGAGGCCTTTTTTCACAGCGAGTTGCATGGCGTAGCCGTCCTTGATGTTTGCGGTGCGAACGGGTTGGGCATTGCCATCGAGTATTACGAGGTTGGAACTCAAAACGCCATCGACATCGAAGGCGATTGCTTTAATCTTTGTGAGGTCGTAATTTATCATTGTTTTTTGTTTTTCTAAATTCTGAATGGGTGTTTCACCTTTTGCCTTGTAGTAAATGCTCTGACTTAGTAATTCATAAATACGTCTTGCATTTTTATTGTCTTTAAGTAACTGCAAGTGAGCCTTCAGTACGGTTGCATCGCCGCGCACTGCGGGGCCTGTTTGTCCGTTAGCAGGGGAAGTGTGACGCAACTTTTGTGTAGTCATCTCTATCAGCGGCAGAAGGTCGGTGAAAGGCAGGTTGACCTGCTCCATCACATCGGAAGCCAGAGCGTAGCAATGGTTTGCAAAATTGCATGCAAAGACGGCTGCAAGGTGGAGGTATTTGCGTTTTTCGCTATCAAGCGGAGTGACTTTTGCGCCTGTAGAGAGCGCCATTTGTTCCACACGTTGGTACGTTTGCTCGTTGGTCGCTTCAATATAGATGGGTAAATTTGCAAACGAAACATTGAGCTGCTTTGAAAACGTTTGCATAGGGTACATCACCGCCGCATTTTTAGCCACATCCTTAAATACTGAAAGCGAAACGCTACCAGCCGTGTGGATAAAGCAATGATGAGGGTGGCGTAGGGCTGTTTGTTGCACCAAAGCAGGTAGTGCATCGTCCTTAACGGCAAACACATAGGCGTCGGCATCAGGCAAAGAGTCTATATTGTTAACGGCTTGTGCTGAAAGTTCGGTAGCTAACATTTGCGCATTGCTTAGTGTTCTGCTGAAAACACAAACAATTTGAATGCCTGCGCCGTGAAGCGCACGCCCTAAATGTGTGGCTACATTGCCTGCTCCTATGAGGGCGATTTTTTCTATTTTGCTAAGTTTGTCTCCTGGCATAAGTGTGGAGCTAACATTTACGATTTTACGATTACGCGCTCCCAGCGAAGTTCATCCCACGAATGGGGAGTCGTTTCTTTAGCCTTGTGTCCAACGGCAATTACGCAAAGTGGTTCTTGCTCCGGGGTGAGCTGAAGAATGTCGCGTACGGCCAAAGCTGCTGGCGTGCCGTCTTCTTGCAGCCGCTCGCGAATTTGTACCCAACAAGCTCCGAGTCCTTGCTCTTCGGCAGAAAGCAATAGCATGGTCGCAGCTACTGAAGCGTCTTCAATCCATACGTCTGAAATATCCATGCGTCCGCATACGACAATGGCTAATGCTGCTCCTGCAATAAGCGTTCCGAAGCGTGGCTTGGCTTGCGAAAGGCGTTCGAGCGTTTCGCGATCGTCGGCAACAACAAACTCTACTGCCTGCTTGCCTTTTGAAGTGGGGGCCATCAAAGCGGGAGTTAACAATGCCACTACTTCGTCCGAAGTCAGTGGTTCTTCAGTAAACGTACGCACACTTCGGCGACGACTGACTATATCTAGAAATTCTGCCATAGGTTATAGCTAGGTTCTGTAAATTAGTTATTTTAATTTCTTTCGGCAGATTCCCTGCTTGGTCGCTTTGGATAATATTTAGCTGCATTCGGCAATTTGAAAATAAATTTTCATTGCGCTCATTGGCAAAATATTTACCTTATCTTTTTTGTCTTTTTCTCTTTAATTCCTTGAAGCGTAGCCCGCTACGCTTCGTCGTCGTCAAAAAGAAAAATCTCAAAAAATCTTAAGTCAATCGCCTCAAGCTAATTTATAGAACCTACCTATAATTCTAAAAAATAATAGGGCATCGCTGGAAATTTGCTATCAGTGCAAATTCCTGCGACGTCCCATATTCTTATACGTGTCTTACACTAATTTCACCATATCGACTGACTGCTCACGACTACAGTAGTGGCAACAGATAGTGCCTTGCTTCTTTTCTGAAATGACGAAGCGTGTGCGCATCGGCTCATTGTTGGTGATGCACTTGGGATTTGCGCACTTCACCACGCCCACAATAGGATTGGGCATTTCGACCTGGCGCTTTTCTACTACATTGTAATTTTTGATGATAGAAAGATTAACGTTGGGCGCCACAACAGCTAAGCGGTTGAGCTCTTCGTCTGTAAAGAAGCGGTCGGCTATTTTTATCAAACTCTTTGTGCCCATCTTGCTACTTATAAGATTGTAGCCTATCATTACTGTTGAAGTAAGATTCTGCAATCCGAGCAGTGAAATTACTTCAAACAACTTGTTGCAAGGTATGTGGTCAATGACAGTGCCGTTTTCGATAGCGGCAACCATAAGTTCTTGGTTCATAGTTTGCAAGGATTAAAGGTTCAACACATCACAAATAATGGCTTCGCGGGCATACAACCCGTTTTGTGCTTGCTGGAAATAGTAAGCATGCTTGTCGTCGTCAACGTCGTAGGCGATTTCGTTGACGCGAGGCAGCGGATGAAGAATCTTCATGTTATCGCGTGCCTTTCCGAGCATTGACGCCTTCAGGATATACACATCTTTCACGCGCTCATACTCCATGAGGTCGGTGAAGCGTTCGCGCTGCACACGAGTCATGTAAAGAATGTCGGCTTCAGCTATAATGTCTTCGTTGAACTCTTCATGTTCGATATAAGTGATTCCATACTCCTTGCAATAAGCTTTGTATTCTTCAGGCATAGCCAACTCCTTAGGCGCAATGAAGTGGAATGTGGGGTTGAAGTGGCGCAACGCCATGATGAGCGAGTGGACGGTGCGACCATATTTTAAGTCGCCCACAAGGAATACATTGAGATTGTCCAACGTGCCCTGCGTCTTATAAATGCTGTAAAGGTCGAGCATTGTCTGCGTGGGGTGTTGGTTAGCACCATCGCCAGCATTGATGATGGGTACGTTGGCTACTTCACTAGCATAAAGCGCAGCTCCTTCCAAATAATGACGCATCACAATGACATCCGCATAATTTTGCACCATCATGATAGTGTCCTTAAGTGTTTCGCCCTTTGTGCCGCTCGTAATCTTTGGGTCTGCAAATCCAATAACCTTTGCTCCCAAACGATTCGCTGCAGTCTCGAAGCTCAAACGGGTGCGGGTTGATGGTTCAAAGAATAAGGTGGCAACAATCTTGCCATCCAAAATTTTACTATTAGGATTCTTTTCAAACTCCTCTGCGCGATGAATTAAAGATAAAATCTTTTCGCGCGACAAGGACTCAATAGAGACCAGACATCTATTTTCAGCCATCATCGTAAAAATTAAGTTTTTGAGATATTCTTTTTTGCAGAATGTTGAAGCGCACGCTAAATAACTTAGAAAAATAAATTCACGTGTGCGCTTCAATATTTCGTCCAAAATTAACCATTTTTTCTTTTCTAAGCAGAGAATTTACAAAGAATTTATTGTTTTGCATAAAAGATTGCTGTAGAAGTGGGCTGTTCTGCCGAAAGTAATGAAGCCGAAGGTTGCTGCTTTTTGTAACGCCAATTGTAAAAAAGTGTTTTAAAAGGTTAATTCTCAGTCTTAATTTATTAATTAAGGTTCCTTTTTTTTGGCTGTTTTAGGATAAAAGGGTAACTTTGCCAAGTCAAAATAACAAGCCAATGAAAATATCCTTAATAAAGCGCTTCTTTGCGAGCCTTTGTTTTGCAGCTGCAGCAACGACGTGTGCTGTGGCTCAAGATATGATTGCAAAGCAAGCCCCTATTGATCGAGAACTTAAAGAGGTCGATTCTCTGGCCATCATGATGATGCTTGAAGAAGAAGACGCTATTGATGAGTTCTACAAAACCTGGGACACGCAAAACACGCATTGCTACTCGCGAGCAGATGTGCCCGACAGTCTAGTGATTGACTTGCGTGGTTTCTGCATGCCAACAACGAGCCGCAAGGTTACAAGCAAGTTTGGCTATCGTCCTCGCTTCCGCCGTATGCACAAAGGTATCGACGTTAAAGTCTACACAGGCGATACTATCTATGCTGCTTTTGATGGCAAGGTGCGCATTGTGAAGTATGAACGTAAAGGCTACGGAAAATACATCGTACTTCGCCACGAAAATGGTTTGGAAACTATCTACGCTCACATGTCGAAACACCTCTGTAAGACGGACGACGTAGTGAAAGCAGGTCAGCCCATCGGGCTTGGTGGTAATACTGGACGCTCTTATGGTTCGCATTTGCACTTCGAAACGCGCGTGATGGGCGAAGCTATTGACCCCGCCTTCCTTTTCGACTTTGCGAATCAAGACGTGACTGGCGATTTCTACACGTTCCATAAACCTAGCAACAGCAGAAACTTTACAGGTGCTTATGCCGCTGGTGATAATAGTAAGTCAGGCGGTGGTGCTCGCTACTATAAGGTGCGTAAGGGCGATAGCCTCTCGCGCATAGCTAGTAAGACTGGTACGTCAGTGGCGCAACTCTGCAAGTTGAACCGTATTAAGAAAACTACAACCCTACGTTTAGGACAAATTCTAAAGTACTAATTAAGGTTTGAGGTTTTAAGGTTATAAGATTTACTCTACGCTGTAGTCATTGCGATATGGTGTAAGTATCCTTTCTCTTAAACATATGATAACAAATTGCCCCCGAAAGTGTGTGAAGTGACTTTCGGGGGCAATTTATATATATGCCTTCAAACTTTTATCAGCGGTCAGCCAACATGTATGAAATTTCGTAGAAGCAGGGGTAAACATTGCTCATGGCATCTTCCTGGCCTTCGGTGCTGGGAACTACGATGCGAACCAAGGCAATGTCATTGCCATCATAACGACCAAGGTTGATAAACTGCAGGGGGATAATCCAAGCCGATGGCACTGTTGTACCATAAAGCTGTCCCATCATGCCTTGAGAGTCGAACGTTGCAGTGATTGAACCATAGTTCTTGTTGACGCTCATCAGCTGGCGATAGATTTCCGTTGTTGCCGTGTTGTCGTTGCTGCTTTGAATGGAGTCGCCTGCAATATTAAACTCTGTGTAGCGGCAAACGACGTTGGCTGACTCGCCGTTTTCCAATGGTTTCCCTGAGCCTTTTCGAACAATCTGCATGTAAACTCCCGAACCGCTCAGCAGAACGTATTCATTGTTTTCAACGTTGGTTGTACTGTCGTTGGCAAAGAATGCAGATTCATCAATCACGTTTATCGGAGCTACAAAGAGAAGGGTGTCGCCCGATTCTTTGTCCACTGCGCAAGTGCCACGCTCTAAGAAATTGGCAATCTGGGCGCGCTCCGTTTTGCGCAACTCTGCATACGAATCTTCGTCTTCACAAGAAGTAACTCCTACGGCAAAGGCTGTTGTCAACAATGCCGCGAGAAAAGAATATATTTTAATTGTTTTCATTAAGGTTTATTCAAAATCAGGTGCAACAAGTTTATAGCCCTTTCCATGAACATTCAAGATTTCGACAGTTGGGTCGTCCTTCAAATGCTTGCGCAGCTTAGTTATATATACGTCCATAGAGCGAGCATTGAAATAATTGTCGTCCACCCAAATTGTCTTTAGGGCATAATCGCGCTGCAATATATTATTAACGTTAAGGCAAAGCAAGGTGAGGAGTTCGCATTCCTTAGTTGTGAGTTTGATGTTAACCGACTCGTTAGAGAGTGTTTGCTTTTGCGTGTCGAAAGTGAAAGAACCAATGCGATATGAGATGCGCTGATTGTTTTTGCGATTTGCAAGTCGGCGCATAATAGCCTCAATGCGGTAAGTGAGTTCTTCCATAGAGAAGGGCTTTGTCAGATAGTCGTCAGCTCCAATTTCGAATCCCTTGAACACATCTTCCTTCATATTGCGTGCAGTGAGGAAAACTATTGGAATTTCGCGGTTGCTTTGTCGGATTTCCTTTGCCAATGTGAAGCCATCCTTGCGAGGCATCATAACGTCGAATACACATAAGTCAAACTGACCTTCCTGGTATGCATGATAGCCTTCTTCGCCATCAGCGCAGAGCGTTGTTTGATAACCCTTTGCCTGAAGATACTCACGGAGGAGCATGCCGAGATTTTCGTCGTCTTCACAAAGAAGAATTCTTTTCTTGTCGTCCATAGTTGTTGTGTAATTAAAGGTTTAAGTTTTGTTCAATTTCTAGTTCTATATTTTTTTATGATTCCATATCCGTACTTTCATGCTTTAGTGGTAACTCAATGAAGAACGTAGTGCCTTCGCCAAGTGTACTTTCAGCATGAATTGAACCTTTATGGTTTTGTATTACGCTTCTTACGTAGCATAGTCCAAGCCCGAAGCCTTTTACATCGTGGCGGTTGCCTGTGTGCACACGGAAGAATTTTTCAAAAATCTTTTTGAGGTCTTCTCGCTTTATGCCAATGCCATTGTCCTTGATGTGAATACAAATACGACGATTATGGTTGTGAGTATATATCTCTAAGCGGGGCTTTACGCCATCACGACGATATTTGATAGCATTGTCCAATAGGTTGAAAAGTACATTCGTAATATGCATTTCGTCGGCATATAGCATTGTGTTTTTTGCATCAAGCTGTGTAACAATTTCGCCTCCCATGCTCTCAACCTTCAGTCGGAAAGTCGTGACAACGTCGTTTATAACTTCGTGAATATCAAAATCCTTGTACTTAAACGTTTCGCCCTGCTTTTCAAACATTGAGATTTGCAACACTTTCTCTACTTGGAATCTCAAACGCTTTGTTTCATCGTTGATAATCCCTGTAATGTGCTTTATCATTGCTTCGCTTTTGCCAACAGAGGGATCGTTGAGCATCTGAGCTGCAAGTGAAAGTGTGGAGAGTGGTGTCTTGAATTCGTGCGTCATATTATTAATAAAGTCCGTACGCACCACCGACATGCGGCGTTGGCGGATAATCAGCCAAATTGTCATGCAAAACATTACTAACAATCCCAGTGTGAGTAGTAAGGCAGGGAAGAACGCATTCAGCGAAGAGAATATATGGGCTCGGAGGTCGGGAAAGTGAATTTGCACAATGGCCATACTTTCGGGCGACTCATTCTGAAAAATCACTTGCTTGTAAATTTCTTCTTCGCCCTTGGGGTCATAGTCTTTGCAGCGGTAGAGTTCGCGGTCGTTGTAGGTGGAGATTCTGATGTGGTAAGGAATTTTCACACCATTGCTGTGTAAAAAATATGCCAGCGTTCGATCTACATCCTTCAAGTCTATGCGTTCTTCAACATTCAGCGTATTGCTTTCGTAAATCAAATGGTAGGCAACCTGATTGACGAGCGATTTGTACTTTAAGTACTGCTGACCTATTCGCGACTTCAGTGCTTCGGCTGTTTCATCACGTTGCAGGTTCTTTTGCAAATTAGGACCTAAAGGTAATGGTCGGTTAAGAGTGAGACCTGCAGCCGGGGATGACTTTTCGGCTAAATTAGCTAATAAATGAGTAAACTGTTGGTCGGTTGTGTCGAGGAGAGTTTGCGTTGGCACTTTACTGTTGCTACTACTCACATTGGTATTCATTACAATGTGTTTCAATGCCTCCTCTACTTCATTGTCTTCAATTTGTCGAACCGTGCGAAACAGACTTCTGTTTACTGACACGTCGAATTGCTCCTTGCGCATTCTTACTACTCGCTCAAAATAATACACCTGCATACCGAGCAAGGTGAAGAAAGAAGCACTCATCAAAATGGCGATGATCCAGATTGTTAATTTCTTCATGGTGCAAATGTAAATCACATTTAAGAGTCTGCAAAATTTAAGTTAATTTTTTTGGCAAAACCCCTGTTTTTTAACGATTGTTTAAATTTTAGTTGACGAATCGTCAATTATGCTGTTTTGTAAAAAGATAAAAAATAAATATTGCTGTCCGGTAAACTTTGAAACGGCACACTTTATGTATCCACATCCCCGATAAAATGGTGATGTGGATATTATTTTTGAAAAGTAAGCCCCCTTACTCAAATAATAGCAACTGTATATGAGGTGAAATATCCTTCTCTGAGAGTATTTTCAACTCATCTTTGTTCGGGTTTTCCAAGAATGAGATAAGATCTACGTAATACATCAGTGTCATCCTTATGAGTGTTACGATTTGAGAGAAGGATACCTGTCGTTTTAACTTTCTGCTGATTATCGTACAGAGTAAA
>JAZLDQ010000023.1:0-48587 GCA_045614785.1 Alloprevotella sp.
GTCAACGTGAGCGTAGTGACGGTTAGCAGTTTCGTACTCAACGTGTGAAGTGTTGATAGTGATACCACGTTCCTTTTCTTCGGGAGCGTTGTCGATAGAGTCGAATGAACGCAATTCAGAAAGACCCTTCTTTGCCAATACAGTAGTAATAGCAGCTGTAAGAGTAGTCTTACCGTGGTCAACGTGACCGATCGTACCGATGTTTACGTGAGGCTTGGTACGTTGAAATTGTTCTTTAGCCATTGCTTAAAATATTAATTTGTTAATGATTTTCTTTTAATAACGGAAGAGCTGTTAGCGAGACTTGAACTCGCGACCTCTTCCTTACCAAGGAAGTGCTCTACCGCTGAGCTATAACAGCAATAATAGAGAGCGGAAGACGAGGTTCGAACTCGCGACCCCCAGCTTGGAAGGCTAGTGCTCTACCGACTGAGCTACTTCCGCAAACCTATGTGGGCAAAGATGGATTCGAACCACCGAAGGCGTAAGCCAGCAGATTTACAGTCTGCCCCATTTGGCCACTCTGGTATTTGCCCATAAAATGAGTTTAGCTCTCAAATCGGTTGCAAAGTTAGGCATATTTTTTTATCCGCAAAACATTTTAGTATTTTTTTTGTTTAAAAAGCCCGCATTTTTAAGAAAATAAAGTCCTTATGCTTTACAAGCTTTATTAAATGCATATCCAAAACTATCAAATCACGCCCAAAAGTAGAACCAACATGAAGGCGAAGATATCGGATTGTAAGATGATACTCATATATTATATATAGGTTGTGAGGTCGTGAGGTTATAAGATTGTGAGGTTGTAAGGTCGTGAGGTTGTAGAAATGCAGATTGTGAAAAAGAGGGAGGTTGTTTTTCACTAAAAAAATAAAGTTCCATCCGCACGGAGTTGCATCTATACAAAAAAAAACAGAGGACGTGTCAAACTTTTTTTATTTCGACACAACCTCTTTAAATAAAGTAATATTCTTACTTAGTCAGTTCTCCTAACTTCTCACCCATCAGGATATGTTGCCATGCATCATTTCCATTGGTAGGCGCAGTAAGCTTAAACCCTGCTTTTTCCTGGAACACCAAAACAAAATCTGAACCTCCGAACAAGAAATAACCTAACAGGTCACCCTTTTGCACGGTATCGCCCACCTTCAAATTGGCTTCAAAGTTAACAGAAGCAACCTGCGACATACCAATAGGCATCGCTGCAACCAAGCCATATTCTTCAGACCCTACCTATACATGACGCAGCATTGACTATGCAATTGTTTTTAAAAAAACAAAAACATATTAGAACAAAACGATTATCTACCCTTCCTTTCTTCACTAAGCACTACATAAACATACCCAGGACTTTGGAAATACAATTGTGATTGAGGATTAAGCAAATTTTGATAGGTCACGGAATTATAAACTTTTTCGAAAGCGCCCGACATACTCAAACCTTCTTTTTCCATTACCATACGAATCAAATCGACAGTCATGCCCTCCACCATATATTGAAATTGTCCTTCTGAAAGTGTCATATTCTAACTAATTGTTCTACAGCCCTCTGTGTACAGAAAGCATATTGAAAAGTTATTCCCTTATGGTAACGTATATTTGCAAGAAATTGCTCAAACGTAATACTTTGACGCTTAAATTCACGAATTTGCAAACCAACATAATCATCCGCAATAGGCCCATAAACTATATCATATTCATGCTGAAATTCTTGACGCTCATCACGATTATTAAATACAAATTCAGCCCATTCTTTAGAATATTCGGTATACTTTTTAACTTTGAAATCTTTCGATGAAAGACATTCTTCATCAAATTCAAATATAGAAACAGACTCCTCACCTCCAAACTGCACGACTTTTGCAATAGCCATTTTCCGAGCTTGCTCTTTTTCAGCAGAAAGATAAAAAGCCTGTCCAAAATCTTTATACCGCTTGGATTTAGTCAAGTCTATAATTTCAATATTAGTATTTGAACCATGATACAATTTCATCCTATGGTCCCTCCTTTCCTTTTACAAAAAGCCACTAAACCATCCACCATATCACGAAATGACAGGGTGTGTAAAATATCATAGTGCTCGAGAAACATTTGAATGCCCCCATATTTACTAATATAACGGTACGATTCAACATTCGACAATCCGAATCGCTGCCCAAACTCATTGATCAGCGCAACTAAAAAACTAATTTTATGCTGTTCTAATTCGCTCATAACATAAATCCCAGCGGAACGCCTCTACATTGAACTTACTCTACTAAACAAACCAATGTACAACAATACATCGTCTCTGCAACACAAATTAACTAAATCTTTTACACCAAATGCGCAATAAGTTCTTCACGATCTCCACTAAGGAAGTCGATCACGGGCACTTCAATCATTGTGTAACATCCTGGTGCCTGACGCATAGAAGCACGAGCAGCGCAGGCAAGCACCTGACCCGTCAAAGCAGGATTGTTGATCTTCATATTAAACTCGAACATCTGATTCTGAGTTTTTCCTGACACGCCCTTGCGCACAAGATTCACACCATGCCCCATATCAATCACATCATCAACACAAGGCACCTGAATTACATGTGTCTCGTCATTCACAAAATAAGCATCAGCCTTGATAGCCGCTGCCACCTTTTCGAATTCAAAACCCTCTTCAAGTTCGATATAAACCATGCGGCGATGAATGCCCTGACCCGTAGGAATCGTCATTGAGAGCGCTGCCTTCACACCATCAATTGCTTTTACTGCCACAGTGTGTCCCATCGACATACCAGGACCAAAGTTTGTATAAGTTAGCCCCTTAGGAGCCACTGCCTGCAGCAATGCACGAACAACACTATCGCTACCTGGATCCCAACCTGCCGAAATTATGCTCACAGCTCCAGCCGCCTTGGCAGCCTCAGCTAACGACGCGCGAAGAGACACAATCTGTGGGTGGATATCAAAACTATCCACCGTATTGATTCCCAAAGCTAAAATTTTCTTTGCCATATCTTCTATGCTACGTGTGGGAGCAGCCAAGATTGCGACATCTACATCTTTCAGTTCCTGAATGTCCGAAACAACATCATACGCAGCCAACTCAGCAGGCTTATTTGCAGCAACATTACGGCGCACAACTCCTGCAACTTCCATATCGGGAGCAGCCTCAACAGCTTCGATTGCATACTTACCAATATTACCGTAGCCCACAATCGCTACGCGAATCAAATCACTTTTCTTCATATCAATTATAGTTTTGTACTAAATACTATTTTCGTTAGTATTGCAAAAATACAATTTTGCTGAAACTCTAAAAACAATCTCACCACATTTTCAATCAGCGTTAATATTTTTTCACACATTAGCAACCAATATTTTTTCAAGAAAGATAATTTTATTTTCAAGTAATGAAAAATAATTTTCCTCTCTTGAAAATAAAATTATCAGTAAGATTAAAATCCGTTTGCACTCATTTTTTCTCGCGCGAATCTTGGAATCTCGCAAATCTTTTCTTTTGGCGAGATTGGCACACAGCAACAAATAAAAAAACTCCCTGCAAGCATTTACTTACAAGGAGTTACAAATTAAATTTTGTACCCAGAGCCGGGGTCGAACCGGCACAGGTTGCCCTACTGGTGTTTGAGACCAGCGCGTCTACCGATTCCGCCATCTGGGCTGCAATGCAATGACTTGATTTCTGAATTGCGGTGCAAAGATAGGAAGTTTTTTGAAACTGACAAAGGGTTTATACTTTTTTTGTCATTTTTTTAGATGTTTTGTTAGAAAACTTCAATTTTAGGTAGGTTCTATAAATTACCTTTAGTTGATTTGCTAATAGCCCACTCTGCTTAAAACATCACTAATTTTACTTCTTTTTTTGCTCAAATGCTATTTATATGAAGAAATATCACTACCTTAGCACCTATAAAAACATTGATTGTAGATCCGTATTCATACATCACCCTGTTTATCACCTAAATCAATCATTTACTACATCATGAATAACTCCAATAACTATTGTATAATCCTTGCGGGCGGTATAGGCCGCCGACTCTGGCCCTGCAGCCGAAAGCAACACCCTAAACAATTTCTTGACTTCTTTGGAACAGGCCGCACATTGTTGCAAGCGACCTTCGACAGATACGCCAAGTTTATTCCGCTTGAGAACATCTATATCTCGACTTTTGGCGAATACGTAAATCTAACGAAAGAACAACTTCCTGAAATCAGCGAAACGCAAATTATTGCAGAGCCTGTCCAGCTATCTACCGCTCCCGCAGCGGCATGGACCAGCGAAATCATACGCACTCGCTATGGAAAGGTGAACATCATCCTTACTCCTGCCGACCAGCATATTGTGAACGAACAACGCTTTGAAGAACAAATTCTGACAGCTCTTAACCACGCTCAAAGCCACCCTGAATTTGTAGTTTTGGGCATTAAGCCCACAACCCCCAACACAGGTTATGGCTACATACAGATGGGCGAACAAAAAGGCAACAACCTTGCCAGCGTACAATCGTTTACTGAAAAGCCTGACCTTCACTTTGCTGAAATGTTTGTACAAAGCGGAGAATTTCTTTGGAACTCGGGCCTCTTCGTCTGCAACACAGAAACGATGCACAAGATGCTTGAAAACGAAATACCACAACTTAGCGACATTTTCAACTCTGCATCATCACCCCTAAGCATTGAGCAAGAAAAACAGCTGGCACAACAACACTATCCTGCCCTCACCCACCAAGCACTCGACCTCCTGCTTTTGGAAAAAACATCTAACATCAGCGTCATGGCATGCGACTTCGGCTGGGCCGACGTTGGTGCATGGACCGAACTGCATGAGGTGGAAGACAAAGATACCAACTACAACGCCGTTATCACTCCCACAAAGGTACTTTTCGACAATGCTGCAGGAAATCTCGTTTGCCTGCCCGATGCAAAGGTTGCTGTTATATCCGAGCTCGAAGGCTATCTCATTGCCGAAAAAGATGGTGTATTAGTAATCTGCCCCAATGGCGACTCCTCCATGGTACGCCGACTCATGACCGAAGCTCAAATAAAATTGGGCGAAGAGTTTGTCTAAGGTTCCTTAGGATTGTCGACCACTATTTACATGCTAAATTTATAAGCAAACAAAATCCGCATAGCCTGCTTTCGAAAGCAAACTATGCGGATATTTTCTATTGTGACAACCACTTCTATTCTACTTCCCCCTGCTCGTTATACTGCTCGAAGAGGAAGTTGTTGTAAGGATACTTCTGCACATGGAGCTGACGCACGCGACTATAGAGCAGACTGCGTAGCTCTTCTATATTCGTACGCTGACGGGCTGAGATAAAGATGCAATCTTCGGTACGTGCCATCCAGGTTTGCATCAAGTCGTCGAGCGACACATTTTCCTTCGTGCTGGGAGTGAGGTCGTCGGCTTCCTTTTCAGTCCAGGTATATGCATCCATCTTATTGAAAACGATAACCGTAGGTTTGTCGGCACACCCAAGGTCGGTCAACGTCTGATTCACCACCTGCATCTGCTCCTCAAAGTCGGGATGACTAACATCTACTACATGAAAAAGAATGTCAGCCTCGCGCACTTCATCGAGTGTTGACTTAAAGGAATCCACCAAGTCGTGGGGAAGTTTGCGAATAAAACCTACCGTATCAGTAAGCAAGAAAGGAAGATTGTCGATAATCACCTTACGCACCGTTGTGTCGAGCGTAGCAAAGAGCTTGTTTTCAGCAAACACATCGCTCTTGGCCAAAAGATTGGTAAGCGTTGACTTCCCTACGTTGGTATAGCCCACGAGAGCCACACGAATCATCTGTCCACGATTTTTGCGCTGCGTAGTCTTCTGCTTGTCGATTTCTGCCAGACGTTCCTTAAGAAGCGACATACGGTTGAGGATGATACGGCGGTCCATTTCTAGCTGCGTTTCACCTGGTCCTCGAAGGCCTACGGCGCCACCGCGCTGTCGTTCCAAGTGGGTCCACAAACGTTGGAGACGAGGCAACATGTAGCGATACTGCGCAAGTTCTACCTGCGTCTTAGCATTTGCTGTCTGCGCACGCATGGCAAAGATGTCAAGAATCAAGCTTGTTCTGTCAAGGATTTTCACCTTCAGCTCCGCTTCGATATTACGCAACTGCTTTGCGGAGAGTTCGTCGTCGAAGATAACCATACCCACCTCGCGCTCAGCCTCTTCTTCCATCTCAATGTACTGACGAATTTCCTCGAGCTTGCCCTTGCCCACATAGCTCACACTGCTGGGACCATCGAGCCGTTGCGTGAATCGCTTCACCGTAACAGCCCCTGCCGTTTCAGCCAAAAATTCAAGTTCATCGAGATATTCATTGGTCTTGCGTTCGTCTTGTTTCTTTGTAATTATCGCCACAAGGACGGCGGTTTCCGTCTTGGCTTCTGATTGTATAAATTCCTTCATCTATAAAGGTCTTGAAGTTTATTTTAGTTTATGGAAGTTGGAGGAAGGCAGACCTATTATTTAAGTCTCATATTGCGCTCTTCCTTAGTGAGTGTGAATGCTTGGCGGGTGCGTATTGCGACTTGGGTATTGTCGATACGTCCAGAGAAATGCTCTGCGCCGACACCGATAGCAAAGGCGGGAACATAGCCATTGGAATGTCCGCCACTGGTCCAACCCACAAGAGCGGCACGGTTGATGATGTCCTTAGCAGTTGTAGAGAGCGCATCTTCCTGAGAATAGAGACTCTTGTTGCCTTCAGCCTTGCCCGCAACGATGGCTTCGTAAGCCTTCTTCAAGCGTGCTTCCTGACGTTCGCTAATCTGAATATGTTTCCAGAAACCGAAGTTTTCAGTGAGGTCAGCCTTCACAACGTCCCAGGTGAAACCATCTCCAAGCTTGGTGTGCAACTGCGAAATATGCTTGGTGTATTTCCACGCACTCATCTTCTGATACTGCAAGAGGTGAAGACGAAGTTCGTAAGCACCAGTGCCGAGCGACATACCACCCGTCTCGTGGTCAGCAGTAACAACTATGAGAGTTTCGTCAGGATGCTTTTTATAAAATTCAAGCGCCACCTTTACGGCTTCGTCCAGGTCAAGCGTTTCGTTAATAACGGCAGCAGCGTCATTAGCATGACAAGCCCAGTCGATTTTGCCCCCTTCAATAGCAAAGAAGAAACCATCTTTGCTTTTCTTCTTCAAAAAATCAATACCTGTTTCTACAATCGTTGCCAGCGTAAGGTCGTTCTCGCCACGATCAAGCGCATAGGGAAGCGCTGTATTGTCGAAGGCATTGGCTTCGTCCGACTGCAAAAGCATGAGGCACTTAGCTTTCTTTGCTTTCTTCTTATCGATAGCAGCACCCTTCATAATAGTATAACCAGCTTCTTCGTAAAGCGAATAGAGAGGTGCTTCGTTAGGACAATCCTTGTGCGTAGGTTGCAGGAATGCAGAACCAGCATAGAAATCAAAGCCAGCATCCAAGAGGTCGTGGCCTATGCGATGATAGTTTCCGCGATACGACTCATGGGCATAGAAGCTTGCAGGCGTAGCATGGTCTATGCTCACCGATGTAGCGACACCAACCGCCATGCCTTTTTCCTTAGCCATCGAAGCGATGCTGCTGATAGAATACTCACCGTTGGGCGTCATCGAAATCACGCCGTTCTTGGTTTTCTCACCCGTAGCAAGCGCCGTGCCCCCTGCGGCAGAGTCGGTCACACCATTCGTTGCCGATTCCGTATGCACCAATGCCACGTGGGGAAAAGACGCGAATGCCATATGCTTCGTACCTATACGTCCTTCCAATGCAGCGAGATAAGTTTCAGCTGCATTTACCTGGTTCACACCCATGCCATCACCGATGAAATAGAACACATATTTTGCCGTGCCCTGCGCAAAAAGAGCCACTGCTGTCAGCAACATTGCCAACGTAACGGAAATTCGAAGTTTCATAAACCTAAAATTAATTTATAATTCTTGTCCACAAACGCACAGCACCACTTTTTCGCTATGCGTCCACAAAGACTTACAAAGTTACATTTTGCCCCCGACTAAGAGACACTTAAGTTTAAAATATTTCACCAAACGACGAAAATAGGATATTATTGACGGATAAATTATAAGAAATTATTAACTTTACATGCTAATTTGGGAATAATATATCCCCCAACCAACGGAGTACAACCGAGAGAGTGCAAAATCCAAGCGAAACAATCTACGTTCGAGTCAACCGTTGACAACAACCATATTCCGCCTTCTAACTCACTCTCTCCCGTTTACCCGTTCACTCAAAACTCGTTTACTAATAAAAAACACAATGATATACAAATGGAATTACGAACTTCCTGCCCCTGAAGCCGCAGCGACCGAAGGGCAACTGGCTGAGAGCCTCGGGATACATCCCGTGCTGAGCCACTTGCTAGTACAACGCGGCTTCACTACTCCGCAAGCAGCGAAGCGTTTTTTCCGTCCGCAGCTCACTGACCTTCACGACCCCTTCTTAATGAACGACATGCAAGCTGCCGTCGATCGTCTCAACCAGGCAATGGGACATAAAGAGCGCATCCTGGTATATGGCGACTACGATGTGGACGGATGTACTGCCGTAGCATTGGTCTATAAATTCCTACAGCAGTACTACTCAAACATAGACTACTACATCCCCGACCGCTACAATGAAGGGTACGGCGTTTCGATGAAAGGCATTGACCTTGCTGCCGAATCGGGGGTAAACCTCATCATCGTACTCGACTGCGGCATAAAGGCTATTGACGAAGTCGCTTATGCCAAAAGCCTCGGCATCGACTTCATCATCTGCGACCACCACGTGCCCGATGAAGAACTGCCTAATGCAGTAGCGATTCTCAATCCCAAGCGAGCCGACAACCACTATCCCTACACCGACCTCTCGGGCTGCGGCGTTGGCTTCAAGTTTATGCAGGCATTTGCTCAGAGCAATGGCATTGAGTTCAACAAACTCCACTCCCTGCTCGACCTCTGCGCTATCAGTATTGCCTCCGACATCGTGCCCATCATGGGCGAAAACCGCATCTTGGCCCACCATGGTTTGAGAGCACTCAACAGCAACCCATCTGTGGGGTTAAAAGCTATTGCAGAAATATGCGGAGTGAGTGATCGTGAGCTAACAATGAGCGACATCATCTTTAAAATCGGACCTCGCATCAATGCCTCTGGACGCATGCAAAACGGCCGTGAAGCTGTGGAACTCCTTGTCGAGCGCGACTACCCCACCGCAGTAGAGATTGCCAACCGCATCGACCAATACAACGAAGCGCGCAAAGACCTCGACAAACAGATGACGGAGGAAGCTATCGAGATGGCAAAGTCCACACCAGGAATTGAAGACCATCGCTCAGTAGTAATTTTCAACGAAGCATGGCATAAAGGGGTAATCGGTATCGTAGCCTCACGCCTCACGGAACTCTACTATCGCCCAGCAGTGGTGCTCACCAATTCCGACGGCATCGCCACAGGGTCGGCTCGCTCCGTTTCAGGCTTCGACGTATATAGCGCCGTACAAAGTTGCGCAGACCTTTTGGAAAATTTTGGCGGACACACCTATGCTGCAGGACTTTCTCTGAAGGTAGAGAACGTAGAAAAATTCAAACAACGCTTTGAAGCCTACGTCTCTGAGCACATTCTTGACGAGCAAACACAACCCACACTCGACATCGACGGTCTGCTCGACTTCAGCGATGTCAATATTAAGTTCTATCAAGACTTAAAGAAGTTTGCCCCCTTCGGTCCTGGTAATCCCAAGCCCATTTTCTGCACTCAGAAGGTGTATGACTATGGCACGAGCAAGGTAGTGGGACGCGGTCAGGAACACATCAAGCTTGAACTCGTTGACAACAAGAGCAACACCATCATGAATGGCATCGCCTTCGGACAAAGTTCACAAGCACGTTACATTAAAACCAAACGAGCCTTCGACATCTGCTACGCCATCGAAGAAAACACTCACAAACGCGGCGAAGTACAACTCCAAATCGAAGATATTCGTCCGCTTGAAGACCTTCGATAGCCGCAACCAAAGTTTTGGCGTCGAAAAGTAAGGCTGTTTTCCCAACCTACTTTTCGACGCCATGCTGTTTCCAGGCTCTACCCCTCCCTCAAACAACTCAAAAACAACGCTCATTCACTCAAACAGCCACTCCATGGATAAATACAAGTCAATCCTACAAACATATTGGGGTTACCCCGACTTTCGAGGCATTCAAGCCGAGATTGTCAGCAGTATCGCTAGCGGACGCGATACGCTGGGTCTCATGCCTACTGGTGGTGGCAAGAGCATCACATTTCAAGTGCCGGCACTGAGTATGGAGGGCGTCTGCATTGTCATCACTCCCCTCATTGCCTTAATGAAGGACCAGGTGGCACACCTCAAACAGCGCAACATCTCCGCTGAAGCCATCTACAGCGGACTGCCACGCCAGGAGACCGACCGCATCCTCGACAATGCCGTATTCGGAGCCGTAAAATTCCTTTACGTTTCCCCCGAACGTTTGTCTTCCGAAATCTTTGTCCATAAGATGAGCCGCATGAGGGTGTGCTTCTTCACGGTTGACGAAGCCCACTGCATCTCACAATGGGGCTACGACTTTCGTCCGGCCTACCTGAACATCGCAGAGATTCGCAAGTACCACCCTCAAGCACCCGTTCTAGCCCTCACTGCTACAGCAACACTTCGCGTAATTGACGACATTCAAGAGCGACTAAGCTTCAAAGAAGCCAACGTGTTCAGAATGAGCTTTGAAAGAAGAAACCTTCAGTACATCGTACGCTACACGGATAATAAGGAAAACGAGTTGCTCCACATCCTGCGCCGTGTTGAAGGTTCGGCCATCGTCTATACGCGCAGCCGACAAGGCACGCAAGACATCTCCGCATTGCTTAATGCCGAGGGCATCAGCGCTCTCAACTATCATGCAGGCCTTACAAACCTTGATAAAGACATTCGCCAAGAATCATGGCAGGAAGGCGACACCCGAGTGATGGTCGCCACAAATGCCTTTGGCATGGGCATCGACAAAGCCGACGTACGCCTCGTAATCCACATGGATTTTCCCGACTCCATCGAAGCTTACTTTCAAGAAGCAGGCAGAGCGGGACGCGATGGCAAACGCGCTTTTGCCGTTCTCCTCAACGACCGTGCCGACGCGAAGCGCATGCTTCGACGCATCCCCGAAACCTACCCCCCACTCGACTACGTCCGTAAAGTCTATGACCACCTGGGTAGCTACTTCCAAATAGCTGTTGACGACGGCGAAAACACAACACGCGAATTCAACCTTGACAAGTTCTGCGTCAGCTTCAAGCACTTCCCCGTACAAGCAGAAAGTGCACTCCACCTGCTCACCTACGCTGGATATATCGACTATCGCGAACCCGACGAAGGCATATCGCGCCTTATCTTCATCATGACGCGCGACGAGCTTTATCAGCAACGCCTCTCAGGGCAGAACCTAGACCGCGTACTCACTGCCGTACTCAGAATCTATTGTGGTGTCTTCGCCGACTATATTAATATTGAGGAAGACCGCATCGGCAAAGAATGCGGACTCACCTCGCGCGAAGTCTATGAAGCCCTGCGCCACCTCACATTCCTGCGAGTACTCAATTATGTCCCCAAGAAAAACACGGCCTACATCACCTACCGACAGCGCCGCGAAGATGGTTGCCACCTGTACTTTGCCCCCTCCGTTTACAAAGAGCGACGCGAACAATACGAGCGACAGGTCAATGCAATGATCGCCTATGCCGACGACGATAAAGAATGCCGAAGCCGCACACTGCTCACCTATTTCGGCGAAGAACATCCTCAAGATTGCAACAGTTGCGACGTATGCCTCAACCGCAAACGCCAACCACTAAACGTAGCCGACATCATGGCGGAAATCCTAGCCATTCTTGCCGACAAGCAGCCTCACCCCACCGCCGACTTCGCAAGAATTGCCCCTCAAGCCACCTCAGACATGAAGCGTCAAGCCTGGCAACAGCTGTCAGTCGAAAACCGCATCGAAGTCATAGATGGCGAAATCATTCTTAAGTAGCTCAACCCACCTCCATATCTACCCCATGTCACTTAATCCCATTCAACTTCAACTCAGGACGCTCAGCATGCTTGTCAACAACAGCCCCATCGGCGTTGAAGACATCGCAACAAAGCTCGATATCAGCACCCGAAGGGTCTATCGCCTGCTCGAAGACTTTCGCGAAACAGGACTGGAACTCATTAAGGTCAAAACCAAATACAGCATTGCGCCTCACTCGCCCTATCTCAACGAGCTACTACAAGGCATTCGCTTCACCAACGATGAAGCCCTCACCATCCTCAACGTGCTCAACTCCGTTAACGACCGATCGCCCGAAGTGCGCCACCTTTGCGAAAAGTTCTCTTCACTCTATCATAAGAAAGTACTCGCCCACCACGGAATAGACGCTCACACCGCTGCTAACCTCGCCAACTTACACGAAGCCGTGCAGCTCGAGCAAGTGGTACGTCTGCGCAATTACTGCTCACCAAGCAGCGGAAAGGTAAGCGACCGCATTGTCGAGCCCTTCCTTTTTTTAGCAAACAACACCGAGGTTCGTTGCTTCGAAATCGACTCCTTAACCAATAAGACGTTCAAGATTTCACGCGCGGAGAGCGTTGACATCATCGACCTGCGCTGGAGCTACAAGGAACGCCACACCTCTCCCCTCACCGACGTTTTCCACTTCACAGGCGAAAGCACCGTGCCCGTATCCCTCCACATGGGAGCGTTAGCAAAAAGCGTACTGCTTGAGGAATACCCCGACGCCGAAGCACACATCAGCCCCTTAGGCAACGAGCACTACCGCCTCGACGTAAACGTTTGTAGTTTCAAAGGCATCGGGCGTTTCGTCCTGGGACTTTACGAAGACATCCACATCCTCGAGAACGACGAATTCAAAGCCTACATCACTGAGAAAATACGCAAAATGGCCAACCGACATAACCTCATTAAGTGATGATTAAACAGCCAACGCCCTCATTATTTGGTCATTTCAAAATAAATTCGTATTTTTGCACCCGCTAATAAAAATCTACAGAAAGGTCATGCGCTACACTCGCTACATACTTACCGCTGTGATGGCAATGTTTTTCATACTGCCAGCAGCGAAAGATGGCAATATGTTTGTTGCCATCGAGGCGGAGTACGACCCTGTAGAAATAGCCGAAGCCGATGCCCGCATCTCCGAAGTAGAACGCATCGCAAAAGCCGACAACATCATCAACACCGCACTGAAATATCTCGGTGTAAGATACTCCTACGGCAATAGCAGTCCAAAGGGGTTTGATTGTTCAGGCTTCACGCGCTACGTATTCAACGAGCAGAACATCACGCTCACACGCACCTCTCACTCCCAGTTTGCCGAAGGCCAGCGTATCACGCAATGCAAGGACCTCAAACCTGGCGACCTCGTATTCTTCGGAGGCGAGAATGCTCCCAATCGTGTAGGCCACGTAGGCATCGTGGTCGATGTTGACGAGAACTCCGGACGCTTCACATTCGTCCACGCAAGCCGCCAAGGCATAAAGGTAGATAAATCCACTGAAAAATATTACAGCTCACGCTACATGGGCGCTCGTCGCATCATACTTTAAGACAACATTTAAGACAACAACGCTATAAGCATAATAATTACAACCACGTGGCAAAGTGCCACATATTTAAACGAAGTAGAAAGGAGGGTCGTTTACACAATCATTTCCCACCAGAGTCACAACTCAACTGAGTTGCTCATTAACATCGGGAGCAAAAAAGCAGTTGCAAAATTTGCCATATTAAAAATTATGCGTAATTTTGCACTCCGCAAGCGAATACTTTATCCGTATCGCATGCTTATAGTGAATATAAGTAATTAACAAATAAATAATTAACACAATGATTGTAGTACCTGTTAAGGAAGGCGAAAACATTGAAAAGGCCCTCAAGAAGTTTAAGCGTAAATTCGAAAAGACTGGTGTAGTACGTGAACTCCGCGCTCGTCAGCAGTTCGACAAGCCCTCTGTTCTCAAGCGTCTCGCTATGGAACACGCTGTTTATGTTCAGCAGCTCAAGCGCAACGAAGAAAACTAATTCAACGTTCGCATTCAAGATAAAGAGTCATCCGAATCTCGGATGGCTCTTTTTTTACGTTACTTAAGGTAGGTTCTAGAACCTACCTTTAATTACTACTATTTGACAGACCACTACCTAACCACACAAAGAAATTGACTTTCATTCCTATCCTCGCCTTCACATCATCACCCGATAATTAGGTTGTACAACATATCCTGCCAACTTTATTATTCAAAATTTTGTTGGAATCCGAAAACTTCTTTAATTTTGCCTATATGAAGTCGGTCGACCAATTTATCAACTACCTGCTTGCCGACAAAGGCTACTCTAAAGCCACCGCAAGCATCTATCAATCAACACTCATAGAACTTTGGCGATACATCCGACGCACAGAAGAGAAGCTCAATTGGGAAACACTCGATAAGGATGTGCTGAGAAACTGGATAGCAGAAGTGGCAGACAAAAATATCTCACCACTCACCATCCGCAAAAAGATGAGCGCCGTACGCTCATTCTATAAATACTTACTGCTCACCAACCGCATCACCAAAGACCCCACACGATGGGTGGCAAACCCCAAGACCAAGCGCCACCTACCGACATTTCTAAAAGAAAAAGAAATCAACCACCTACTCGACAATATCGAGTTTGGCAATGACTACGAATCACAACGCAACTACCTAATACTGCTCACGTTCTACAGCACAGGCATTCGCCTTTCCGAACTCATCGGCATCACGCACAACAACATCGACCTGCGCAACGCTGAACTTAAAGTCCTAGGTAAACGCAACAAGCATCGTATCATCCCCTTTGGAGCCGAGCTAAAGCAGGCATTCGAAACCTTCCTGCAGCTAAAGCAGAATGCTGGCATCGCGGAGACTGAGTATTTATTCAGCCGCCCTAATGGCAAACCGATGCAACCCGCCGAAGTCCGAAATATCGTTAAGCACTACCTCTCGATGGTCACAACGCAACCTAAACGGAGTCCCCACGTGCTACGCCACACATATGCCACAGCGCTCCTCAACAACGGAGCCAACCTCGAATCCGTCAAGCAACTCCTCGGACACGAAAGCATAGCCACCACAGAAATCTACACCCACACCACATTTGTGGAACTGAAGAAAGAATACGACAAAGCCCATCCAAGGGCATAATACTAACCTAAAAATAAAGGAGGATTACTATGGAAATTAGAGTTCAATCCATCCACTTCAACGCAACAGAAAAGTTGCACGAGTACATTGAGAAAAAAGTCTCTAAGTTAGGAAAGGCTAACGACATTGCCAATGTTGACATAATTCTCAAAGTTGTTAAGCCCGAAACGGCAATGAACAAAGAAGTAAACCTCAACATCCACGCAGGCGGCAGCGAACTTCACACCAGCAAGATTGCCGACAGTTTCGAAGAAGCCATCGACCTCTGCTGCGACTCTATCGCACGCCAACTGCAGAAACAGAAGGAAAAACACACACAAGAGCACGACAACGAAAAACTGCGCTCAATCCTCCATTAACCTCAATAAAAAGGCTAGCGAATTAACATAATTAATGTTTAACCCAAAGCGGGTGTGCCAGGCACACCCGCTTTTACATATATACAATAGACTACATCGACATCGCTATACGCCCCTCACCTCCCCACCCGTTATCGGATGAAGAAACCTCCTAATTCAACTAACTCAGGAGGATAATTCAGCTACATCTGCCAACTGTTTGACTCACTCGTTGAAATATTTCCGTATGGTAATTGTACTCTGTACATTTTAGTAAACAAGTTGACGAGTAAACGAGTTGACAAGAAACCATCCGGAGGGCAGTTGTGCTCTGTACTCTGTTATCTGTACTCTATAAAAATCCCTTTGCTCTTTTGTCTGCTTTAGAAAAACAAAAAAAGTTGTATTTTGTTTGAAATTGGAGGTTTTGAGAGCAAAATTGGAGGTAAAAATAATGATATGCAAGGTAGGAGAAACGACATCAAAGATCGTTTCTCCGATGTTTGAAGAAATTTTAATGACCTTTGAGGTTGTTTTTGCCATTTTGGGGGTCAAAAAAAGGAGGAAACTGCGTAGTTTCCTCCTTGTAGTACAAAGATACAACATTTTCGGCAGAAATCCAAATCTGCTTTGATTCATGTTTGTTCAGCATTTTTCTGCTTTACTGTCGCAATTTCTTACCTCCCTGGGCTGCAGTCTTTTTACTTTTGCAGCTCCATGCCAATGAGCATACCATCGTACGAACTCATCAGTGTGCTAAGCGTAGCAAGCGTTGAGTTTGACGACTTGGCTGAAATGGTTGTCAGGAATTTCAACAGCTTATCGGCATCGTAAAGAAGGCTCATCGTATTGCCATTTTTCACCACCTGAGGCGAGATAGTACCCAAGCCATTCAAATAGGTGAACGTCATCTTTTTATTCTCTAGGTCGAGGACGTAGTTTCCTTGAATCGTACGTCCCATGATGGTTGCTGTGTAAGTATTATCTTGGTTGAAAGTGAAGTTAAACTGCCCAGGCATCACACCAAACTTTGCAAGCGCGTTGTTAATCTTCTCTTCCACCTTGGCAGCTGCCATTTCGCCCCCTGCCTTCATCAAGAAGTTCTCCGTTTCGAACACGCAATCTGCACTTTTATAGTTCCAAGTACCTACGATATCAGATTGTTTAAGCGAAGAACCGCCAAGGAGTGAACCCAACAATTTTTCGAGTCCTGAAGAAACGGCATCTGAAGGCTGAGATGTTGCCGTTGATGCTGAAGGCGCTGCAGCCTGTCCTTGCGACAAAGCCGACAACATTGGAGATGACGAACCACAACTCGTCATCGCAACAATAGTTCCAAAGAGAACTACTGGAAGAATAATTTTTTTCATTAGCTAAAATATATAATTATGATTTTCATTTGTTAGTCCCTACACTTCCCTGCAAATTTATAACAATATTTTACACAAAAAGAAATTTTACATTACAATCTCATTCACATCACCTATCCAACAATATTAAAACTCAATTCGCAAACTCAAGATTACAGCCTAAACTGAAAATAATAAATTATTGCTCGTACACTCTAAAAAACGATGAAAAGCATTGGGACAGCGCACTTTAATTCGTAACTTTGCACTAAAGTTAGAATGTGGAAAGATTTGGCTGCTTGCAACCACACAAAAAAATGCTAAAATAGAGGCCCGCTTAGAACAGCACCTCAGTAAAACTGAGCATCAAGCTCGGCAAGAAGGACTTGCCATGAGCGCTCCACATTCTGCTTTCGCACAAATGGTGCGTTGGGCAGATTTTTTTGTTTTTAGAAGTTCTGAGGAGAGCTAGATGAACTAGATGCTCTAGATGCTCTAGATATTCTAGATATTCTAGAAAGCTAAAAACCAAAAAAAACTCATTGCCTCATAACCTTACAACCTCATAACCTCAATATAACTATGTCATATCTTTTCACTTCAGAGTCCGTTTCAGAAGGACATCCCGACAAAGTAGCCGACCAAATCAGCGACGCCGTTCTTGACGAAATTTTGGCGTATGACCCCACGTCTAAAGTAGCTTGCGAAACCCTCGTTACTACAGGCCAGGTAGTAGTGGCTGGCGAAATCAAGACTGACGCTTATGCCGACCTCCAGGAAATCGTGCGCCGCACCATCAAGCGCATTGGCTATACAAAGGCAGAATATAAGTTTGACGCTGACAGCTGTGGCATCTTCTCAGCCCTCCACGAACAAAGCGCCGACATCAATCGCGGCGTAGAGCGCAAAGACCCCATGAACCAGGGTGCTGGCGACCAAGGCATGATGTTTGGCTACGCTAACAACGAAACCGACACTTACATGCCCCTCCCCCTCGCTCTTGCTCACGACATCCTCATGGTGCTCGCCGACATCCGTCGCGAAGGTAAGGTGATGACATACTTGCGCCCCGACTCTAAGAGCCAGGTGACTATTGAATACGACGACAACGACCGCGCCGTACGCATCGACACCATCGTTGTTTCTACTCAACACGATGATTTTATCACTGCCGAACAAGCTGGCAGCCAGGAAAAGGCAGACGAAATGATGCTCCAACAAATCCACGATGACGTCATCACCATCCTTATGCCCCGCCTCATCAAGGAGCGCGTTCACACTCCCGAAGTGCGCGAGCTTTTCGAAAAGTCAACTATCAAATATCACGTAAACCCTACAGGCAAGTTCGTTATCGGTGGCCCCCACGGCGACACTGGCCTCACTGGCCGCAAGATTATCGTTGACACCTATGGCGGAAAGGGCGCTCACGGTGGTGGAGCTTTCTCAGGAAAAGACCCCTCAAAGGTGGACCGCTCTGCAGCCTATGCCGCACGCCACATTGCGAAGAACATGGTAGCAGCAGGCGTGGCCGACGAAATGCTCGTACAGTTGAGCTACGCAATCGGAGTGGCAGAACCCATCTCCATCTACGTCAACACCTATGGCAAGAGCCACGTATCGCTAACTGATGGCGAGATAGCTAAAAAGATTAAGGAAATCTTCGACCTCCGCCCCAAGGCCATCGAAGAACGCCTCAAGCTCCGCCAGCCCATCTACGAGGAAACAGCTTCTTACGGACATGTAGGCCGCATGCCTCAGACCGTAACCAAGGTATTCAACAGTAAGTACGCAGGCAAGAAGGAACTCGAAGTAGAACTCTTCACTTGGGAAAAACTCGACTTCGTGGAAGAAATCAAGGCAAAGTTTTTCTAAGAGTTCTTAGTGGATGAAAGGATCGGAAGCTCTGGAATATCTAGAAACTCTAGAATATCTAGATGCTCTAGAATATCTGGAATTCCTTAACAGCCCAGTTTTCTGCTAATTCCTATTTACAACTATGAACATTACCGTATATGCAGCGTCGAGCGGACAGGTTCCAGCCGTCTATCTCGACGCTGCACGCAACTTAGGCGCTCTCATGGCGCAACGAGGCCATGCGCTCATCAATGGCGCGGGGCGCACAGGCCTTATGGGCGCAACGACAGAAGGAGTGCTCGCCGCTAATGGCAAGGCTATTGGCGTGATACCTCAATTCATGGTAGATGAAGGTTGGCACAACCCCGCTATGACCGAGCTCATCGTTACGCCCGACATGCACACTCGCAAGCAAACGATGGCCGAAGTGTCAGGAGCATGCATCGCCCTGCCTGGAGGCGTGGGAACACTTGAGGAATTGCTCGAAATCATCACGTGGAAACAATTAGGCCTGTATCTCAAGCCCATCGTTGTGCTCAACATCGAAGGCTACTTCAACCCTCTCCTCGAACAACTCAAAGTGGCTGTTAACCAGCGCTTCATGCGCGAGGAACATCAACAAATCTGGAGCGTAGCTACCACCCCCGAAGAGGCTATCCACTTATGCGAAGACACTCCGCTTTGGAACCAAGCAGTACGCAAATACGCTGCACTCTAAAAAAAATCCAGACATCATTGTCACGTCATCACTGCTACAACCTTAAACGCCGCACAAACATCTTATGCCCATACACTTCATGCAATCGATTGCTGGCACAGCCTTCATCGGCGAGCCAACAAACTACTCGCTACACACGGACGACTGTGTAGCGATTGCATTTGTGTTAAGTTTTTTGTGCATAGCCTGGGTCGTTTCGCACTCCCACCAGTTCATCGTTGACAGCATCGTCAATATCTTTGAGGACAACACACGAAGTTCTCGCTTCACAAAGCGCGCCTCCTGCCAGCTACAAGGCAAACCTCTCGTCATCATACAAGCCGCCACGGCGCTAGGGCTCGTAGCCACCTACTTTATTCACTCAAGCACCAACGCAGCTGAGATGCCTTGGCATCTGTTTCCTGGTGCAACACTCATAGCATGCATCTACTATCTGCTAAGAGTTGCGCTCTACGCAGGGGTCAACAACGTCTTTTTCGCTCCCAAAAAAGTTAATTCCTGGACTGACTTTTACCTGCTGACAACACTCTTCGAGGGCATCGCACTCTTTGTGCTCTCCTTGGGCATCGTCTATTTGCAAGTAAGCACTTCCGTCTGTGAAATACTATTGATTTTGCTACTTGTCGGATTAGAAATTCCACGTATCATCAAGATAAAGAGTATCTTTTTTCCAGGCTTGATAGGTTATGTCCATATTTTTTTATACTTTTGCACGCTGAATTTAGCCCCCCCTTTCTTAGTGTGGCAAATTTTGCTCACAATTAACACTCAATTTACGTAGATAAATGATCAAGAAGATTTTAATTTCTCAACCACGCCCTGAGTCAGAGAAATCTCCTTATTTCGACATCGAAAAGAAGCACTCAGTAGAGTTCCTTTTCCACCAATTTATCAAGGTCGAAGGTATCGAGCCTCGCGAATTTCGCGCACAAAAGGTTTCCGTACTCGACCACACTGCCATCGTATTCACATCGCGCCATGCCATCGACCATTTCTTCTTGCTCTGCAAGGAAATGCGCGTAGCGATTCCTGAAACGATGAAGTACTTTGCTGTGTCTGAAACTATTTCACTTTACATTCAGAAGTACGTGCAATACCGCAAACGCAAGGTGTTCTACCCCGCAACAGGTAAGTTTGAAGACCTCCTTCCACTCATGGTGAAGCACAAAACCGAGAAGTACCTCGTACCCCTCTCTGACGTGCACAATGACGAAGTGAAGTCGGCAATGGATGCTCACAACCTGAACCACACAGAATGTGTGATGTATCGCACCGTAGCAAACAACTACCCAGAGAATGCTCCCAAGGACTTCGAAATGGTGGTACTCTTCACGCCTGCCGGTGTCTCATCACTGCTCCAGAACTTCCCTGACATCAAGGACAACGGCACAAAGATTGCGACGTTTGGAAAGGCGACTTCTATAGCTGCTATCGAAGCCGGACTTGCCGTAGAATTGGAAGCGCCTACCCCCAAGGCACCTTCGATTACAGGAAGCCTTGACCTTTACCTCGCCGAAACAAATAAGGCATAATATTTTTCCATGTGGAAATATGAAAACATCACGGCGATGTCCATCGACGGACAACGTGCGGTTTTCATGTTTCCACAACTCGTTTTTTAGCAACAACATCAACGATGCGAATCTTCACATTTCCCAAAGCGGAGCATCTCTGCTTACGCAACGACATAGAGAAGCTTTTTACAGCAGGTTCAAAGTCTGCTGCCGCTTACCCTTTGCGCATGGTCTATCGTATCGTTGACCACAACGACGGGCCGGCCGTAAAAGTGCTACTAAGTGTGCCCAAACGAAAGTTGCGCCATGCCGTTGACCGCAATCGTGCCAAGCGCCAGCTTCGCGAGGCTTACCGAAAGCACAAACACAGCCTCATCGCTTCGCTTCCCCACAAAACAGGGTTGCACATCGGTTTCCTTTGGCTCGCTGACAAGCCTGTTGAGAGTAGTGTTGTCGAAAAGAAAGTGATACAACTATTAGCACGATTAGAAGAAAACCTGCAATCTCAAGCACCCTTTACGCCCGAACAATCATGCGAACCAACAGCCCACTCGTAAGCATCCTCATAGCT
Source organism: Alloprevotella sp. (assembly GCA_045614785.1). Lineage (GTDB taxonomy): Bacteria > Bacteroidota > Bacteroidia > Bacteroidales > Bacteroidaceae > Alloprevotella. The sequence goes on from JAZLDQ010000023.1 coordinate 21,574, forward strand.
CCAATACGCCTCTATCAACGTTATATTTCTCCCCTGACGCCACCAGCTTGTAGGTTTACTCCCACCTGCTCGCAATATGCAGTAGAGGCACTCCAAAAGCATGGCGCCATCAAAGGGCTTTGGCTTGCGCTACGCCGTCTGCTTCGTTGCCATCCCTGGGGCGGACATGGCTACGATCCTGTACCATAATATAAGTCCCCTCTGATTTCCTATAAAGCTCAGGCTCATTCCCCATACCTCAATTCCTCACAAACTTGGACTTCCACACCCACAACCTCAACGCTCCATTGCCCGCCATCATCAACATCCACGATGAATGGCTACTTCACCCCGACCAAGCACAGCTAAGGACTGGCGCTACTTATTCGGTGGGGTTGCATCCATGGAACACAACGGCAGATAATGCAGAAACTTTGTGGCAAGGAGTTTGTAAATGGGCGGGGCATCCACAGGTGGTGGCAATCGGAGAATGTGGACTCGACAAGCTCAAAGGTGCAAACATAGAAATACAAATATCATGGTTTGAGCGACACGTCATTTTGTCAGAAACACTCAATAAACCCCTGACAATACATTGCGTAAAAGCTTTCGACGAAATCATTGCACTCAAAAAGCGCCTCCACCCCGCACAACAATGGACCATCCACGGCTTTCGCGGCAAACCCGAACAGGCACAACAACTATTGTCTCAAGGTTTTCACCTCTCTTTCGGCAAGCTCTACAACGAAGCAGCTTTTGCTCTCACCCCTCACGATTGTCGCCATCGCGAAACCGATGATGAGCTCTTTTAAGCAAAGTTTCTGCCTAAATTTCGTAAGAAAACAGTAACTTTGCCCAAGTTTTATCTACTCATATAATAAACATACAAAACAATATACTCCTTATGAACTTTGTTGAAGAACTCAAATGGCGCGGCATGCTCCACCAGATGATGCCCGGCACACAAGAACTTTTTGATAAAGGCGAAATGGTTACTGCCTACGTAGGCATCGACCCCACAGCCGACTCTCTCCACATTGGCCACCTCTGCGGTGTAATGATGCTCCGTCATCTCCAGCAGGCAGGCCACAAGCCTCTCGCCCTCGTAGGGGGTGCGACAGGTATGATTGGCGACCCTTCGGGCAAGAGCGCTGAGCGCAACCTTCTTACTGAAGAAGTGCTCCGCCACAACGTGCAGTGCATCAAGGAGCAGCTCGGACGCTTCCTTGACTTCGAAAGCGATGCACCCAACGCTGCCGAACTCGTCAACAACTACGACTGGATGAAGAACTTCACATTCCTCGACTTCGCTCGCGAAATCGGTAAGCGCATCACAGTAAACTACATGATGGCAAAGGACTCTGTAAAGCGCCGTCTCAATGGCGAAGCAAGCGATGGCCTTTCGTTCACTGAGTTTACTTACCAGCTCCTTCAGGGCTACGACTTCCTCCACCTCTTTAAAGAAAAGAACTGCAAGCTCCAGATGGGTGGTTCAGACCAATGGGGTAACATCACTACTGGTACAGAACTTATCCGCCGTACGCTCGGCGGTGAAGCCGAAGCTTTTGCCCTCACATGCCCCCTCATCACAAAGGCTGACGGCAAGAAGTTTGGCAAGACTGAGCAAGGCAACGTGTGGCTCGACCGCAACCGCACTACGCCTTATGCGTTCTACCAGTTCTGGCTCAACGTAGGCGATGAAGAAGCAAAGCGTTACATCAAGATTTTCACATCGCTCACACAAGAGGAAATCAACGCCCTCATCACTGAGCACGACCAAGACCCCGGTCGCCGCGTACTCCAGCGCCGTTTGGGCGAAGAAGTTACGAAGCTCGTTCACGGCGAAGCCGACCTCGAAATGGCCATCGAAGCTTCAAACATCCTCTTCGGAAAGGCCACTAAGGAAAGCCTCTTGAAGTTAGACGAAGCAACACTTCTCGCTGTGTTCGATGGTGTTCCCCGCTTCGAAGTAACACGCGAGCAGGTAGTTGGTGCCAAAGCTGTTGACCTCCTTGCTGAAACTACAAAGTGCTTCGCTTCAAAGGGCGAAATGCGCAAGCTCACACAAGGTGGCGGCGTAAGCCTCAACAAGGAAAAGCTCGCTGCTTTCGACCAGGAAATCACAGAAGCCGATCTCCTCGACGGCAAGTATCTCATTGCTCAACAGGGCAAGAAGAAGTACTTCCTCATCATCGTGAAGTAAGTTCACATAATCATAAATTAATTAGGGCTGCACCATGATTATTGGTGCAGCCCTAATTGTATATCAAGCGCGTAGCAACGCAAGATAAAATTGCAACGCTTCCTCTAACTCCTGCACGCAGATGTATTCATCGGCGGTGTGCGACCGAGAAGAATGTCCAGGGCCCAACTTAAACGAAGGAAAAGACATCAATGCCTGGTCCGAGAGTGTGGGTGAGCCAAAAGGTTCGCATCCCATCTGGATGCAACTCAGGATAAGTGGATGCTCAATGTCTATACGTGAAGAATTAAGACGCGTGCTGCGCGCTTGTGCCTTGCAACTTAAGTGCGCCTCAATTTCGGCTAAGACTTCTGCGTTAGAATAACACTCGTTGGTGCGCACATCCACCACAAAGGTACAAGCATCAGGCACTACATTGTGCTGCGTTCCAGCCTGAATCTGCGTCACACTCATCTTCACCTTTCCTAGTAAAGGCGACACACGCTCAAACTCATGCGTGCGCAACCACTCAATGTCGGGCAATGCCTTGTAGATAGCATTCACTCCTTCCTCGCGCGCAGCATGCCCCGCCTTACCTTCGGCAGTACAGTCAATCACCATCAACCCCTTTTCTGCTATTGCAGGCTGCATGGCAGTAGGTTCTCCTACAAGGGCTACGTCAATCTTCGGCAACAATGGAAGCACTCGCTCAATACCATTCCTGCCCGATACTTCCTCCTCGGCCGAAGCGAGATACACAAGATTGTAAGGCAACTGCCCCTCATCCTCTTTATCAAGTTGCATAAACGCAAAAAGCAATGCTACGAGTCCGCCCCCACAGTCATTTGTACCAAGTCCGTAAAGGCGTCCATCTTCAAGTACAGGTTGAAAAGGTTTGCGATTCCAGCCAGCCACAGGCTTCACCGTGTCGATATGAGCATTGAGCAAAAGCGTAGGACGATGAGCCAATTGCTTATGCCCCACACACCATATATTATTAGCTTCGCGCTGAGGTTGAAGTCCTTTATTGCGCATATAATTTTCCAGGAAGTCGGCACACGCCCCTTCGTCTCTACTAACAGAAGGGATTGCCACTAATTGTTTTAGGAGTTCGAGCATACTATGTTTGAAAAACTCAATAATATAAATACGTTATACACTGCAAAATTGGGGATTTTTAACAGAAACATTCATTTTTTTGTGACAAAAAATCCAGTTTTCCATGAAAAACCAATATCTTTGCTTATCAATATCCCAAACATTCACAGCTATGTTGAACAAATCACATTTTGCAACACTCATTCAGGAACAGGCACAGAAGTATGGAGACACTCGCGTTATGTCATATCGCGACTACGACCTCGACAAATGGGTTGATATTTCCTGGAACACTTTTAATGCCACACAACGTGCCGTTTCGCGCGCACTGCTTCATGCCGGTGTAGCCGTTCAGGAGCGTATTGCTGTGTTTTCTCAAAACAAGCCCGAATGTTTGTTTGTTGACTTCGGGGCTTACGCCATCCGCGCCATTACGGTGCCATTTTTTGCCACAAGTAGTGCGGCACAGGTGGCATACATGATTCAAGATGCCGACATTCGCTACGTCTTCGTGGGCGAGCAACAACAGTACGACACTACTTTCTCCGTACTAAAAGATTGCCCCACGCTCGAAAAAATCATCATCTTCCACCCCAAAGTGCAGCGCAATGCCAACGACCGTATCTCCGTATATTTCACAGACTATCTAGCAAAGCACCAAAGCGCCTCAGCCTTTGATGCCGAAATCGAAGCACGCCAGCGCAACGCCAACGACAAGGATTTGGCAAACATCCTCTACACCAGCGGCACGACAGGACAGAGCAAGGGCGTAATCCTCACGCACGAAATGTATCGCGAAGCCTTGCGCGTCAACAATCTCGCCGTACCCATGTACGAAGGCTACACAGCCATCAACTTCCTGCCCTTTGCCCACGTGTTCGAACGCGCTTTCAGCTACTGGTGCTTGGCAGAAGGTATGCACCTTGCCGTCAACCTTCGTCCGCTCGACATTCAGAAATCGCTCACCGAAGTACATCCTCACTGCATGTGCTCCGTGCCCCGCTTCTGGGAGAAGGTATATCAGGGTGTGTTGCAAAAGATGGAGTCGGGCTCGTTCGTACAGCGCACACTCATTAAAGACGCTATCGCTACAGGCTCAAAATGCTGGCTCGAATACACCTCAAAGTGCAAGCCCATTCCATTTTGGCTCAATCTTAAATACAGTTTCTACAACCGAACCATCATCAAGTTGCTCCGCAAGACGCTCGGCCTTGAGAATGCTCACATCTTCCCAACAGCTGGTGCTGCCGTGTCGCCCGAAGTCGAAACCTTCGTACATGCAGCAGGGCTTAACATGCTTGTGGGCTACGGCTTGACCGAATCTACGGCTACCGTGTCGTGCGACGTCATCGGCAAACCCTTCACCAAGGGTTCCGTAGGCCGTCTTGTTTCCGACCTTGAAATCAAGTTTGGCGAGAACAATGAGATTTTGCTTCGCGGAAAGACCATCACCCCCGGCTATTACAACAAGCCCAAGGAAACAGCCGAAGCGATCGATGCCGAAGGATGGTTCCACACGGGCGATGCAGGCTATATGAAGGACGGCGAACTCTACCTCACTGAGCGCATCAAGGATTTGTTCAAGACCTCAAACGGTAAGTACATTGCTCCTCAGCTGATTGAGTCAAAACTCGTGCTCAGCCGCTACAACACGCAAGCCGTCATCATTGCCGACCGCCGCAAGTTCGTATCGGCCCTCATCGTGCCCGACTTTGCACTGCTCAAGCAGTTTGCCGAAGAAAATGGCCTTAACTGCACAACTAACGAAGAGCTCTGCAATCATCCTGAAATCCTGAAGATGATAAAGCAGACCATCGACCAGTTGCAGCAAGACCTTGCGCCCCACGAAATGGTGAAGCGATTCACCCTCTTGCCCACTCCTTTCACCATGGAGACCGGAGAATTAACTAATACACTAAAGATTAAGCGCCGCGTGGTGTACGAAAAGTATGCCGACATCATCGACAAGATGTACGAAGAGTAAACCACAGCCCACGCTGCCGTATATTATATGATTACAGCCGAACAACTCAAAGAAGTGACCGAGCGCGTAGAGGCGCTCAACAGATATCTCGACATCGACGCCAAGATTATTGAGCACGAAGAAGAACTCATCCGTACGCAAGACCCCGGATTCTGGGACGACGCCAAGCGCGCCGAGGAGCAGATGAAGAAGGTAAAGGCGCTTGAGAAATGGATTAAGGACTACCGCGAAGTGAAGACCATGGTCGATGAACTCGCCCTTGCTTTTGACTTCTACAAAGAAGAGATGGTGACCGAAGAAGAGGTGGACAGCGCCTACGCCCAAGCCCTCGAAGCCATTGAAGCCCTCGAACTCCGAAACATGCTCCGCCAGGAAGAAGACGTCATGGACTGCGTACTCAAAATTAATTCGGGCGCAGGTGGTACCGAAAGCCAGGACTGGGCTTCCATGCTCATGCGAATGTATATGCGCTACGCCGAAGCCAGCGGACGCAAGGTGACTATCGTCAACCTCCAGGATGGCGACGAAGCCGGCATCAAAACCGTAACGATGGAAATCGAAGGCGACTCTGCCTATGGCTACCTCAAGAGCGAAAACGGGGTGCATCGCCTCGTGCGCGTCTCTCCCTACAACGCACAGGGCAAGCGCATGACGAGCTTCGCCTCCGTCTTTGTCACTCCCCTCGTCGACGACTCTATCGAAGTCTATGTTGACCCTGCACGCGTCAGCTGGGACACCTTCCGCTCAGGCGGTGCTGGTGGTCAGAACGTCAACAAAGTGGAAACAGGCGTACGCCTCCGCTATATGTACCAAGACCCCGACACTGGCGAGGAAGAAGAAATCCTCATTGAGAATACCGAAAGCCGTAAGCAGCTCGAAAACCGCGAGAACGCCATGCGCCTGCTCCGCTCACAGCTCTACGACCGCGCCCTGCAGAAACGCAAGGCAGCACAAGCCAAAATCGAAGCCGGCAAGAAGAAAATCGAATGGGGCAGCCAGATTCGTAGCTACGTCTTCGACGACCGCCGCGTGAAGGACCACCGCACAGGTTTCCAAACCAGCGACGTAGGCGGCGTAATGGACGGAAAGATTGACGGCTTCATCAAGGCTTACCTCATGGAAGAAGGAGGCGTTGATCAAGACTAATATTTAATATAAAAACTCTTAAAAACATACTACTATGTCAACTAACAAACACGCTCGCAAGAATGCTCATGCAGCAAAGGAAAAGCAGCAAGCACGCAAAGTGCTCTTCGGATTGATTGGTGCCATCCTCGCACTCGGACTTCTTGCCATCCTTGCAGCAAGCCTCATCTAATGCGTTAGAACACCGACTTGCTTCACACACAAACGGGTAGAGAGGTATGCGCCTAATCTAGGTGCATAATCCTTTCTGCCCGTTTTGTTTTAGGAATTACTGAAGTTTCGCCCCCACCTATCTCGAATGGTAATGTTTTGAACACCAATCTTCAGAGATAAGCCACGCGCTTACATTCCAGCGTGCAAACCAGCAGATGAGTTAGGAGGAGAATTTAGTCAGATTCGCCAATTTAAATACTAAGATTATTCACTTGCGAAACTTAAATACTCTAAAATACTCTCTAATTATGGCCATTGAAATAGAACGCAAATTCCTCGTTACTGGCGAATTTAAGCACCTCGCTACATCGAGCAAACTCATCAAGCAAGGCTACATATCAAGTCAGAAAGGGCGCACCGTGAGAGTTCGCATTTCCGACCATCAAGGCTACCTCACCATTAAAGGTCCTTCGCTCAAAGGCGGCCTCTCTCGCTACGAGTTTGAGAAGGAAATCACTATGGACGAAGCCCTCTCGCTCATGATGCTCTGCGAACCCGGCATCATCCACAAGCGCCGCTGGCTCGTGCCCATCGGCAAGCACACCTTCGAGGTCGATGAATTTTTCGACGACAACGCAGGCCTCATCCTTGCTGAAGTCGAACTCAACAGCGAGGACGAAACCTTCGAACACCCCGAATTCCTCGGCAAAGAAGTCACCGGCGACCGCCGCTACTACAACTCCTGTTTGCGAGTCAACCCATACTCCACATGGGAAAAGACAGTATCATAAACTTCATAACGCATTCAACAATTTAAAGAAACATAGAAGAATAGCACTATAAAAAAGTAGTAGCGAAATGTTAAAATGCAGACTAAAGCAGATTTGGATTTCGCTCGAAAATGTATTATCTTTGTACTACAAGGAGGAAACTACGCGGTTTCCTCCTTTTTTTGGCTCAAAAATAGCAAAAATGACCTCAAAGGTCGTTTAAAATTTTTCAAACATCGGAGGAACGATCTTTGATGTCGTTTTTCCTATCTTTGGTTTCAATATTTTTACCCTCAATTTTGCACTCAAAACCTCTATTTTCGAGTTAAAAACATTTAATTTGAAAAAAAATCAAATTCCTTAAGCAGAATAAAGAGCAAAGGCTAGTTGACGATTCGTCAACTATCTTTTTTTTAACTTGTATAGGAAAACACGTCTCTACGCCAATGTATTATCACCAACTACATACCGCAGACGGCGCAAGGAACCCCTACAGCCAGATATTTCCTCTGTAAAAAAAAATAACTATCTGCTTTTTTGTGGGTTTAAACATAAGTGGTTAACTTTGTGAGGTATAACCTATAAATTTAGTTTGTTTCTATGCAAAAATCGTTTTTCCTCTCTGCGCTCGCAGGCTTGATGCTCTTGCTGTCCTGCCAAAAGGAGCGCCACACCTTCGAAATCAGCGATGGCAAGTTTCTCTATGATGGAGAAAAGGTGCAGCTGATTTGTGGAGAAATGCACTACCCACGTATCCCCGTGGAGTACTGGCGCGACCGCATGAAGCGCGCGAAAGCCATGGGGCTCAACACAGTGTCGGCCTATGTGTTTTGGGCCGTTCATGAGCCTCAACCCGGAGAATTTTGCTTCGAAGGGCAAGCCGACATTGCCAAATTTGTAGAGACGGCTGCCGAAGAAGGGCTCTTCGTGTTGCTCCGCCCAGGTCCCTACGTTTGTGCAGAGTTTGACTTCGGTGGTTATCCCTACTGGTTGCAAAAAGATACGTCGCTCGTGTGGCGCAGCGACAATCCCGCCTTCCTCGCAGCCTGCGAACGTTACCTCAATGCGCTGGGCAAGGAATTGGCACCCCACACTGTGACCAATGGTGGCAACATCATCATGGTGCAGGTGGAAAACGAGTATGGTTCCTACAGCAACGACAAGGTATATCTCGGCAAGTTGGCCGAAATGATTAAGGACGCTGGCTTCAACGTGCCTCTCATGACTTGTGATGGTTCAGGCCAGATGCCTAATGGCTACATTCCTGGCATTCTCCCCACTGTGAACGGAGCTGTAGGCGAGGACATCATGCGCAGCATCGACCGCTACTGGCCCGGAGGACCTTACTTCGTGGCTGAGTTCTATCCAGCATGGTTCGATGTTTGGGGACAACGCCACTCGGCGGTTAACTACGAACGCCCCGCTCAGCAGTTGGACTGGATGCTCGCCAACGATGTTTCGGTCAGCATCTACATGTTCCACGGCGGAACCAACTTCCACTACACCAATGGTGCGAACACCAACAACGGCGCTTACGAACCTCAGCCTACAAGCTACGACTACGACGCGCCTCTCGGCGAATACGGCAATGCATACCCGAAGTATCATGCCTTCCGCGAAGTGATTCAGAAGCATCTGCCCGAAGGCAAAACCCTTCCTCCCGTGCCTGCCGATAATCCTACGACAAACTTTGCTGAAGTGGAACTCCAGGAGTGGGCACCGCTGAGCGAAGCCTATGGCAAGCAAATCCAGTCAGAAAACGTGCTGACCATGGAGGACGTTGGCCAGGACTACGGCTACATCCTCTACGAAACCACCATCCCCGAGCCCACTAAGGGCAAGTTACTCATCAAGGACTTGCGCGACTATGCAGTAGTGATGCTCGACGACACCCCCATCCGCAGCCTCGACCGCCGCTTCCGCCAGAATAATCTGGACATCGAAGTAACAAAGGCAGGCACTAAGCTTTCAATCCTCGTAGAAAACGGCGGACGTGTGAACTACGGTAAGGACTTGATGAACAACCTCAAGGGGATCACCAAGTTCGTTTCGCTCAACGGCGTAGAACTCAAAAACTGGACCATCACTCCCCTGCCTCTCCACCGCGCCGACGTTGACGACTTCGACTTCGAAGAGGGCATGCATCATGGCAACCAACCGGGCTTCCTCCGCGGTACATTCCAAATTGACTCCATCGGCGACACCTTCATCGACCTCACAGGTTGGGGCAAGGGTGCTGTTTGGGTAAACGGCAAGTCGCTCGGCAAGTTCTGGGGCATTGGTCCTCAGCAAACGCTCTACCTCCCTGCGCCCTGGATGAAGAAGGGCAAGAACGAAATTGTAGTCTTCGAAATGGAGAGCACCGGTCGTCGCGCCCTCAAGGGCATCGACCACCCCATCCTCAACCAACTCGGTCCCGACAAGAATGCTACACTGGGCGTTCGCGACTACTCGCGCAAACCCATCCTCGACGCTGGCGACGGCATCCTGAAGGCTACGTTGAAGAAGGAAAACGGATGGCAGGAATTCACCTTCGATGGTAGCAAAACGCTGCGCCACCTCTGCATCGAAGTGCTCAACACTTACGACAACACGCCCACCTGCATCGCAGAAATCGAATTGGTGAGCGAAGATGGCACGGTGCTCAACAAGGACTTCTGGAGCTACGTTCACACCAACTCCGAAGCGCGCGAATGCCCTTGCGACTACCTCTTCGATGGCGACGAAACCACCTTCTGGCACTCTGCTTATGCTGGCACAGTGGCTCCGCTACCCCACCACGTCATCATTGACCTCGGAGAAATTCAAACCATAAAGGCCGTTCGCATAAAGCCACGCGATGTAAACATCCCCGGTGTTATCAAGGACTTCCGCCTCTATGGTCGTCCACAATTCTTCCTCTACCAATAACCGACTTCACACAAAGCGCCCCCTACAAGCCACACGGCACTGTAGGGGGCGCTACTTTTCAACTTGATATAATCCCTTTACTTCGCTACCGACTTCTTAAACGAACGAAGTCCGTAAATAGTTATAATCGCAAAGCACAAGAAAGGCAGTATGAACGACGCGTTCACCGCAGGATGACCCGCTACGCTGCCCTGGTCGATAATCAATCCCTGAAGCGGGGGCATGATAGCGCCACCAACGATGGCCATCACGAGGAATGCAGCGCCGAGCGAAGTGTCTTGCACATCGACATCCTCAAGGGCAATGCCATAAATCGTGGGGAACATAAGCGACATGAAAGCAGAGATGGCTACCAGGCAATAAAGCCCCGCCATGCCCACAAAGAGAATGGTGCCCGCCGTGCAGAGCATAGCGCCCACGCCAAAGATGGCAAGGAGGCGACGCGAGTTGACGTACTTCATCAGGAACGTGCTGATGAATCGGCTACAGAGGAACATCGCCATCGCAAAGATGTTGTAGTTCTGTGCCGTTGCCTTGTTGATACCCAAATTGTCGGCGTACTGAATAATGAAGGTCCACACCATGATTTGCGCTGCTACGTAGAACATCTGCGCTACTACGCCTTCGCGATAAATGCTGTTGTGCCACAAGCGGCTCAACGTATTGAAAGCCGAATCTTGCTTCACGTCTGCCGATGTTTGGGGCATTTTCTTAAATGCAATAATGAGGAACATCAGCACTACGACAATGCCCAACGCCACATAGGGGTCGCGAATCTCAGCAAGGTCGTGCAGACGTATCTCGGCTTTCTCCGCCGCGCTGAGCGTGTGGAAGAAAGTTTCGCCTGCCGCGTCACGACGGTCCGACCAAAGCGCAGGAAGCACAATGAGCGACGCTACCGCCATGCCCGAGAGCGAGCCCATCGGGTTGAAGGCTTGCGCCAGATTGAGGCGACGCGTAGAAGTTTCCTTACTGCCGAGGGATAGGATAAAGGGGTTGGCTGTCGTTTCGAGAAACGCAAGACCAAAGGTCAGAATATAGAGCGACAGGCAGAAGAAGAGGAAGTTCTGCATCGCTGCCGCAGGGATAAAGAGGAATGCGCCCACGGCATAGAGTCCGAGCCCTATGAGAATTCCGGTTTTGTAGCTAAACCTGCGGATAAACAAGGCGGCAGGTATTGCCATCGTGGCATATCCGCCATAGAAGGCGCACTGCACCCACGAAGCCTCGAATGCCGAAAGTTCCATCACCGTTTGAAACGCTGCTACCATGGGGTTGGTTATATCGTTGGCAAAGCCCCAGAGTGCAAAGAGCGAGGTGATGAGAACAAAGGTTACGAGGTATTTTTTTTCAACGAGTTTATTCATTGGAAGGATAGTTTAATTAAAAATTTCTAGATATTCTAGATAGCCTAGATGCTCTAGAGATTCTATACTATTAATACAAGTGGAACATGCGTTCCATGAGTTGCCACTTCTCAGCAGAGGAGAGTCCCTCCTTCACGAGTTGGAATTCAGCCATATAGTCTTCCCACTCAGCCTGTCGGGGCAAGGTGGAGAGACGTGTCATGGCGCTGTCCCAATCAAAGTCGAGGGGCGTTTCGACAATCATAAAGAGGCGCGTACCGAGGATGTAGATTTCCATTTCGAGAATGCCCACTTCGCGAATGCCGGCAATGATTTCCTTCCAGGCATGCTCCTTGCTATGACGCTTGCGGTATTCTGCAATGAGTTCGGGATTGTCGCGCAAGTCGAGGGTTTGGCAATAGCGCTTTACAGGACCATTGTACTGCTGCACGGGGTAGCCGTTCTGAGGATTTTCCATATTCATAATTTACTTAGCGTTGTCAATTTGAGGTTCAAAAATCTGAGGTGTCACACTGCAGCGAACGATGCTGCGGAGGGCTTCAATGTCGCTCACCTCGCCTGCCGCCATCGCCTGTACAAGGATGTTACCCATGGCTGTGGCTTCGACCGGACCTGCCCAAACGGGAATGCCCAGCGCATTGGCTGTAAGCTGATTGAGCAGCGCATTTTGCGAACCGCCACCGATGATGTGTAGGCGCTTCAAAGTCTGAGGCAACATGGGGTTGACGCCCGCGATGGCTTCCTTATACTTCGCTGCTAAGGACTGCAGCACGCAGCGCGTTATTTCAGCCTTCGTCTGCGGCACAGGCTGCGAAGTCTGCTTGCAGTAGTCGCAAATGGCTTGCTCCATCGATGCCGGATTCATAAAGGCTGCGTCTGCCACAGGAATGTAGGCATTGATAACAGCCTGCTCGGCTGCGGGGAGGAGTTCGGCAAAGGTTTGTTCCTCGCCACGCTCTTTCCACTCTGCCATAAGGCGCTGCAATATCCAGAGACCTGTGATGTTCTGCAGGAAACGGATTTTTCCGCCTACGCCACCCTCGTTCGTAAACTGCGCAAGGCGCGCTGCTTCGGTAAGGATGGGTTCGGAGAGTTCTACACCCAGGAGCGACCACGTTCCGGAACTCAAGAAAGCAACAACTTCCGACGTATCGACCGCCGGAACGGCTGCTACTGCCGAAGCCGTGTCGTGCGAACCGACTGCCACCACCTTGACTTCGCCCAGACCGGTTTCTTCTGCGATATCCTTGCGCAGCGTGCCACGCACAGTGCCAGGCATCACGATTTCACCAAAGATATGCTTGGGTAAGCCCAACGCCTCAATCGTTTCCCACGACCAGGTTCGCTGTCGGGCATCGAGCAATTCGGAAGTTGAGGCGATGCAATATTCATTGTTGGCAACGCCCGTGAGGAAGTAGCTGAAAAGGTCGGGCATAAAGAGCAAGCGGTCGGCTGCCTGCAACTGAGCTGTACCCTTCATGCTGTAGAGCTGAGCGAGCGTGTTGATTTCCATCACCTGGATGCCAGTCGTAGCGTAATGGTCGGTGGGATTCAGAATTTGTGCCACCTCGTCGGGCACTCCGGCTGTGCGCGCATCACGGTAGCACACAGGATTGCCGAGCAGATTGCCGTCGCAGTCAATCAGTCCGAAGTCCACGCCCCACGTGTCAATGCCGACACTGGCTACGTCGTAGCCCTTGGCAGCGGCCTTTTTGAGTCCGTCCTTCATGTCGGCAAAGAGGGCTGGGAAATCCCAATACACATGGTTGCCCAGGCGCACCTGTCGATTCGGGAAGCGATGTACTTCCTCCATCACGAGTTTGCCGGCATCGAGCCAACCTGCGATCACTCGCCCACTACCACCACCAAAGTCGGCGGCAAGATATACTTTACTCATTATTATATTATAGGGTTTAGAAAAATCAAGGGCGAAACTATCTTTGAGGCTTTGGGCTTCAGAGATAAATTCACCCTTAAAACTATTTAGTTGATACAATCATCATTGCTGGAGCGGCGTTTTCTTTCCGAGCACGTAGATGTCCAAATCTTCGATTTCCTGTGGCGTAAGTACGCTGTAGTCACCACCACTCTGGATGATGATGCGGCAGGCCATTTCGAAGAACATCGCACGTTCGAAAGCCTGGTCGAAGTCCTTTCCGCAAACTACCTGGCCATGGTTGGTGAGGAGAATAGAGTTGTGGTCCTTCATGGCTTCGACTACAGCGGCAGCCAATTCAGGCGAACCGGGGCGAAGATAAGGAATCACGGGGATTTCGCGTCCCACGTGACAAGGCACTTCGGCTGTTACATTAAAGTTTTCTGGCTTCTTCTTCATGCACGAAACAGCTGTCGCGTAGGGCGATTGGAAGTGGAGCACCACATTTACGTCAGGACGTTCGCGGAGCACACCGAGGTGGAAACCGCTCTCCATGGAGGGCTTCACGCCATTGAGCACTTCGCCTGTTGCAACAACACACTGCGACACTTTTTCCTTCTGAATTGTTGGCACCCAAGAGCCTGTGCCAGAAACGAGCGCTTCGTCGCCAATGCGCCAAGAGAGATTGCCACTGCTGCACACAGTGAGACCGGCATCGCCTACACGGTGAGCCTGCTTAATAAATTCTTCGATATGAAGTGGAGTAATCATGAGATTTTGAGATTGATTAAAAGGGATTAAGGTTATGAGGCTCTAAGGTTATAAGATTTAGACGTCCAGGCATTCTGGATAAGTTCTTAAAACCTTATAACCTCAAAACCTACTACCTAACTAAAGCACTTTCTTATAAAGTTCGAGAATAATTTCCTTATTTACTTCGCGAGGATTGCCGGGAGTGCAAACATCGGCTGCAGCAGCCTCAGCCAAACGGTCGAGGTCTTCAGCCTTGATGCCAAGTTCAGTGAGGTGCTGAGGAATACCTACACGAATTGAAAGCGCCTTCACTGCATCAACAGCAGCCTGAGCAGCTTCTTCCTTCGTCATGTCTGACTTATAGACATCCATAGCCTTTGCAATCTGCACATACTTGTCAATAGCTGCGGGCATATTGAATTCCATCACTGTAGGCAGCAACAATGCATTTGCCACACCGTGAGGAATATCGAAGATTGCGCCGAGCGGATGCGCCATGCCGTGAACCACACCCAAACCAACGTTTGAGAAGGCCATACCTGCAATGTACTGCGCCACCGCCATGCCATCGCGTGCTTCTGCATTTTGGGGCTCATTAACAGCTGTTTCCAGGTGGCGAGCAATCATTTCGATAGCCTTGAGTTCAAACATATCGCTCATTTCCCAAGCACCCTTGGTGATAAGGCCTTCAATGGCGTGAGTGAGTGCGTCGAGACCTGTTGCAGCAGTGAGGCTCTTGGGTAATGTGTACATCAATTCAGCATCCACAATCGCCATAACAGGAATGTCGTTAGGGTCAACACACACCATCTTCTTTTCATTTGCCTCGTCGGTAATCACATAGTTGATGGTTACCTCTGCAGCAGTTCCAGCTGTTGTGGGGAGTGCGATGATGGGCACAGACTTATTCTTTGTGTCTGCCACACCCTCAAGCGAAACAACATCAGCAAATTCAGGGTTGTTTGTAATAATTCCCACTGCCTTTGCAGTATCCATTGAAGAGCCACCACCAATAGCAAGGATAAAGTCTGCTCCCGAAGCCGCAAATGCAGCAACACCGGCTTTTACGTTAGCCACCGTAGGATTGGGCTTGATATCGCTAAATATTTCGTAGGGGATATTGGCTGCTTCCAATACCTTAAGCACTTTGTCAGCAACGCCAAACTTGATAAGTTCCTTATCTGTTGCTACAAAAGCTTTCTTAAAACCTAAGCGTGCAATCTCCTGGGGCAACACTTCGCGTGAGCCAGGACCAAAATATGATACTTCGTTAAGAATAAAACGTCTTGTCATAGATTTTTTAGGTTATGAGGTTATAAGGTTATGAGGTTATGAGGTTTTAGGTTATAAGGTTGTACGGTTATAAGGTTATGAGGTTGCAAAGCGACACAACTCGCACGGTCCTCAAAACCTTATAACCTCAAACCTTACAACCTTAAAGTTTATTTATAAACAGGTCCGTAAGTCTGGCAAGCACGATAGTCTGCGCCTTCCTTGTCCATACCGAATGCATTCCACGCTGCGGGGCGGAAGATTGCGTCTTCGGGTACATTGTGCATACATACGGGGATGCGGAGCATAGAGCAGAGTGTAATCAAATCAGCACCGATGTGTCCGTAGCTGATAGCACCGTGGTTGGCTCCCCAGTTGTTCATCACAGAATACACATCCTTGAAGGGCGCCTTAGTTTCATCCAAGCGAGGCACGAACCAAGTTGTGGGCCAAGTGGGATCAGTACGCATATTGAGTACTTCGTGGATTTCGGGGTCAACGTCGGCTGTCCAACCTTCTGCAATTTGGAGAACAGGACCGAGACCCTTAATCAAATTCAAACGAGACATTGTTACAGGCATACCACCCTTAGAGAGGAAGTTTGAAGAGAAACCACCTCCACGGAAGTAGTCGCGGTCGGCAGGCATCCAATTTGTATTCTTCAAGCAAGCCTCAGCATCAGCGTCAGTCATTTCCCAACAAGGTTTCATACAAGGTTCACCCTTAGCGTTTGTGCTGGCACCTGTAGCGTCGAGCGTTGTAGCACCTGAGTTGATGAGGTGAATCATACCGCCAGCAGCAAGACCAGTAAGTTCCTTACCCGTTACGCGCTTCACAGCTTCGGGGCTCCAGTAAGTACGAACATCTGAGAACATCTGTCCGCAACCTGTAAGCAGATTACCAAAGAGCATTGCTACAGCGTTGCAAGCATCGTTTTCCGTAGCTACTGTGTAAGCCTTGCGAATGCCGTTCCAGTCGAATGTAGAGCACATCAAAGCTTCAGTAAAGTCGCCATTGGGTTTCCAGTCTGTCCACTGACGCTGTCCCTGGAAGCCTGCAGCGATAGCATTGTGGCCGATAGCTTCTTCGAGGAAGCCCATTTCGCGAAGCTTAGGATTACCCTGCATCTAGTCGCGAACGATGAGCGTCATCTTCACCACGAATTCCCAGTCAGCATCCTTACCCGCACGGTCCTTCTGCTTTTCGGGGCGGTTCTTGTCCCAACCTTCGTTTACCTTGCAGTATTTTTCAGTCCAGGCCATAGCCTTGGCGTATTCTTCCTGGTCGTAAATGCCTTCTTCCATACGACGAAGAATTTCTGTTTCATCCACACTTTCGTTGCGCATGCCCAAATATTCCTGGAAAAAGTTTTGATCTACGATACTACCTGCGATACCCATACACTGGCTACCGATAGAGAGGTAACTTTCGCCACGCATTGTAGCAACAGCCAAGGCTGCACGTGCCCAGCGCAGAATCTTTTCGGTTACGTCAGCGGGAATGCTGTTATCTGTTATATCCTGCACGTCGTGGCCGTAGATACCGAAGGCAGGAAGTCCCTTCTGAGCATGACCCGCCAAAACTGCAGCGAGATACACCGCACCAGGACGTTCCGTACCATTGAATCCCCAAACAGCCTTTGGCCAGTGAGGATGCATATCCATGGTTTCTGAGCCGTAGCACCAGCATGAAGTCACACTGATAGTAGCGCCAACACCTTCGCGTTCAAACTTTGCTTGACAAGCAGCAGTTTCAGCTACACGACCAATTGTGCCGTCTGCAATTACGCATTCTACAGGTGTTCCGTCAGCATGGCGCACGTTTGCCGAAATCAATTCAGCTACAGCCTTTGCCAACGACATTGTTTTTTCTTCCAAACTTTCGCGCACACCACCCTGACGTCCGTCGATAGTGGGGCGAATACCAATTTTAGGATACTTGCTCATATAATATCAGAATTTAAGAATTAATAGATTTTAATATAGACTTTACAAAGTAACACTTATTTTCTGAAATAATAAAAGATTTTGCCAATTAGTTTGAGCAAAACATACTATGACGATGTTTTTCATCACTCTAGCCGCAAAAAACGAAGAACTTCTCTTGTCGTATGTTAGAAAAATTGTATTTTTGCGCCCATCTTAAAAAACAATAATTTAATAACCATCACTAATATGTACTGGACACTTGAATTGGCGTCAAAGCTTGAAGACGCACCATGGCCCGCAACAAAAGACGAACTAATTGACTACGCCACTCGCTCTGGCGCTCCCCTCGAAGTTATCGAAAACCTTCAGGAATTGGAAGACGAAGGCGAACTCTTCGAAACCATCGAAGACGTATGGCCCGACTATCCAGACAAGGAAGACTTCCTTTTCAACGAAGATGAGTATTAATGGGCAAAAAGTCATCTTTTAGTAGATAACTAACTGATAAAGAGCAATGTGAAGAAAGATTCAAAACTTTCACACATTGCTCTTTAGCGTATTTAAAAGCCAAATTTCTTGCACAATAATCTCAAAAACTATGCTTTTTTGAGGGGGAAAGTGTGAAACTTTCACAATAATCTTTCGCCTGAGAGTTTCCCCCTGCTGTGCAAGAAATGAAACAAGATAACTGATAAATATAATGGAAAGAGAGATTACGTACACTCAACTTCACTTGCTGCAAGAGATGTTTTATCAGCAAGCGAGAGAGCAAGGCATTGTTTTTCCAGATGAAGAACAAGAGACGCTTTGTTTAGACGATTTTATCGAACAATATATTCTGGGTGATGACAATCCACAAATTAGAATAGACTGGTAGATAACTTTACATTGATGTTGGTTATTGAGAATGAGTATTGCTTAAGAGCAGTACTCATTTTTTAGCTTAAAATTTTAGGATTTTTTAGGTTTTTGCAAAGAACATTCGCTATTCTCCCGATTAATGTATACATTTGTACCGTCGTAGATTAAAATGCGGCAAATCTGCACATATTGAAAGTGTGCAGAAGGCATAGTGGTAAAAAGCGTTTATTGGCGCTTGGCTTTGGATTCTAATACCTCTTATGTAGAGCACAAATATTATATTTATGAAACGGAAATTATCTTTTTTGTCAACGATGATGTTGTTGATGACTTGTTTGGTTTTTAATGCTTGTTCTGATTCAGATGACGTAGCAGGTGGTAATCTTGTTGATGTTTTAAAAAACAACAAGTGGCAATTTGAGTATGTAGACGATTATAACGAAAGCGACTATGGTGATTATTTCTACACCTACACCTATCGTTTATATTTTATGGACAACAATGTAGGTTACCACTTAACAGTAGAGAAAGAGTATGAAAGTGGTTCTGGTTACTCCCAAGAATCCTATTTTAATAAGTTTACCTACAATGTTTCTGGCAATACGGTAGAAGTGCGATTCAAGAATGGAACCGACACCTATATATACAATGGAGGCTTCCTTGCGTTAGGTGATGATATTTATACGCCTTCAGCTATGACCCAAAGCGACAGGGATTTTGTAAACAGAAAAGCCCAAGAGATTGATGATGAAGAGGAAACCAATGAGATTGTAAACAATCTTGACGATTATGTAAGTGTTACAAGTGAATTTGTTGAAGAGAATTTAAACATTAAATTTACGATAAACACAGAATTATCAAAGAAGTATCCCCAAAAAACATTCGAATATGGTGTTGAATATGGGTATGGAAATTATTCATACACATCCAATTTGGATATGGAAGGAAAATCTTCTAAAAACTTCACTATGTCCGTCCTATTCGATGAATGCGCCTTATACATGAAATCTTATACAGAACTCGTAGACAAGATTAAAAGCGGAGAAGAACTCACTGAAAGTGAGCAAGATTTATTCGAATACATCATAGATGAAATCGAAAGAAAGGTCAGATCATTCAAAGCACGTATTTTTGTTGTATTAAGCGATAAGAGGTATTATGTCTATGATGACTTTTATGCTTATGTAGATTGGGATAATTTAGGCTCAATAAATGGTGGACCAAACAACGATGGTTATGATGGAGCTATTGGCGGACATAAATATGTGGACCTTGGTCTGCCCAGTGGACTTAAATGGGCTACCTGCAACGTTGGTGCAAACGAACCTTGGGAGTATGGCGACTATTTTGCCTGGGGCGAGACAGAACCAAAGAGCACTTACAAGTGGAGCACCTACAAGTGGTGCCGAGGGTCGTATGACTTCATGACTAAGTACTGCACCGACAGTTCTGACGGCATCGTAGACAACAAGACCGTCCTCGACCTTGAGGACGATGCCGCCTACGTCAATATGGGTGCAGAGTGGCGCATGCCGACAATAGATGAACAGCAAGAACTCATGGACAACTGTACTTGGACCTGGACTACTCAGAACGGCGTAAAAGGTTATAAGGTGACAGGTCCTAACAACAACAGCCTTTTCCTCCCCACTGCGGGGTATCGCTGCGATGACTACCCCACTCACGCCGGTTATTACGGCGACTATTGGTCGAGTTCGCTCGACGAGAGCGTTCAGTGCGACGCGTTTATACTTTTCTTAAGCTCGGCCACTTACGGTAGGAGATACGACAACCGTTACTGCGGGCTGTCGGTTCGTGCTGTGGTGCGTTAGAGAATTTAAAGTGCATCCTTGACCCACCCAAAAAAGAACGGACCATGGGCAAGAATGCCAAGAATAAAAATGACAGGAAATTTTAATTAGCATGTGTAACTGCTCTCACTTGCACGATCTTTCCTTCTTTACCAAAAGAAAATCAATCAAAAATCCAACTTAAACTGTATCAAATTTATTACTGTTCCGGTAAACACCTCTAACTCTGTGAATATAAAGTTATTCAAATAATATAAGCCCCACAGTTTGCATGATTCCCTAGAAAGAGGGTAAGGCCATTAGCCCAGGACCGCGCCCTGGGTGTTGTTGCAGTCGAGACATGCGCCATGCAAGGGTAAAATCAATGATAAAAAACTGAATTTTAAGGCTTTTGCCCCTTCAGAGCGCAACCTCAAACGTCCTTAGACCCAGGGCGTTGCCCTGGGCTGGGTGCTTATTGGCCTTTCAGGCTGTTACTTCTCAAAAACTTTACCAGACAGCAATAATTTTTGGGAAGTAAATTTTGCACTTTAAAATGAAAAGCCCACATTCCTCATAAACACAAGGGATGTGGGCATTTTGTATCTAGCCAATAGACCTATGAATGACTGCAAAAAAATAATAGACAAACAGGTGGATTATGGGCCAATCATAGATAACTATTTGAGAAATGCTAAACAATAAAAAATAGAGATATGGGTATAAATCCGACACCTGAATAAAAGCAAGAGTTTTATATCGAGTTAATAACTGAAGAATAATGTTTTTATGATACTTGAGACAATGAACAAGAATATGAAAGCAGATAAAATGCAAGCAGCAGCTTTTTATTTAAACCATTATTAATTAAAACATCATTTAATTATGGCACACATGATTATCCGCGACACACGCGCCGTACGAATTAAGGCAAATGGATCTGGTCTTGAATGTACGTCTAACTTTTACCCTAATGGCTGTAGTACTTGGGGTGATTGCTGGAACTCACTCTATAGTAAAGTTGAAGATTTGATTGACTGTGGTGATGACAACATCATCGCAATAACCACTTCTCATCAAGTCACACTCAACTGGAATTGCAATGTATGTAATTTGCGAAGCGTTAATAATCGATAATTATATGTAAGCTAAAGAGACGTGATATCATCAAAATATCACGTCTCTAAAACAGGAAAACCTTAAGCTATCTCTTGTACCATGGTTTTTCGTATTCTTCGCCTGCGATTTCTGCAGTATGAGTTCCGGCGAACTTGCGGTCTATTTCTTTGTAAGCGCATGTGGTGTCGTCTTCAATAAAGCCGCACTTATCACACTTGTAATACCTTCTATAGTGATCTACCTGGTAGGTTAAATCATAGTCGAAATACAGATAAGTCTTGTAGTCGCGTGCCATGGTGCGCTCGTTTTTCTTTTCTGTATAGGTTTCCGTGCGTCCCGACTTATACGTCTTAGTCGTTGTCACTTCTGTCCAGCGTTTCCATTTTTCGGTACGTTCGCTGATCTTGTTGCCTTTAATGATGTCACGACCCTTTTCATATTCTGTTTTCAAGAAATCTCGATGGTCGTAATGTATGCTGAATAATTCTCGACAATGCGGGCAGCGCTCGTGGGGGAATTGACAAAGCGGACTCTTGGCTAGTGAGAAGTTATACCAACCTACTATCAGGATGATGAGAGCAAAGATGGGAGGCATGCCCCATGCCATCAGCATGATGCTCCACACATAGCACGAAAGTAGCATAACGAAGAACATTGTCATCATCAAAGCCTTATCGCCCAACATCTTAAACACCTTGGGAAACCTTAACAACCAGCCCATCAGCAATACGGGAATAGTACTTGTGCCAAACACCCAGAAATATCCCCAAATCAAGATAAGGGGTATCATACAAATCGTGATAATCCACTCGGTGGTATCGAGCACACCAAATACCATAGGTTCATAGCGCGAACCGCGAACCAACAGGGTTGTCAACGGAGAATCGACAATCAAACTAGATAGGGGCAATATCTTCAACCAGCTAGCAGCGCGCTTTGTAGGATCTGCAAACTCTACGGCTGTAGCCACAGAGTCCTTATTGAATATGACGTTGGTCTTCCACATTTTTCCTGTGCTAGGTTCCAAAGCCCTCCAATTATATTGCACTTTGAATCCGTCGCGCATTATGTGTACCAAGTGTGGGCGACCATATTTATCATTCAGGTCTTCGAAAGTTTCGCCAACGCTGTTTCTCTCAAATGTCTTTTGAGTTTTCACACCAGATATTCGTCCTCTATTATATACATAGTCTTCCCATCCGTCGAACACGGGAACGAAATCACTGGTGTTACGTTTCTTCTCTTTGCCATCTTTGTTGATGTAGATATACTCATAAATGTAGTTGCCCGACCATTTAGGCTTGATGTTCACTGTGTCGCCTTCGTCTCCACCATCCATTAGAATTTGACGAATTTGCGTCAAGTCGGCAGCGTCAATCCAACCGACATTACCCCGCTTGGTTTCAACTAACCACTCCTGGCCGTAAGACGATTTTTCAATCGCTAACAGCTTTACGTTCTCACCAGCTCTTAGCGTAGTACAGAGGGTGTCTTCATCAAACTCCTGGCGAAGAATGGCTTTGTTTTCCAAACAAATCGTGGGGCCATCCGTTTTCAAATCATAAAGAAAACCGTCCCAAATGCCAACCACCACAGCAGCCAAACTCACAAGCAAAAAAATCAAACATCGGCGTGGCGGATTGTTCGTTTCAAAAATTAAACTTCTAAGTCCCATAAATACTATTTTTTAATGTTACAATAATTATGTTGCTATATCCCTGTGGTCAAAATTACAGTTTTTTTGAATATTAGCCTCTACCTGCAAACTTTTTTGCTATAAGTCATGGCAAAAAACATTACAATTGTAAGAAATCATCGGTGATGCAAATCCAAAAACATCCAAGACTTCAATCAAACACAACATATTTTTACCATTCAGAGCATCACAAAATATTCAGTTTTCCCGTAAGCGTGTTCCATTAAGAGTTCGTTAAGATTTTTTAAGTGCAAAAATTATTTTCGTATGCAAAACTCATTCTACTTTTGCAACGTGAGATCTCAAAACAATAATTCATCAAAGCATTGTTTAATCATTAAATTTTGACAATTATGAAAAAGATTTTGACTACTATGTTCGTTGCTATCATTACATTGACAGCGAGTGCTCAGGTTTATGTTGGCGCAGGTATGAAGGCATGGCGCGATGCTGATGCTAACAAAACGACGCTTGGCATTAGCCCCGAAGTGGGTTACCACCTTACTGACCAAATTGCGTTAGGCGTGGCGCTTGACTACCAATACGTATATAAGGCTGGCAGCAAGACCAACTCGTTTGCCGTTTCTCCCTACATGCGCTACACGTATGCCAAGTTGGGCAGCATCAGCCTCTTTGCCGATGCCACAGCGGGCATTGCTTCGAGCAAGACGAAGGGGCGCGATAGCGAAACATGTTGGCAGGCAGGTATTCGCCCTGGTGTATCGGTGGGCTTGACCGACAAACTCTCATTCATTGCTCACGCAGGTTTCCTTGGCTACCGCGACTCTGATGAAAACCGCTACTTCGGCGACAACGGTTTCGGTGCTGACATCAGTTCGTCCGACCTTATGTTCGGATTGTACTATAATTTCTAAACGACACGACACATTTTCTTAGCAAACAGGTAAACTTCGGTTTACTTGCTTAAAGTGATAGGTGAAGGAGGCGCACTGCGGGATGCAGCGTGCCTCCTTTTTTTGTTGAACGCCTCAGTATTACTAATATTATTTGTAATTTTGCGGATGAGGTAACAAGTAACATTAAGGCACTCTGTTCTACTCCGAAATTCCATGTCCTCATTCGCTTACGCCGACATACTCCTGCCCCTCGCACTACAGGAAATCCTGACCTACCGCATACCTGCTCACTTTCAGCTCGCTGTAGGCCAGCGCGTCATTGTCCCCCTGGGTAAGTCGAAGCGCTACTCGGGTTTTGTGGTGCGACTTCATGACGATGCCCCCGATGGTAATTTCACCATCAAGGAGGTGGAGGACATCGTGGACGAAACGCCCTTGTTGCTACCT
Source organism: Alloprevotella sp. (assembly GCA_045614785.1). GTDB lineage: Bacteria > Bacteroidota > Bacteroidia > Bacteroidales > Bacteroidaceae > Alloprevotella. Next base: position 45,762 of record JAZLDQ010000023.1, read on the forward strand.
GCGCAAATAAAGTTTTGGCAATGGTTAGCATATTATTATATGTGTACTTCAGGCGAAGTGCTCAAAGCTGCGCTCCCCTCCGGCCTTAAACTCGAAAGCGAAGCACGCATTCTCTCCACAGAGATTGAGCCCGATGAAGAACGGCTCACGCCCCGCCAATTCCTGGCTTACCGCAAGCTGGACGATGAAAAGCCACGCTGCATTGAAGAGCTGACACGCGAGGGCGTAAGCCTCAGCGCACTGCGCTTCCTCATCGACAATGGCTACGCACAAGTGGTGGAACAGATGCGCGAGAGCTTCAAGCCACGCACGGAGACCTACATTCGCCTCAACCCCACCCTGCTGAGCGACGAGCGCCTCAACGAAGTATTCGACAGCCTCAAGCGCTCACCCAAGCAAGACGCGATGTTGCTGGCCTACCTCCGCCTATCGAAGCCCGCAAGCGCTATCACACTGCGCAATCCCAAGCTGCTGCGCGAGGTAAGCAAGCGCGAACTCCTGCACGAAAGCGACAGCACCGAAAACGTGCTTAAGGGACTCCTCGACAAGGGCATCCTCGAACGCTACTCCGTGGAAGTGGGCCGACTCAAAGCCTCTGCCGTAGCCCAACAGCTCGGTGTGCGTCCTCTGAGCGACCTGCAGCAGCGCGCCTTCGACGACATTTGCACGCAATTTGCAGCGCACTCCATCGTGCTGCTGCGCGGCGTCACCTCCTCGGGAAAAACGGAAGTCTATACGCAGCTCATTCAGCGCGAGCTTGAACAAGGCAGACAAGTGCTCTACTTGCTGCCCGAAATAGCGCTCACCACGCAAATCACCAACCGCCTGGGGCGCATCTTCGGCGACAAAATGGGCGTTTACCACTCGAAATTTCCCGATGCCGAGCGTGTAGAAATCTGGCGAAAGCAGATGAGCGATGCGCCCTATCCGCTGATTCTCGGTGTGCGCTCCTCCCTCTTCCTGCCCTACAAAAATCTGGGGCTTATCATTGTTGACGAAGAACACGAAACGTCGTATAAGCAACAGGACCCCGCACCACGCTATCACGCACGCGATGCCGCACTCGTCCTTGCACGACAATTGGGCGCCAAAGTGCTACTCGGCACAGCCACCCCCTCCATCGAATCGTACCACCACGCACGTAGCGGACGCTACGGCCTGGTCGAAATGCTCCAGCGCTTTGGTGGTGTGAAGATGCCCAACATTCAGATTGAGGACGTCAAAGAGTTGCGCCGAAAAAAACTGATGAAGTCGCCCTTCTCGCCCTCGCTCATCCAACATATCAGTGCAGCACTCGAGCGCAAAGAGCAAGCCATCGTCTTCCTCAACCGCCGCGGCTACAGCCCCGTACTCGACTGCCGCACCTGCGGATGGACCCCCCATTGCACGCAGTGCGACGTGGCACTCACCTACCATCAGCGCGAAAACCAACTCGTGTGTCACTACTGTGGCAAGAGTTATGCCATGCCCGAAAAGTGTCCGCAATGCGGCGACACCGAGCTGCGCGACCAAGGTTACGGCACGGAGAAATTGCAGGAACTCATCACCGAGCTCTTCCCAGCCGCCCGCACCGCCCGCATGGATCTCGACACCACCCGCTCGCGCACGGCCTACGAACAAATCATTCGTAACTTTCAGGAGGGCAACACCGACATCCTCATCGGCACGCAGATGCTCACCAAGGGCCTCGACTTCGACCGCGTGAGCGTAGTGGGCATCGTCAATGCCGACCAGCTGATGAACATGCCCGACTTCCGTGCCCACGAACGCGCTTTCCAGATGCTCTCACAAGTAGCAGGACGCGCTGGCCGACGCGACAAGCAGGGCACCGTCATTATGCAGACGCGCCAACCTGAACATCCGCTCACCCATCAAATCCAAGCGAGCGACTACCTCGCCATGTACGACGAACAACTACAGGAGCGCCAACTCTTCCGCTATCCGCCCTACTATCGCATCATCAACATCTACCTCAAGCACACCGACGACAAGGTGGTGACCGCTGCTGCCGACTACCTCGGCACATTGCTACGCCCCCACTTCCCCGACAGCCTGCTGGGACCAGAGCGCCCCGTCGTGGCACGCGTTCAGCTACTCTACATCCGCAAGTTTGTGCTCAAAGTGTCGCCCGCGCTTCCGCCCAATGGCGTACGCGCCACGCTCCATGCTGCCAAGCAAGCGCTCAATGCCACCGAAGCCTATAAGCGTGTGCAGATTCATTATGATGTCGATCCGCTATAGTCCCTTAAAAGCAAAGCAAAAAAGGTAAGAATTTGGACAATAAAGCAGACAAATGCTGATTAAACATGAACGAAAGCAAATTTGGATTTCGCTCGAAAATGTTGTATCTTTGTACTACAAGGAGGAAGCTACGCAGTTTCCTCCTTTTTTTGGGCCTGAAAATGGCAAAAAGACCTCAAAGGTCATTTAAATTTCTTCAAACATCGGAGGAAAGATCTTTGATATCGTTTCTCCTATCTCGCTTGTCATTATTTTTATCCTCGATTTTGCTCTCAAAATCTCCAAATTCGGAGCAAAAACAACTTTTTTTGTTTTTCTAAAGCAGACTAAAGAGCAACGAGATTTTTGTAGAGTACAACTTACAGAGTACAGAGTACAACTGCCATCCGGATGGCTTCTCGTTAACTTGTTTACTCGTCAACTTGTTAACTAAAATGTACAACTGCCATCCGGATGGCTTCTCGTCAACTTGTTTACTCGTCAACTTGTTTACTAAAATATACAGAGTACAACTGCCATACGGAAATATTCCACGAATGAGTCAAAACAATTTCCCCCTTCTGAGTTTAGGAGTAGGGATGATAA
>JAZLDQ010000024.1:0-41000 GCA_045614785.1 Alloprevotella sp.
CTCGGCATCTCTTGGGACGACTTCATGGGCCTCGGTCGTATGAACCCCGAAGACAAAAACGAAAAGTTCTCAATGTCAGTATTCTGCTGTAAGACATGTCAGGAAATCAACGGTGTGAGCTGGCTCCACGGTAAGGTTTCACAGATGATGTTCAAGGGCACATGGCCCGGCTACATGCCCGACGAACCCCGTCGTGAATACGAAATCCGCGACCACGAAGGCTACTTCCAGGCATACAACCTCCAGCAGAACGAAAGCCACGTTAGCTACGTTACTAACGGTGTTCACTTCCCCACATGGGCGGCTAACGAATGGAAGGCGCTCTACTGCAAGCACTTCGATAAGAACTTCATGAACGACCAGAGCAACATGAAGATCTGGGAAAAGATTTACGAAGTTTCAGATAAGGAAGTTTGGGAAACACGTTGCGCACTCAAGATGAAGCTCATCAACTACATCCGCAACCGCTTCCGCGACACTTGGTTGAAGAATCAGGGCGACCCCAGCCGCGTGGTTTCGCTCCTCGACAAGATCAACCCCAACGCGCTCCTCATCGGTTTCGCACGTCGCTTCGCTACTTACAAGCGCGCACACCTCCTCTTCTCTGACCTCGACCGCCTTGCTAAGATCGTCAACAACCCCGACTACCCCGTACAGTTCCTCTTCGCAGGTAAGGCTCACCCCGCCGACGGTGCTGGCCAGGGTCTCATCAAGCGCATCTACGAAATCTCTCAGCGCCCCGAGTTCATCGGTAAGATTATCTTCCTCGATAACTACGATATGGAACTCGCTCGCCGCCTCGTTTCGGGTGTAGATATCTGGATGAACACGCCCACACGTCCTCTCGAAGCATCTGGTACATCAGGCGAAAAGGCACTCATGAACGGTGTTGTAAACCTCTCAGTACTCGATGGTTGGTGGTACGAAGGCTACCGTCCCGGTGCAGGTTGGGCGCTCACAGACAAGCGTACTTACCAGAACCAGGAACATCAGGACCGCCTCGACGCTGCTACTATCTACTCACTCCTCGAACAGGAAATCATTCCTCTCTACTACGCTCGCGGTGCTAAGGGTTACAGCGAAGGTTGGGTGAAGACAGTGAAGAACTCAATCGCTCAGATCGCTCCTCAGTACACTATGAAGCGCCAGCTCGACGACTACTACGATCGCTTCTACAACAAGGAAGCTGCTCGCTTCAAGCTCCTCGCTGCTGACAACAACAAGCTCGCGAAGGAAATCGCAGCATGGAAGGAATGCGTAGCCGAACGTTGGGACAGCATCAGCGTAGTTGCTTCTGAAGGCATGGAAAACCTCAGCAACGTTATCTCTGGTCAGGACTTCACCATCAAGCACGTCATCGACGAACAGGGTCTCGACAACGCTGTTGGCGTAGAACTCGTAGTAATCGAAAACGTTGAAGGTAACGACGTTATCCAGACAACAATCCCCATGACTATGACGAAGCGCGAAGGCAACCTCCACACATTCGAGCTCACTACGAGCCTCGACGTTGCAGGCTCCTTCAAGGTAGCATTCCGTATGTTCCCCGCTAACGAACACCTCCCCTACCGTCAGGACTTCGCTTACGTTAAGTGGTTTGCATAATCATTGCGCTCAAGGTTGTTATGCAACTTTAATATAATTAAAACGGGTTTGTCAAGATTTCTACTTGGCAAGCCCGTTTGTTTATTGTTTTATGTTGATGTGGTAATTTTATTTTGTTTACACTCCGTTTCAATTAGTTTTTTATACCTTTGTGCTTTAATACATAAATGTGAATACACACCCACTCAACATGAACATCCCACAACTCAAAGATATCGTATTACGCGACACCCCTTTCGCTGAATTGATGAATCAGCGTGTGTATAACGTATTGCTTATTGCCACAAAGTACGACGCCTTTATGCTTGAAGACGACGGGCGCATTGACGAGCAAATCTTCAACGAATACACCGCGCTTAGCTTGCGCTATCCTCCTCGTTTTACGCAAGTTACAACGATAGATGAAGCCCTCAGCATGCTCCACGAAAGGCATTTTCAGCTCATCATCGTGATGCCCAACATGGACAATCAGGATATCTTTGGAGATGCGAAGGAAATTAAGAAGATTTACCCCGCCATCCCCATTGTGGTGCTTACGCCCTTTTCGCGTGAAGTGTCGAAGCGTGTGCAGAAGGAGGACCTTTCAAGCATTGACTATATATTTTCATGGCTTGGAAATTCAGAGTTGCTATTAGCCATTATCAAGCTACTCGAGGACAAGTGGAATGCCCCTAATGACGTTGCTTCCGTGGGTGTGCAAATCATCCTACTCGTTGAGGACTCTATCCGCTTCTACTCCTCAGCGCTCCCCCATCTTTATCGCTTTGTGCTTGAGCAGAGTATGGAATTCTCCAAGGAGGCACTCAACGACCACCTTAAGACGCTCCGCATGCGAGGCCGCCCCAAAATCATGCTTGCGCGCACTTACGAGGAGGCACAAGCCATCTATCAGACGTACGAAGAGAATATCCTAGGCATTGTGTCGGACATGAGCTTCACCCGAGCAGGAGCTAAGGACCCTCTTGCAGGCTTTAAATTAGCTTCTTTCGTAAAGCGTCGTAATCCCCACCTGCCTATTATTCTCGAAAGTAGCGAAGAGCAAAACCGCTGCTTCGCCCAGGAGTTGCGCACCTCGTTCATCCCCAAGAATTCAAAGTCCTACCCTCAAGATTTGCGCACGGAGATAATGAAAAACTTCGGCTTTGGCGACTTCGTTATCCTCAATCCTGAAACGGGTATGGAGGTAATGCGCATTAAGAACCTGAAGGACCTTCAGAAGAAGCTTTACGACATCCCCACAGCCAGCCTTCGCTATCACCTGTCGCACAACCACTTCTCGCGCTTCTTCTTCTCTCGTGCCATGTTTCCGCCCGCACAGATTCTGAAGAAAATCGACCTCTTTGAATACACCGACATGGAGCGAGCGCGCAAGCTCATTGCCGACCTCATAGCGACCTATCGCAAGATGAAGAATGAGGGCGTAGTGGCAATCTATCAGAAGGAGCGCTTCGACGAATATGCCAACTTTGCACGTATCGGCAACGGCTCGCTCGGAGGTAAAGGGCGTGGCCTTGCCTTTATGGGCACCATGATTAAGCGCTACCCACGCTTTTCGAATGACAACTTCAGCGTGAATATTCCCAAAACCGTGGTCATCGCTACCGACGTTTTCGATGAGTTTATGGAGCAAAACGACCTCTATCCCATAGCTCTCTCTAACGCAACAGATGAGGAAATCCTCAATGCCTTCGAAGAAGCCACGTTGCCCGAGCACTTAAGCGAAGACCTCTGCTATCTCTATGAAGTAGTGAAAGGGCCCATTGCCGTTCGCTCATCATCTTTGCTCGAAGACTCACATTATCAGCCATTTGCAGGTATCTACTCTACTTATATGATACCGCATGCCAATACGGCCGAGGAAGCCCTCGCATTGCTTCAGAAAGCCATTAAGGGCGTCTATGCCTCCGTCTTCTACAAAGACTCAAAGGCCTATCTCACCGCCACGCAAAACGTCATCGACCAAGAGAAAATGGCCATCGTGCTTCAAGAGGTAATCGGTAGCCCTCACGGAAAATACGTAGACGATGAAGGCATCGAACGCGATGCTTACTTCTACCCCTCGCTCTCGGGAGTGGCACGCTCGCTTAACTTCTATCCAATTGGCAATGAGAAACCTGAAGACGGCATTGCATCGCTCGCACTGGGGTTAGGGAAATACATCGTAGATGGTGGCGTGACGCTCAGAGTATCGCCTCACCACCCAAACCATATCCTTCAGCTCAGCGACACCGAGATGGCTCTGCGAGAGACGCAAACTCGCTTCTGTGCACTCGACCTTCGCCATGCGGCCGAAACGTTTCTGCCCGACGATGCCTTCAACCTTAAGCGCCTTTCGGTGAAGGAGGCCGACGCGCACGGTGTGCTCAAGCATGTGGCTTCGACTTACGACCCCTACGACCAAATCATCCGCGATAGCTACTATCCAGGTGGGCGCAAAATCATCTCGTTCGCTTCGATTCTTCAGCACAACAGCTTCCCATTAGCCACCACCATCTCCTCTATACTCGAAATTGGAGGTAAAGAAATGGGGCGCCCCGTTGAAATTGAGTTTGCCATGGACATTAAAGAAGCTAAGAATGCTCAAAATCAGACAGTGGCCAACGCAGAGTTCTACTTGCTACAGATACGTCCTATTGTTGATAATAAGGAGGTTGTGGAGGAAGATTTGAGCCTCACGCCCGTCTCCGACACTATCATAAGCGCTCAAAATGTGCTGGGCAACGGCATCATTAGCGATGTGACCGACGTGGTTTACGTCAAGTCGGAAGGCTTCAATGCCTCTAACAACACGCAAACTGCCTACGACGTAGAGCGCATCAATCAGCAACTCACGGAGGCCGACCGTGGCTATGTGCTCGTAGGTCCTGGCCGATGGGGAAGCTCGGACAGCTGGCTTGGCATACCCGTGAAGTGGCCACACATTAGCGGCGCGCGTCTCATCGTGGAATGCGGACTTGAGGGCTACCGAATCGACCCCAGCCAAGGCACCCACTTCTTCCAAAACCTCACCTCATTTGGCGTGGGTTACTTTACGATAAACCCCTATCGCTCGGATGGTTACTTCGACGAAGCCTACCTCAACACTCTCCCTGCTTTAAACGAAACCGCCACCGTGCGTCACGTGCGCCTGCCTCACCCCATCATCATCAAGATGGACGGTCGCCGCTCGCGAGGAGTCGTAATGAAATAACTGAATTTAATATGACAAAATGGCCTAAACGTACCTTCATAGCTTAAGTTTTCATACGCGAGCTATCATGGTATAATAATAGGCAAATCCGACTAAAATTCTCCGCCTGAGTTAGAGCTTCTTCTCACCCATTAGTGGTGGGGGCGATGCCCTAACCTGGTGGGGAATTTAGTATATATACTCGCTTGAAAATCAATAGGAATACTAACGCTTGTTAGATACGTCTCCCAATGCAAACTTAAGCTGTTTAGCACCCCTTTTCTTCTACAAATTATCCTTTCCTTTTCCTCTACAAAGATACGATTTTTTTCTGAATCTAACGTTATCGACTAGCAGTAAAATCAAGCGAAGTAAAAAAATATATAGGGTAATCAGATGTAATCAGTTGTCAGATGTTTATTTTGATTACCCTATTTGCTTCTCAGAATTCCAGCTGCTACTTAAAAAGAAATTTTATATATAATATTAATATTATATATAAATTATTTTATTACTATTCTCTTTCCTATCTTCCATCATGAGTAGGTAATCAATTTTAAATAACTGACAACTGATTACATCTGATTACCCCTATTCTACTATTTCGCTCTCTTCTTAATCCAACCAAACGTTATCCAGCAAGAGCAATGAATAAAATCAAGGAAAATAACAACACTTCGCTAAACACTGATTATTAGGCATTTACAAAGCAACATTGGTGGATGAAATTAGTTTTCGCCCCTGCCAATTCGCAATAACTCACAGTTCGCGGAATGCCTTTTGTAACTTTGCATACGTAATCAAACATCACCCCACCTCTATCGCCATGAATTTCACTCCATTTTCATGGCGACCTCCGACCTCTTTAAAGGCACCTCTTTCTTCCTTTCAAAGACCTCCGACCTCTTTCGCAATTTCTCTCCCATCCTCACCTCTTCGCCTCAATATGTTGTACTCTGAATTAATTTTCATACCTTTGCAGTATGAAAAACATTATCACCTCGCTCCATCTCGATTTACGCTTACGCCTTGTGTGGCGCAAGGTCGTAGCCCCAAGTTTAAAAGTAGTAGGCTGGTCGCTGGCCGACCTTTGGGACAGCTTCATGCGCCCCAAGCGCTCGTCGGCTGCTCTGACATACCACACGCTCTTTGCCATCGTCCCCGTCCTCTCGCTCATGGTAGCCATTGCCAAGGGGTTGGGCTATGCCGAGGAGTTCAGAAGCGAAGTCAGCAGATGGCTGGAGGGGCAGGAAGCCGTTTCAAGCAGCCTCCTAGCGTTCACCGATAGCTATCTCAACAACACGCACCAACACTCCATGCTCGGAGCTGGCGTAGGGCTCGTCGTGCTGCTCTACTCCGTGTTCTCCATCTTCATGACCATCGACCAAGAGTTCAACCACCAGTGGGAAGAGCGCGGACGCAGCTTCCTAGAGTTGCTCAAGACGTTTGCCTTCGTGATGGTATTGCCCTTCGTTGTGATAGTGTTATTGGCCACATGGTGGAGTGTTTCTTCCTACTTCAAGGGCAGCTTGATATTCGACAGCAGCGCATTATGGATAGCCGCGGGCATCTACGTAACAGGCCTGTTTGTGATGTATAAGTTCATCCCCAAGTGTAAGGTAGAATGGGGTTATGCCTTGGTGTCGGCAACGGTGTGTGGAGGTGTATTTTGTGCGATGCAATACTTTAGCTACACCATCGTCACTATGTTTAGCAGCTATCGCAACGTTTATGGCGACCTCGCAAGCCTCATAATTTTCCTGCTTTGGATTTACTTTGCATGGACCATCTGCCTAGCTGGCGCGCATTGGACCTACCTCCTGCAAACGGCAAGCCAGAAGCGCATGGTCGATGTGTACAAAAGCGCAAGCATGGCCTACCATCGCACAATGATGCGAGCCATCGTAGAGCGCATTATAGCCATCCACCCCACGACGCTCACCTTCGAGCGCGAAGCCATGATGCTCAATCTGAGCGAAGAATTAGGGTTGCCTGCACACGTTAGCGAGGACCTGATAAACGGGATGACAGACAGAAAGATTTTACTCTCCGATGATGGCGATACATACACACTCTCGGCCACTTACGCCTCGCTCAACCCCGAAGCACTGCTCCAAGCTCTCGACAAGGCAGGAGGTGACGAAGCTGCCGCCGAACTCTTCAAAAAAGTACATTAATCACACCTTTCCTTCACACCTTTCCTCCGATTTTTTTGTCTAGTTTTTAAAGTTGTCGTACTTTTGCAAAAAGAAGGAATATTCTCACCCGAAAACAAAGAAAATCATATGAATACAAAATTACGTAACATCCTATTGAGCACACTCATAGCAGGCAGCACAGTTGCTTCAGCTCAAGATGTATTGGTATATCTCAAGACGGGCGGTGTAAGATTTTACCCAAGCGAAATTGTGAAGGAATTCACCACGAGCAACACACATCTCGAACTCGCGCTGATCAACGACTCTGTCATAACGTACGACGTGGCCGACATCGACTCCATCAGCCATGCACGTCCAGCGGATTTACCCGTATTCACCTCCTTTAAATTCAACAACAAGTACAACGACCAAGTCTTCACAGACGTCATTGCCACCGTCACCCCCGATTCTATCACCGCCACTGTTGGCGCCATCGGAAAGTGGCTCACCCCCTCCTTCCAGGTGAGCGACGAATCGGCACTCGTGTGGGTAGATGGCACGCTCCAAACGAGCAAGCAATCACGCCTCCCCTTCAACGGCAAGGTCATCTACACCATTGGCTACGACAACTGGCAACAGCTCACCTACACCAAAATTAAGGACGAAGTGTGGAGCGAACCCACCGGAGGAGTGGAATTCGAAAGCGTCGTAATCACCGAAGACCAACTCTCCACCAATGCCCCCTCTAACCGAGATTATTCCGAGGGTGTGGGCAAGATTGTGGATGGCAACACCGCCACTTTCTTCCACTCCACATGGGGCACAGGTGAGTACGAAAAGCTTCCCCTCGACGTAGCCCCCTACATCGACATTGCGCTCGAAGAAGGCCTCGATAAGTTCGTCTTTGGCTACTCCACACGCTTCGACACCGACTCGCGCATGCCCCAAAGCTTCCTCCTTCAAGCCAGCCACGACGGTGAGCAATGGATGGACATTAAAACCTATACGGCAGAAGACGGCATCCCTCAATATGGCGTAGGTCAGACCTTCGAATCCGACATCATCCGCCTCGAAGAACCCTACGAATTCTTCCGCCTCACGATGCTCTCGGCTAACTATAAGAACTACCTCTGCCTCTCAGAGTTTTGGATAAAAAAGGTTGTGTACGAAGGTGAGGCACAAGAGCCTACGCTCATTAGCCCAGCGCAATACGAGTACGTGATGAAGCCCTTCGGTAGAGACGTAGCCGTCAACATAGCGTGGCCTTCCGACACCGCATCCGTACCTGCCATCTACATCGACACCGACGCAGGCATCTTGCCCCCCGATAAGGAAACATACCTCACGGCATCCATCCGCATTGATGGAGCAGGCGTATATCCCGACTTTGCAGATAGCGTCAACATCAAAGGCCGAGGCAACACCAGCTGGGCAGGACAATATGGCAAGAGCCCCTATCGCCTCAAGTTCAACTCATCAAAGAAACCCTTCGGGCTCACAAAGGGAAAGAGTTGGGTGCTCCTAGCTAACCGACAAACAGGCTCAATGCTCTCAAACGCTGTAGCAATGAAAATTGCTTCGATGGTCGAAACGGCTGGTGCCAACAGAGTCATCCCCGTAGAACTCTACATCAACGGTGAATATCGAGGAAGTTACAACTTCACGCAACACGTAGGACTCAGCAACAATAGCATCGACCTCGACGACGAAACAAACGCCGTACTCCTCGAACTCGACTCCTACTACGACGAAGATTTCAAATTCAAAGACAATAACTACACGCTTCCCGTCAACGTGAAAGACCCCGACCTGGCCGATGATTACGAAGACCCAGAGGCGCAATTCAACGTCATCAAGGAAGATTTCAATAAGTTCACTTCCCTACTCAGTTCGGGCACGGACGACTTCGAAAACAGCGTAGATGAGACAATGTTGGCACGCTTCCTCCTTGTCAACGAACTCGTGCAAAACCTCGAAATCGGGCACCCCAAGAGCACCTTCCTCTATAAGGAAGACCTCCTCTCCTCAAGCAGTAAGTACGTCTTTGGCCCCGTATGGGACTTCGACTGGGCCTTTGGTTACGAAAAGAACTACAACTATTGCACAAGCGACCCTACGTACGACTATTTCCCTGGATTAATACACGGAGCAGGCTACAGCTTCTTCAACAACCTGCGCTACAATAGCGAACTCATCAAGCGAGCATACTACAAAGAATGGAAGGAGTTTATGGACAACCAACTCTCAGAACTCCTCGACTATGTCGAAACCTACTACCAGTATGCCAACCCTTCGTTTGAGAACAACTACTACCTATGGTACGATGGCAACAACTACGAAGTCGTTAAAGACAATACCATCAACTGGCTCAAACAACGCGCTCAGAGTATCTTTGAAAACCTCGAAGTCTATGACCTTGACACACCAACCGAGACACTTCAGGGCGATGCCAACCTTGATGGCTATGTAACGGTAGCAGACGTCGTAACGATTATCAACCGAATTCTTGAGTTGCCCAACGAATCGTTTAGCTACAAGCAAGCCGACCTCGACAACGACAACGAGATAAGCATCAACGATGCCGTAATAGCAATCGACCTCGTACTCGCAACTAGCCGCACGCAAGCAGCCCACCTCTCCCTACCAAAAGCCGAAGCAACACTCAAGCTCGAGCCCTTCATGGCGAATATCGGCGAGGAAGCTTACGCAACAATGTCGCTCAAGCTGAACGACAACGATTGCACCGCATTCCAGTTTGACCTCACACTCCCTGAGCACACATCATTACAAGAAGTGCAGGTAGGTAATACCTTAAACCGCCACAAGGTAGAATATCAACACATCGAAGACAACAACTATCGCATCGTGGTTTATTCTCCAAGCAGCAAATCATTGGAGTTAGGCCAGCACGACTTGACATTAGTGTTGAAGACAGACAAGATGCTATCGATTGCCGAACGAAGAGTCAGCACATCCTCTGCATTGCTTACAACGACATTGGGCGAAGACCTGCGCATGTCGCCACAAACCACAATGTTTGACGTGGCAACAACTTCAATCGCTAATCTTAACCAAAACGTAGCCGTAGAAGGTGGTAAGTCGCTTACCATCGAATCACTCCACGCAGGCAAACTCAATGTCTATACCCTCGATGGCAGATGCATCCGCAAGCTAAGCCTTAAGCCTGGCAAGCAAAGCTTCTCGCTCCCATGTGGCGTGTACATCGTTGGCGATCAAAAGGTCGTGATTCAATAACTAACAAAAGTGTTTTGAAAGAATCTTTTTCTATTGTGCAATAGAAAACAAAAAACACTCGAAATAACATTTTTAATTCATCAAAAGGAGCTGAGCCCTACACTTAAAGGCTTGGCTCTTTTTTTATTTCTCTTGGGGGTAAAACACGCATGTTTACTGTTTATTTCGAAAAATTAATTATCTTTGCACATTAATATATACATTGCATAGGGAGTACCTGGTGCAAAAAAGTAAACAGACAAAAACAAACCAACAATGATAGCTCAGCATTTATACGAGTATGCCGATCTTGGAGTAACCATCGAGGCCTCGCACTTCAGCACCGAAGTGGGCGCAAGCGAAGTACACGCGATGGTGCATGTGGAGCCACGTGGAGAACTATTTGAAGCTCAGTTGAAGCGCCTACAAAGCGGTGCAGATAGGCTCTTAGAGCAGGAGCTGAAAGGCATGAACATTGCCATGCAGCGCTACTTCCTCTCCGACGCCACAAACCAAGCACCCTACTTTCCACAAACACATGCCACGCACACCTCGCTCATCCAGCAACCTCCACTCGACGGCTCAAAGGTAGCACTATGGATATATCTCATCGAAGGAGCAACGACCGAGAGCCAAGGCGGCACCCACGTCGTGAGCCTCGAAAGCTACAAGATGCTCTTCGACCTTGGCATGCAATCTAATCAGGGCACTTCGGCTGACCAAACCACCACCTTGCTTGAAGACTACAAAGCACGACTTGCAAAGTGGAATGCAAAGATAGCCGACCATTGCATCCGTACATGGTTCTACGTGCGCGATGTTGACACACAATACGCAGGCATGGTCAAAGCACGCAAAGAAAACTTCGACCGCGAAGGCCTCACACAACACACGCATTACATCGCCTCCACTGGTATACAAGGGCTCCCCTCCGACCCCAAAAGCATCGTACAACTTGGAGCAATGGCAATCATAGGCATGCAACCGCAACAACAACGCTACCTCTATGGCTCCACTCACCTCAACCCTACGTACGAATATGGCGTAACCTTTGAGCGAGGAACAGCCGTTGACTTTGGCGATCGCACACACGCCTACATCAGCGGAACGGCAAGCATCAACAATCGCGGAGAAGTCGTACATGTAGGCGACATCATTGGGCAAACCAATCGCATGATGGAAAACGTAGAAGTGCTATTGGCAGAAACCGACATGACAGCCAAGAATGTGGCTCAAATCATCGTTTACCTCCGAGATATTTGCGACTACACCATCGTAAAGCCCATGATCGAAGCACGCTTCAAGGGAGCGCCTATGGTGATGACCGTGGCTCCCGTGTGTCGCCCCGAATGGCTTATCGAAATGGAATGCATTGCCATCAAGGAAGCCAACAACCAAGAGTTTAAAAAGTTCTAATTTAGAGTAAGCATGTCGAAAAAACAAGAATACCTCCAACTCTGCGAGCAGTACATAAAGCAAATTGAGCAAGACTCCGATTACACAATGATTACAAACGGAGTGTACCTCAAAGTTTTGCAACCTGCAACCTCCGACGTGCACCCAAACCTACAGAGCGTAGTTACTGTTCATTATCAAGGACGCCTCGTTACGGGTAGAGTGTTCGACGATAGCTACCAACACTCATGCCCCGAAGCCTTCCGACTAACAGAGGTGATCGTTGGGTGGCAAGTAGCCCTTCAGCAAATGGGAGTTGGTGAAAAATGCGAAGTCGTAATCGCGCCCGAACAAGGCTACGGCAAACGCTCGAATGGTCCTATCCCAGGAGGTTCAGTACTTATTTTTGAAATCGAATTGCTCAATATTTGCTAATGCGAAAAACGCTATACCACTTCTCTTTACTCGCAGCCTTACTCTTCATCACATCCTGCTCTAGCTATCAGAGCATGGACGTACACACAACCGAAGCTCACTTCGATGGCATCGACATATCGCGCCATCAAGGCAAAATCGACTGGAAACGTGTAGTAAAAGAAGACCGAGTAAAGTTTGTCTATATCAAAGCTACAGAAGGAGGCACCTATCAAGACCCCCTCTACGAACACAACCTTAAGCAAGCGCGCAAACGAGGACTCAAGGTAGGATCTTACCACTTCTTGCGCACAACAAGCAGCATCTGGCTGCAATACCTCAACATCATGTGTCATGTCAACCCTAAAAAGCAGGACCTCGTGCCCATGATCGATGTTGAAGAATGCAAAAACTGGAGCGCACAACAATTGCAAGACAGCCTAAGTCTAATGGTAAGACTCCTTGAAAATGCATACGGCCAAAAACCGCTTATCTATACAGGCCAAAACTTCTACAACAAACGACTCGGCACACGCTTCGTCAATTGCCCCTTGTGGATAGCACGTTATGGCGACATACCGCCCGAAATCGGAGCGCCCTACTCTATCTGGCAATTCACACAACGCGGCAGGCTTAAAGGCGTTAAAGGACACATCGATCTCAACCGATTTGCTCCAGGGTGCACCTACAAACTAATACTTAAGAAATAAAACTTAAACACCATGATAAAAGTAAAAGATACCGACTTGCGCCAAGCCGCCGAAGAAGGAATTGACGCATTCGTAAACCTTATTGCTAATAGCATCAAGGAAAGTGTCAACCATGAACTCACACTCGAAACTTTCCAAAAACTCAATAGCGACCAAATTACACTTTGGGTGTACACTATCGTGCACGAAGAAGTGATGGATGGAGGCTTTATTCAACTCATACACAATGGATATGGCCCCTTAGTGTTCGATAATCCCTTTGCTAAAGCCATGCGCCTTTGGGATCTAAAAGACTTCTCAAAGCTCATCTACAAGGCTAAGGAACTCTACGATGAACACAAAAGCCAACTTACCGCCGAAATGAGCGATGAAGACTTCATGGCACTCTTCGAACAATATCCTGCTTTCGACGATCTTGACGACAAATTTGTAGAAAACGAAGAGGATTTCACCTTCCGTATCGCAAAATATGTAGACAATCACCTCGACCAATTCATAACCATTATTTAAGTAGTAAAATGGCAAATAAATTGAAGCCAAAGACCAACATAAACATCAAAAATCGACGTGCTGAGCACGATTACCTCATCTTAGATCGCTACACGGCTGGTATCGTTCTTACAGGTACGGAAATTAAGAGCATACGCGCAGGAAAAGCAGGTTTGGTCGATACCTATTGCTACATCCACAATGCCGAAATGTGGGTTAAAAATATGTATATTGCCGAATACGATTTCGGTAGCTACAATAACCACAAAGCACGACGCGATCGCAAACTGCTACTCAATAAAAAGGAGATTTTCAACCTTATGAACGAAACCAAATCTCCAGGATTCACTATCGTACCTCTACGTCTCTACATCGATGAAAACGGCAGAGCAAAACTCGTTATCGGACTTTGCCGAGGTAAAAAGGAATACGACAAGCGAGTGAGCCTCAAAGAAAAGGAAGACCGCCGCGAAATGGACCGTATGTTTAAACGTAACTACTAATCTAAAAATGAAACTAATCGTAGTACGCAATAATTTTGAAGAAGCATCGTTAGCTAAGCAAGATACGATCATCATCAACACTCTACCCGACACCGCCTTCCTGAAAGACGGAAAACCCTTCTTCATCCCCGACTTTGCCAATCCCTGCCACATTGAGGCACACCTAGCGGTTAGAATATGTCGATTAGGTCGCTCTATCTCAAAGCGATTTGCCCACAGATACTACGATGCCGTGACGGTAGGTGCCACTTTCGTGGCCGAAAACATTAAAAAAGAGTGCCAAGAAAAGAGTCTCCCGTGGGAACTCGCTACAGGCTTCGATAATGCAGCACCAGTAGGCACCTTCATACCACTCTATAAAGAGCTCAGCACTAAAGCAGACATGGAGAATTGGCAACTCTACGTCCCCCTACCAGCTGACATTCAATTCCGACTTACAAAAAACGGAGAAACCATATTTCAGGCAACATCTGGCAATATGATACACCATATCGACGAAATCATCGCCTACATCAGCCAATACTACACAATGCGCCAAGGCGACATTATCTACTTAGGCTCACCCGCACCCTCCGTACCCGTCAATATTAACGATAAGATTGAAGGCTTTCTTAATGAAGAGCAAGTGTTAAGATTTAATGTGAAATAACCAACCTTAATAGCTTGTAAGGATAAAAATCAACCCATTTTCTCGACACATACACTTAATCACTGATAGCAAACACAGACACACCATGAAGCATCTGCTCACAACCATAACCGGATGGATAGGAATGGCAAGCATGCTGCTCGCACAAACCTTTCAAACACTTAGCCCCACCGACTACCCCGTAGGCGAAGTGCTGCCACTCTATACACAACAATTCAATTTGGGTGAAGGCGTAACACAAAACGACGTACAAATCATCGTTGAATATCCCGAATTCGAAGCGCTAACAAAAGCAGAGAAAAAGCTACTCGCGAAGTATGGACACACGCTCACGACGAACATTGTGCCCCAAACGAGCTATGGAGTTGAGAGAAAGTGTGGTGTGCTCGAAGTTGGTGTTGCTCCATTTGTCATAAAAGATAATATCCCTTGTAGAATCAAGAGCTTACGATTACGTATTGAACCAAAGAAGCAAGTATTGCAAACTGCTCTAGAAGGTCAATCAGTCACAGATCGTTACGTACAAAACTCCGTACTAGCCGAAGGCAAATGGATAAAGATTAAGGTTGAAAAGGAAGGTATCTACCAACTTACCGAAAGCCTTATCAAGTCTTGGGGTTTCTCCGACTTGAGCAAAGTAAAGGTCTATGGTCATGGTGGAAGAATACAACAACAATTGCTCAATTATGATGGAGATAATGCACCTATCGATGACCTTAAGGAAGTTGCTGCATTTCGTGATGACAATAAGTTGCTATTCTTTGCTGAAGGGACCGTACGCTTCACATGGAGCAAAACCAAGAACAACTGGGAACATGCCAACAACCACTATGCCGTAGCATCCTACTACTTCCTCACAGAAGGCGAAAATCCAATTACAATGCCAACACTTACTGACGAAGTTGGAGGAGAAACCATCTCTGTAGTCAATCACCCCGTAGTTTATGACGAAGATAGTTATGCGTGGTACGAAGGCGGACGACAATTCTACGACAGCTACAACTTTGCCAATGGTAATAGTAAGACCTACACACTTGCAACGCCATCAGCTACAAGTGGTACTGCTACACTCAATGTGTCCTTTTCAGCTTCAAGCATGACGTCGTCCACAATGTTAGAGATTACTTGCAACGAAAACACCGTAAAACAAAGCATACGAGCATGCGGAGCTAACGAAAGTGCAGTTGACGTAAAGCGCACAATCACCCTCAAAGACATCAGCGACAAAACACCTGTAAAATTTATTACAACAGCTCAGCGCAACGCTCGCCTTAACTACATTCAGATCTCATATCCACGAACGCTATCAGCCGCAGACGCTCCTTTCGCTTTCACTCCATCACCAAATTCAAGCATGCCACTCACGCTCCAGGTTAGCAATGCAACAAGCGCAACACAAGTGTGGAGAATCAATAATTCAACAAACGAAATAACAAACGTAAGCGGACAGCTTAATACCAATAATTTAAGCATACCAATTAGCCATCCACAATCTCGCTACGTTATCGTTAACACCGATAAAACTTACCCTGCTCCATCACTTGTCGGCAGCGTTGAAAATCAAAATCTCCATGCTGACGCAAACATTGATATGATTATCGTTGTGCCCGAAAGTGGAATTTTTGATGAGCAAGCTCAGCGACTCGCCAATGCTCATCTCAAACATACTGGGCTGAATAGCAAGATTGTTCATCAACATCAAATATTCAATGAATTTGGTTCGGGCACACCCGATGCAACGGCTATTCGAAGATACGTTAAAATGCTCTACGACAAAGCAACGTCATCGGACGAAATGCCTAAATTCCTACTATTCTTTGGCGATTGCTACTTCGACAACCGCATGATTACAGAGCAAAGTAAGAAGTATTCAACCAAAAATTACCTTCTCTCCTACGAGGACAATGACAACTATGCTAGTGCGCAAATCACTTCGGTCGGCGACCTTCTCTCGTATCCCACAGACGATTACTTCGGACTCCTGGATGATGGCGAAGGTAATTCAGTAAAGACTGAAAAAGTTGATATCGCCATTGGTCGCTTCGTTTGTAGCTCCGTCGAACATGCAACGACACTAGTCGATAAAAGCATTGCCTACTTGGAAAACAAGCACGCAGACAATTGGAAAAACCAAATCGTATGCATCGGCGACGCAAAAGATAAGAATGCTCACATGGAGGACTCTGAGCGTGTAATAGAAGGCATTGTAGAAAGCAATAACATCTTTAATATCAAGCGAATCTACCCCGACCTTTACACAAGAGAAATAACAAGCGTGGGATATCGTTATCCGAAAGCTAAGGCACTCCTCACTGAGAGCATCAAAAAAGGAGCATTGATATTCAATTATAGCGGTCATGGAAGCCCCGCGCAGATTTCTCACGCTTTCATCTTCGAAGCAAAAGATTGGGCCGGAGTACAATCAAAAGCGCTCCCCCTATGGATTCTTGCCTCTTGCGAAATCCTTCCCTATGACCAAAACACATCTGACTTTGCACGCGAAGCCCTCTTCCACAAGAATGGAGGAGCCGTAGCTTTTATGTGTGCATCGAGAGCCGTATATGCTTCTGAAAACAACCATCTCAACACCGCCTATTGCGACTACCTCCTTCAACCCAACGCTGACGGTAGCTACAACACGATGGGCGAAGCTCTACGCCTTGCTAAAAATAAACTTATCACCCTAGGTAAAGACCGTTCTATCAATAAGCTTAAATACATCTTGGCTGGCGACCCCGCCCTACCACTTTTGTTCCCCAAAACTAAGGTAAAGCTAGATAGTATCAACGGAAAGAAGGTGACAGAATCGTCCAAAATCCAACTCAAAGCCGGAAGCATCGCACGCTTCTCTGGTAGTATTCATGAGGGGTTTAATGGCGTTATCACCGCAACTTTATACGACAAGATAGACAATCTTGTTTGCAAAAATAACGACAAGTCGGCCGACGCCCCATTCACCTACAGCGAACGTACGAAGATTGTCTTTGAAGGTTCCGATTCCATCAAGGGAGGTAAATTTACTTTCAACATCCCCATACCTAAAGACATTAGCTATAGCACAGAGTCTGGGCGTATAGCCTTTTATGCTGTAAACGAGGAACACACTGAAGAAGCGCATGGCTACAACGAAAATTTCTATCTTAACGGAACCACTACCTCAAGCGAAGTTCCCGATAGCCTTGGGCCAAAAACATTTATATACTTAAATGATCCTGAATTTCCAAACGGAGGCACCACAAGTAGTAATCCGCTCTTCATAGCTATCCTCAACGACTCAGCAGGCATCAATGCCACAGGAATCAGCGTTGGTCACGACATCGAACTCCAACTCGACAACGATCCTAACAAGATCATCGTACTTAATGACTACTTTAAATACGATTTTGGCTCCTACCAGCAAGGTAAAGTTGAATATCAACTCGAAGGATTATCTCCAGGCCGTCATACACTGAGTTTCCGCGTATGGGATTTGAATAACAATTCGACAACACAACTTTTGAGCTTTAACGTAGGCAACTTCGACGCAAATACCCGTCAGCTTTATGCCACGCACAATCCTGCAAGAACGTCCACTCAATTTGTAGCTATAATTGACGAAGAGCACGTTGGTGGCACTGCCATGTTTGAAGTATATTCCCTTCTCGGCCAACGCCTTTGGAGTGCAACGAAGCAAGCCACTTCCACCATCGTTACCCAACGTTGGGACCTTACGACGAGTGAAGGCACACCGCTCCAAAAGGGACTCTACCTCTACCGTGTAGTTATCAATTCATCAGCAGGCGAAGATGCAAGAGATGCTAAGCGCATCATCATAAAATAAGTGCTACACGCAATATTTCTACAAATATTACGTTATTCGTATGAGCTACAAAAAGTCAAGCTTGCATCTTTGAATGCCAAATCTCTCGTCAGCTCATCAACACATAAACTCCCCTACAATAACATTTTTAATATGAAATACCCACTTATTCTAAGCGCCTCTCTGCTAGCCGCTCCACTTGTGGCACAGGAGGACATAAAAGACCAATTCAACCCCGTGATGACCGCCGTAACATCTCAAAGTATTGCGGCCGACGCACGCGCGGCTGGTATGGGCGACATTGGTGCAGCCACCGACCCCGACGTCAACTCCCAATCATGGAACCCAGCAAAATATCCATTTACTATTGCTCGCTCAGGACTCTCTATCAACTACACGCCCTGGTTGCGCCAACTCACTAACGACATCGCCTTACTCAATGCAGCAGGCTACGTCCGTATCGGTGACTACCAAGCGGTGTCGGCTTCTTTACGCTATTTCTCCCTGGGTGAAGTGATGGCAGGCGACAGCGACATGACCGTAAAGCCCTACGAAATGGGGCTCGACGTAGCATACTCACGTATGCTCTCCGAGTCAACCTCCGCAGCCGTAGCCCTACGTTATATGTATTCCGACCTCTCGGGGCATTACGACGAC
Source organism: Alloprevotella sp. (assembly GCA_045614785.1). GTDB lineage: Bacteria > Bacteroidota > Bacteroidia > Bacteroidales > Bacteroidaceae > Alloprevotella. Next base: position 18,763 of record JAZLDQ010000024.1, read on the forward strand.
AACGTAAAGCCTGGCTCTGCCTTTGCCGCCGACATCGCCGTTTACAACCAGTCCTACCCCATCCTTGGCGGACGTGAATGCCAATTAGGCCTCGGCCTCAACATCTCCAACATTGGTTCGAAAATCAGCTTTGGAGATGATTATAGCTACTTCATCCCCACCAACCTACGCCTCGGAGCATCGCTTATGGTGCCGCTTAATGAGTACAACCGCATCAGCTTCTCGGCCGACGTAAACAAACTCCTCGTCCCCTCAATGCCCCTAAAACTCGAGGGCGAAGAAGACGTTGACTACCAAGAGCGACTTCGCACAGATTACTACGACCTCTCCTCAATCTCAGGCATCTTCAAAAGCTTTGGCGATAGCGAGCGCGGATTCAAAGGTGAGCTCGAAGAAATCCAGTGGAGCGTAGGAGCCGAGTTCAACTACAACGACAAATTCTTTCTTCGCGGAGGTTACCACCACGAAAGCGAAATGCAAGGCAACCGCAAGTATTACACCCTCGGAGCAGGCTTTAAGATGAACGTCCTCAGCGTAGATGCCGGTTACGTCATTGCAACCGAAGCATCCAATCCCCTCGACCAAACCATGCGCGTAAGCCTATCCTTCGAAATGGACGCAATCAGCGACCTCTTCGGAACGTTCTAATAATTTAGAGTACAAATAACAGAGTACAGAGTACTACTACTATCCGGATAGTTTCTCCGAGTATTCCGAGTATTCCGAGCACTCCGACTCCTCAATCCTTAAAACCTCAAAAACTCAAAAAATGATAAGAGTAGGAATGGGCTTTGATGTCCACAAACTTGTTGAAGGAAGAGCCCTTTGGCTCGGAGGCATACAAATACCTCACACCCTCGGCCTCCTCGGACATAGCGATGCCGACGTCCTTATCCACGCCATCTGCGACGCACTGCTCGGAGCGGCTAACCTTCGCGATATAGGCTACCACTTCCCAGACACGGGCGCAGAGTACCACAATATAGATAGCAAAATCCTGCTACGCAAAACCACCGACCTGCTCCACCAACACGGCTACACCATTGGCAACATCGACGCAACCATCTGCGCCGAGCGCCCAAAAATCAATCCACACGTAGAGCAAATGAAGAGCATATTAGCACCACTTATGGATATCGAGCCCGACGCTCTCAGCATCAAGGCCACGACCACTGAACGCTTAGGCTTTACAGGCCGTGAAGAAGGCATCTCCGCTTATGCCGTAGCACTCATCGAACGATAAACGCAGGAGGGATAAAGTAACGCACACAGACCTCCATACACTTAGAAAACACCACAAAAAGCGACTAACAAGCCGACTTGTAGCAATGTAAGCTATGGTCGGCTTACTTTTTTGCTTGCCGCCTAACATCCCTTCCTAATCTTGCTTCCATCTTTGCTCGCAGTTAATGTAATTATCTTGAAGCATAAGGTAAAGATGTGAGTGAGAAAACCTTTCGTATGCAAAGTTTTTTTAAATTGCTATATATAGAAAATTTTCTATTCTAACCGAAACGTGACACCCTGCGTGACGTGGCAGGTGTGACAAGCTGCGTGACGTGACAGCGTGACAGCAGGGGGTATATTTTCATACTGTCACAATGAGACAAAGACAAAGAATATATATATAAATAAAAGTATAATAATATATAATATTATTATAACCTTAATTCTATAAGAGACACTCACTACTTGTCACAAAAAAAATATCCCTCCCCTGTCACGCTGTCACGTCACGCAGCTTGTCACGCTGTCATGCCACACACATTTCTCATTGCCTCCACACCACCTCCAGCTATTGAAAAAACACAACAGAGATAATAAATTATTTCTCACTAATTCTCATTAATTCTCACACCCCAAAAAAAGTGTTGTATCTTTGCATGCAGAAAGGAGGACGAAGAGACAAGAAAAAAAAAGCAGCTGCTCCCCACACCTACCCCTTGCGATGCGCGCCGCAAGAGTTCCGACCTCTTTCTTCCTACAAAGAAGATTGGAAGTCGGAAGTAAGAGGTCGGAAGTAGGTAAAAGGAGGAAGCTAAAGTACAACTTACAGAGTACAGCTGTTGCTAGGATGAATTCTCGTCAACTTGTCAACTCGTTTAATACTTGACATAGAGTACAACTCATACAACCGAACAAGTAGGCCCTTACCCCCCACTAGAGACTCATCAATGAGAGGGCAGCTCCACATTTGCTGATGTAAGAAAAAATGTAGCTTATTATTTTTTAATGTCTTTGCGTTTTGCAAGAAAAAAGATTGGCATTAAGAGAGGGGGCATCGCAGGACTTATTCATAGTAAATGCGCTTGACGCGTTGGCTGACGCTGGTGAGCACCTCATAGGGTATCGTATCGAGCCAATGTGCAAGCTGGGCTACGGGGAGCGTGGGGCCGAAGATTTCTACACGGTCGCCTTCGTGGCAATCGATATCAGTGACATCGACCATGCACACGTCCATGCAGATATTTCCGACATAAGGTGCTCGCTGACCGCGTATGAGACAATACCCCCTGCCGAGGCCGAGGCGACGGCTGAGCCCATCAGCATAACCTATTGGCAACGCGGCTATACGCGTTAAAGGTCGATGGAGCTGTCCGCGCCTGCCGTAGCCCACAGTGGCAGTAGGTGGAAGCGTACGCAGCTGCAAGATGGTGGTGAGGAGCGATGCTACGGGCTGAAGGGGGTGAGCACCCGTGGGCGACACGCCATAAAGGCCTATGCCTAAGCGCACCATATCGAGGGCCATTTGCGGAAAGCGCTCAACGGCGGCTGTGTTACAAGCATGGCGCAGAATTTTGTGAGAGAAGGCGCTTTGCAACTCGTCGGCAGCTTGCTGGAAGCGGAGGTATTGCTGGTGGGTGAAGTCATCAAGGGCGGAGTCGTCGCTGGCTGCAAAGTGAGTGAAGACAGAGCTGACGTGAAGTCGCTGCTGCCCTATGAGGAGAGCGATGAGCTGGGGTACGTCGGTCTCTGGGGTGAAGCCTAAGCGACTCATGCCCGTATCGAGCTTGAGGTGGATGGGAAAATGCTCAATGCCAGCATCGGTGGCTGCGCTCTGCAACTGCTCAAGCAGGGTGAAGCTATAGATTTCGGGCTCAAGCTGGTGAGCAAACATCTGACGAAAAGCCGAAGGTTCGGGATTCATCACCATTATAGGTGCCGTGATGCCTGCATGGCGCAGTGCTACGCCTTCGTCTGCCACAGCTACGGCTAGGCGGCTGGCTCCACTTGCAATGAGCGTTTTGGCTACCTCTACGGCTCCTGCGCCATAGGCAGAGGCTTTTATCATACAGATGGTCTGCGTGGTTGGCGGTAATAAGCTACGGTAATAGCGAAGGTTGTGAGCCAGGCTTTGCAGGTTGATTTCAAGGTGAGTAGCATGAGCCTTAAGAGCAAGGGCTTCAACCACTCGCTCAAAGCCTGCTCGACGTGCCCCCTTGATGAGGACAATGGCATTGGCTAGCTGGTGGAGATGGCCACTCGCTAAGAGCTCTCGAGTGGAGAGAAAGCTTACAAACGACACCCCTGAAAAGGCTGCCTTCGCCTGCATCATGCCCTCTCCTACTCCTATTACGTGGTCAACACCACGCTGGGCTACGGTCGAGGCTATAGAAGCATAGAGCGTATCAGAGGAGAGCCCAGTCTGCTCCACGTCGCTAAGGATGGCAACGCTTCGCTCTACGCTCGACGTGAGACGGCGGCGAGCCATAAAGTCGAGCGCAAGATCGAGCGAATAAAGGTCGGAGCTGTAACTATCGTTTACTAAAAGGCAAGCGTTCTTTCCCTCCACAACCTCCATACGCATGGCAAGAGGCGAAAGCTGTTGCATGCGCTGGGCTATCACTTCGGGCGTGAGCCCTAAACTGAGGCATGCTGCTAAGCAATGAAGCGCATTCTGCAGAGAGGCTGGATCGGCAAAAGGAAGGGTAAAAGCGTGCTGCTGACCTTGGAAAACGTAACTGGCTTTGGACTTCGTTGTGGAAAGCTCCGTTATGCTCACCTGCAAGCTGGCAGGATTACGCTTTGCAGACCAAGAAAGGAGTTGAAGTCCGGGAGTTGACATCTTCTCTACACCTTGACTAACGATAGCATCGTCGGCAGAGTAGATGAGCGTTTTGCAATTGCGGAAGAGTTGCAGCTTTTCCACACACTGGCATGCAGGTGAAGCAAAATTAGCTTGATGAGCAGCTCCTATGTTCGTAATAATTCCGATAGTTGGGCGGATAATTGGTTCGAGCCTTGCCATCTCTGCAGGGGCAGAAATGCCCGCTTCGAAAATGCCAAGTTGATCGGAGGGCGAAAGCTGCCAAACAGAGAGCGGCACTCCAATCTGCGAATTATAAGACTGAGGCGAACGGGCTACCTTCATTGAATCTGCTAGCAGATGATGGAGCCACTCCTTAACAATGGTCTTGCCATTCGACCCTGTTATTCCGATAACGGGTATGGCAAACTGTTGACGCCAAAAAGAAGCAAGCTTCTGCAGGGCAGACAGGACACTTTCTACTACAAGAAATGTGGCATGCGGATAGCACTCGCACCATTCGGCACGAGGAGCATCTTCAGTGACAAATGCCAACACTCCCCTACTTAGCAATTCGGCGATATATCTATGGCCATCGCCACTCGGCGTGCGAAGCGCAAAGAAAAGCGTGCCCTCTGTCGAAACTAAAGAGCGACTATCTGTGAGCAGATGTGTAATGGTCAAAGCAGCTGGACTTCCAACCACCTTGGCATTTATGACTGATGCAACTTCTGTTAGTAGCATATATATATTGAGGTTATAAGGTTTTAAGGTTTTGAGGTGTCGGAGTGCTCAGAGTTTTCCGAGTATTCAGAGTCAACGCCCCGCAAGGACTACTCACTACTCTTTACTCGCTCCCCTCCAGCTCCCATCGCTCAATGAAATCCTTTTTTCGCTGCAAAGCTCTTTGTCGAAAAGCGATGTACTCAGGGGAATCAGGGCGCAACGGACGATGTGCTAGGTCTTTACATATTTTTGTCCATTCTGCGCAATGCCGCCTTGACTCGGGGGTAAAAGTCCATTGCATGAAGCGCTGCCAAACATAATCGCTGGCCTGCTCGGATACATGAAGCATGTCGGGGGCATAAAAGCGATAGTCGCGCAACTCGTCAAGCACAATCTCGTAAGCAGGAAAGTAGGTGATGCGCGAATCAAACTCTGCAAGCTCCTCTATAGCAAGATGAAGCACTGACTTCGAAAGTGTATTTTCATGCATCCCAATTCCAGCATAACGATAAGGACTAACCGTCATCACCAATTGCAACCGTGGATACTTCTGCCAAAGCAAGGTGAGCAGTCGTTTCCAGTGCTCTACAATTTCGGCTATCGTAAGTCGCTTCAACTCAAACTGGCTTGAAGGCTGTCGGTGGCAATTAGCAACAACCTTGTCGCCACGTTTAAAAACATTCGAAGTGCCAAAAGTAATTAACAAGATATCGGCTTTGTTGAGCGCTGCATGCGCTTGGCGCAAAGAGGTGGTCACTTTATCATGGCACAATTCAAAACTCTCAGCTGAAAAAGCTGTGCTATGAAGCAAACTATGCCACATACCCTCGACCCCTTTATAAAACCAATCAGACTGCACCTCGTCATTCAAACAAGCCTCAATCGCCATAGCAATACTCGCTGGATTGTAGAGCGTACCCATAGGATTCGACACGCAATGAAAGCCGCTTTGCTTAAGACGATCAGAGATACGCTCCGCAAAACAACTCCCAAAAGAAAGCAAACGACTATTGGGATGAATATAAAGCTGCTTTGCAGGCAGCGCAACGGGGGTCATTAATTCAATCATACGAAGGTTGTGAGGTCAAAAAGTATGAAGTCACGCAAATTTACAACATTTTCATCACACAAACATTCACCAACGAGAGTATTTATTTTAGAAGCACCTACAAAGTTATAAAAATAAGAAGGTGCACCGAAATACGAATTTCGACACACCCCCTAAGTGTTTTAATAGGACAAATTAAAAGTACCCAATATTATTCAGCATCTTGCTGCGCATTTTCAGCAATCAACTTGTTCTGCAAATCACCAGGTACAAGTTCGTAAGAAGCAAACTTCATGATGAACGAAGCACGTCCTCCTGTAATCGAACTGAGCGTAGTAGAATAAGAAGACATTTCCTTCAAAGGCACCTTAGCCTGAAGCTTTTCGTAGCCATTTTCAGAACTCATTCCGACAATCATACCACGACGTCCCTGAAGATCACTCATAACGTCACCCATCTTGTCTGCTGGTACAAATACCTCAACATCGTAAATAGGCTCAAGCACCTTAGGACCTGCTTCACGGAAAGCCTGACTAAAGGCGTTTCGACCTGCAAGCATGAACGAAAGTTCGTTTGAATCAACGGGGTGCATCTTACCATCATAAACAACAACACGTACGTCGCGAGCATATGAACCCGTAAGAGGTCCCTGTTCCATACGACTCATAATACCCTTGAGAATCGCAGGCATAAAGCGAGTGTCGATAGCACCACCAACAACACTGTTAATGAATACCAACTTACCGCCCCACTCGAGTTGAACTTCTTCCTTGCCCTTCATGTTGACACGAATTTCTTGCCCACCGAGGTTGTAACTTACGGGGTCGGGCATACCATCCTGATAGGGTTCAACAATAAGGTGAACTTCACCAAATTGGCCAGCACCACCCGACTGCTTCTTGTGACGATAATCAGCACGAGCTGGCTTAGTAATCGTTTCGCGATAAGGAATACGCTGCTGGTAGAATTCAATCTGAATCTTATCAATATTTTCAAGACGCCACTTCAATGTGCGCAAGTGGAATTCTCCCTGACCATGAACCAAAATCTGACGTAACTCCTTGCTCTGCTCAACTTCCCAAGTGGGGTCTTCCTGGCGCATGCGAGTAAGTGCTGACATCATCTTTTCTGTATCCGACTCATTAACGGGGCGAATAGCACGAGTATACTTCGCATTGGGATACTTAATAAAGTTAAAGCGATACTCGCAATCTTTTGCATTAAGCGTATTGCCCGTACGAACGTCTTTCAACTTAACTGTACAACCAATATCACCTGCTGAAAGCTGCTCTACCTTCTCACGATTAGCACCTGAACAAACAAAGAGCTGAGCCATGCGTTCCTTTGAACCACGATCTGCATTCGTCAAGTCGTCGCCTTCCTTGAGCACACCGCTCATCACCTTAAAGTACTGAACTTCACCAATGTGAGGTTCAACGCCTGTCTTAAAGAAGTAAACAGAAGTAGGTGCATCAGGAATAGGCTTAACTTCTTCACCACGAGTGTTAAACACAGCAGGCATTTCGTCAACGTGAGGAACTACATTACCAAGGAATTCCATCAAACGACCAACGCCCATATCTTTACCCGCACATACGCAGAATACAGGGAAGATTGAACGAGTTACCATACCCTTACGGATACCTTCACGCATTTCGTCTTCTGTGAGATATTCTGTTTCAAAGAATTTTTCCATCAAAGCTTCATCATTTTCAGCAGCAGCTTCAACAAGAGCCTTATGTAGTTCTTCTGCCTTTTCCTTTTCGCTTTCAGGGATATCCTCGATTGTAGGCTCACCACCTTCAGCAGCCCAAGTCAACTTCTTCATTAAAATAATATCAATGATTGAGTTGAAATTGCTACCAGGATTCAAAGGATACTGTACTGGAACTACCTTAGTACCATAGATAGTTTGCAAGTCTTCGAGAATCTTATCATAATCACACTTGTCATCATCCAATTGGTTTACCAAGAAAATAACAGGCTTCTGAAGTTTTTCAGTATAACGGAAATGATTCTGCGTACCTACTTCAGGGCCAAATTGACCATTAATAAGCAATACTGCAGTATCTGTAACGTTCAAAGCAGTAAGCGCTGCTCCAACAAAGTCGTCAGAACCAGGACAATCTATAATATTGAGCTTGCGACCTTTCCATTCAGTGTGGAACACAGTCGAAAAAACAGAATATCCATAATCCTGTTCAACAGGGAAATAATCGCTGACTGTATTCTTCTGCGTAATACGTCCACGACGGCTGATTTGACCACTGTGATAAAGAAGTGCTTCTGTCAACGTTGTTTTACCAGAGCCATCATTGCCAAGCAAGGCAATGTTTTTAATTTCTTGAGAATTGTAAACTTTCATGGTATTGATAGTACAATTAAAGTGAGTAAATCTTGGTTATTTTTTTACGAAAAGAAGAATATAACAGATACAAGTCCTTATCTTTTCGCAAAAACGAGCGCAATTTATGTATTTATTTTATGCTCACAAAATTGTTTGCTTATGTTTTGCAACATAGAAATTACAATAACTAATCCATAAATAATCAAACACAATATCAAAAACACTCAATAAAATAACAATTTTTACACAACTTAACATGATCAAACTACAAAAAACATAAATATTGTTTAAGGTATTAGAATTTATTTGTAATTTCGCTACGAAAATTAACTCTAATCTTATTAGTAATATGAAAAAGACAATTTTGGTAACTGGTGGTACTGGTTTTATCGGTTCACACACAACTGTTGAACTTCAAGCAGCTGGTTATGACGTAGTCATTATCGACAACCTTTCTAACTCTAAAGCTGACGTAGTTGACGGTATTGAAAAGATTTCTGGCATTCGTCCTGCATTCGAAGAAGTTGACTGCTGCGACTATGCAAACCTCGAAGCTGTGTTCCAGAAGTATCCTGGTATCGAAGGTATCATTCACTTTGCAGCTTCTAAGGCTGTTGGTGAAAGTGTTGAACAACCTTTAAAGTACTACGAAAACAACATCGTATCGCTCATCAACCTCCTCAAGTTGATGCCTAAGTACAACGTGAAGGGTATCATCTTCTCTTCTAGCTGTACAGTATACGGTCAGCCCGATCCCGAAAACCTCCCCGTTACTGAAAATGCTCCATTGAAGCAGGCTGAAAGCCCCTATGGTAACACTAAGGCGATTAACGAAGAAATCGTTCAGGACTTCGTTAAGAGTGGCGCTCCCATCTCGGCAATCCTCCTCCGCTACTTCAACCCCATTGGTGCACACCCCTCTGCAATCATCGGCGAAATGCCCAATGGTGTGCCCGCTAACTTGATCCCCTACCTCACTCAGACAGCTATCGGTATCCGCGAATGCCTCTCTGTATTCGGTGACGACTATGACACTCCCGACGGTTCTTGCATCCGCGACTTCATCTATGTAATCGACCTCGCTAAGGCTCATGTTTGCGCAATGGAACGCATCCTCAACGGCAAGAACGAAGAAGCCGTAGAAATCTACAACGTAGGTACTGGTAAGGGTGTAACTGTATTCGAACTCATCAACACATTCGAAAAGTGCACAGGCGTTAAGTTGAACTACAAGGTTGTAGCTCGTCGTCCTGGTGACATCGAAAAGGTTTGGGGTAACGTAGACAAGGCTAACCAAAAGCTCGGCTGGAAGGCTGTTCACACACTCGAAGACTCACTCAGCACAGCTTGGAAGTGGCAGCTTGAACTCCGCGAACGCGGCATCATGTAATCTCGACATTATCTAAATCAATTACTTATATAGGGACCTTAAGGACGTTTGGCTTTAAGGTCCTTTATGAATAAATAAGCTTGTCTATTTATGTACAGCACCACCTACCCCCATCACCCTTCACCCTGCTACATCCTTGAGGAAGAAAAGTTGCGCCGCAACCTCTCGCTCATCAAGAGTATAGCCGACCGCGCAGGAGTGGAATTTATCCTTGCATTCAAGGCCTTTGCGCTTTGGAAGACCTTCCCCATCTTCCGCGAATACATCACGCACACAACGGCTTCTTCACTCTACGAAGCACGCTTGGCGCTCGAAGAATTTGGTTCGAAGGCCCATACGTATTCACCCGCTTATGAGGACGAAACCTTCGATGAAATCGTGAAATGCTCGAGCCACATCTCCTTTAACTCGCTCACTCAGTTTGAGCGCTTTGCGAAGCGTGCCGAGGGAGTTTCTTGCGGTGTGCGCATCAATCCGGAGTATAGCGAAATCGAAACCGACCTCTACAATCCCTGCGCACCCGGTTCGCGCTTCGGTGTGTTGGCAAAGGTTCTCCCCGCGGAATTGCCCGCACAGATTGAGGGCTTCCATTGCCATTGCCATTGCGAGAGTTCTTCGTATGCCTTGGAGAATACGCTCCACCACATTGAGGAGAAATTTGGCCCCTGGCTCACTAAGGTGAAGTGGTTGAACTTGGGCGGCGGACACCTTGTGACACGTGCGGATTATGACGTGGAGCACCTCATCGGTTTGCTTCAAACTTTCCGTGCGAAATATCCCAACCTGCGAATCATTCTCGAACCCGGTAGTGCCTTTGCTTGGCAAACAGGACCGCTCGTATCAAAGGTGGTGGACATCGTTGAAAACCACGGCATCAAGACCGCCATACTCAACGTATCCTTCACCTGCCACATGCCTGACTGCCTTGAAATGCCCTACTGGCCACGCGTAAGAAACGCCGAAACCCTTGAAGGCGAAAATGCAGAAGGACACGAAACAGAAGCTACCGTTTACCGCCTCGGTGGCAACTCGTGCCTCTCGGGCGATTTCATGGGCTATTGGCGCTTCAACAAGCCTCTTGAAATCGGTGACACCATTATCTTTGAAGATATGATTCACTACACCACGGTGAAAACAAATATGTTTAACGGAATTCATCATCCCTCACTCGCCTTGTTCCACACTGACGGCACGCTCGATGTGCTCCGCAATTATCAGTATGAGGATTATCGCGAAAGGATGGATTAATTTTATTAAGTTTTAGGTCGCATCGCTAAAAGTTTTTAAAGCTATGCAAGCCGCATGGCACCTCATAACCACTCGACCTCAAAACTCACAAAACCTCATAAAACTATGAAAGAAACAAATCTTCCAGAAAACGCTTTTCGCGAATTACACAAAGGCGAAGAATACCAGCCATTGATGGAGGCGGGAAAGCAATACCGCGAAGTCACTCCTTGGTCCATCACATGGGGTATCTTGATGGCAATTCTCTTTTCTGCTGCAACAGCTTACCTCGGCTTAAAGGTCGGTCAAGTATTTGAAGCTGCGATACCTATCACCATTATCGCCGTAGGTGTAGCGGGTGCAACACACCGCAAGGACCCCATGGGCGAAAACGTCATTATTCAAAGCATCGGTGCATGCTCTGGCATGATTGTTGCAGGTGCGATTTTCACACTCCCTGCGCTCTACATCCTTCAACACACTCACCCCGAAATCACGGTCAACTTCCTTTGGATATTCTCAGCTTCACTCCTCGGTGGTGCACTCGGCATCTTATTGCTCATCCCCTTCCGCAAATATTTCGTGAAGGAAATGCACGGCAAATATCCCTTCCCCGAAGCAACAGCTTCTACGCAAATCTTGCTTTCGGGCGAGAAGAGCGGTAGCAGTGCTAAGCCCTTGCTCGTAGCGGGTGTGATTGGGGGGCTTTACGACTTTGCCGTAGCCACGTTTGGCCTTTGGAATGAAAACTTCACTAGCCGTTGTTGCGAACTCGGAAGCACCATTGCCGACAGGGCGAAGATGGTGCTCTCTTGCAACACCAGTGCGGCATTGCTCGGTATGGGCTTCATAGTAGGTTTGAAGTATGCTACCATCATCTGTGCGGGTTCTGCCCTCGTTTGGTGGGGCATTGTGCCTGCCATTTCCCTTCTCTTCCCCGACCTTGAAGTGGCAAACGGCATCACAGCTGCCAATGCGAGTGCCGAACAAATCTTTGGTTACGCTAAAAGCATTGGTATTGGTGCCATCGCAATGGCGGGTATCATTGGTGTGGTTAAGAGCTGGGGCGTAATTAAGAGTGCTTTCGCCTTGATTGGTAAGATTACAAAGGGCACGGGCGAACAGACAGAAGAAGTGCGCACACAGCGCGACCTCTCTATGAAGATTATCGGAATTGGTACGCTCGTAACCATCTTGGTGACTACCCTTTTCTTCTTCTTCGGACCTATGGAAGGCAACTTGCTCTTCACCATCGTGGGCATTCTGATTGTAGCGGTTATCGCTTTCCTCTTCACAACCGTAGCGGCAAATGCCATCGCGATTGTGGGTTCTAACCCTGTGAGCGGTATGACACTCATGACGCTCATTCTCTCCAGCATCATCATGATGCTCGTAGGTTTGAACGGCACACACGGTATGGTTGCGGCGTTGATTATGGGCGGTGTGGTATGTACGGCACTCTCATCAGCGGGTGCTTTCATCACCGACTTGAAGATTGGTTACTGGCTCGGAAGTACGCCTAAGTATCAAGAAACCTACAAATTCATCGGTGTTTTGGTGAGTGCGGCAACCGTGGGCGGTGTGATTATGATTCTCCAAAAGGTGTATGGATTTACGCCTGACAATGCCGATGTAATGGCTGCTCCTCAGGCACGTGCTATGGCGGGCGTTATCGAACCGCTTATGAGTGGCGAAGGTGCACCTTGGTTGCTCTACGGCATCGGTGCACTCATCTCATTGGTACTCAACTTCTGCGGTATCCCCGCTTTGGCATTCGCGCTTGGTATGTTCATCCCCTTGCAACTCAACCTTCCCCTTATCGTGGGCGGTGCCATCAACTGGTTTGTAGGTTCACGCACAAAGGATGAAAAGGTGAATAACACACGCATCGAAAAAGGCACATTGCTTGCTTCAGGTTTCATTGCCGGAGGCGCGTTGATGGGAGTGGCAAGTGCAACACTCCAATTCGGTGGCATCAAGTTTGACAACAGCGCTTGGTTGGCTAATCCTGCAAGCGAAATCCTCAGTCTTGCTTGCTACTTACTCCTCATCTGTTACTTGATTAAGGCAACTTGTAAGAAATAAGGTCGTAAGGTTGTTAGGTTTTAGGTCGCTTCGCTTTAAGGCTTTAAGAACCGCACGGCACCTCAAAACCTTATAACCTCTAAACCTTATAACCTCTTTAACCATGCTTTCTAAAAACAAAATCAAATACATCACCTCACTTGCGAAGAAGAAATTCCGCAATGAGGAGGGCGTATTCCTTGCAGAAGGCGCGAAGGTAGTGGGAGATATTCTCCCCTACTTTCGTTGCCAATTGCTTTGTGGCACACAGGAGTTTCTCAAACTGCATCCACAAATTAAAGCCGATGAAATCATTGAAATTTCAGATGCCGAACTCTTGAAGTGTTCTCAACTCAAAACGCCCAGAGATGTCATTGCCGTGTTTTATCAACCTCATAATGAACCGCTCAAAGCGGAGGTTGTAAACGAAGAACTCTGCTTGATGCTCGACGGTGTGCAAGATCCAGGAAACCTCGGCACTATCATCCGCTTGGCCGATTGGTTTGGAATCAAGCATATCATTTGCTCGGAAGACACAGCTGACGCCTTTGCCCCCAAAGTGATTCAAGCCACCATGGGAGCCATCACGCGCGTACAAATTCATTACACCGAACTCACCAGTTTCTTGAACACCATTCCCCCAAGCACCCCTATTTACGGAACTTTCCTTGAGGGAGATAACATCTACGGCAAATCACTTTCGCCCAACGGATTGCTCATCATGGGTAACGAAGGTAAAGGCATTCGCCCCGAAACGCAACCCTTCATCAATCAGAAACTCTTCATCCCTCCGCATCCAGCAAATTGCGAAACGAGCGAAAGCCTAAATGTAGCCATTGCTACTGCCATTTGTTGTGCTGAATTTAGACGACAACTGCACAGCGCGAAGAGTTAATCACCGGCAGTAAAACTAAGTCCGACTTAATTTAAACTAAGTCGGACTTAATCGCGACCAAGTCCGACTTAGTTTTTACTAAATGCCTTGTTGTTATAAATACAATTCTGTATCTACATTCAACGTCACTTCATATCATTTACACACCATTACGAATGATGACTTTAGCAATCCCAACTATTATTGGGCTCATAGCATACCTACTTCTTTACATTTTGAAATGGCGCCACTATCGACACTTCTCGCCAAAAGCATCACACAATGTAAAGAATTCATCGTATGCCTCAAAAATAACCATCGTCATCCCTACTTCCAATCAGGCGCAACAGCTTGAGCAACTCATATTGCGCCTTCTTGAACAAAACTACGCAGGTGGCATCGAAATTGTTGCTGTCTGCTATTCTACGACAGACAACACGTTGGATCTCCTAAAAAAATTAGAATACGACCATCGCAACATCCGCCACACCATTGTACCTGCATCTGCACACTTCATCGACATCAAAAAATTAGCCATCACTATTGGCATAAAGGCAGTTCGAACTGAATGGTTTGCAGTGCTTAATCCAAACTTCATCCCCGACAGTAATAATTGGCTAACATCACTAACCTACGAAATTAAAGACAACTGTGACCTGATATTGGGTTACGAAAATTATATTTCAAACGAGCAAAGCATATACGCTTTGCTATACACTACACACCTTAACTTTATACAATCAATATCGCATCTTTCATCTGTCCCCAGCAACACATCTAATTTTATCATTCGTAAATCTGCACTTGAACATACAAAACTTTACGACGACATCAGCCTTCAATATAACCTCGGAAGTATTTCCAAACTTATCGCCCCCCTTTTCACAAAAAACACAACAGTTCATAGCTTACATCCCGATACTATCGGAAGATTGCAGATTTCAAATAACGAAACTTATACACTCAGTCAAAACAAAGAGGCAGAATCAAGATTTCTTTTCAAGGTTGACCTCACCAACTTCACAATAAAAACTCTTCAAAACCTACTCATATATATATACGTTATTACAATCTTCATTAACGTTGCCATCTCGTCAATATATCTATCTGCAACTTTTAATGCAAATCACCTCCACAATTACAACAGCACATACAGTAACTTCTTCTTAAATACTGATGCTTGCTTAATAAACTGCATATCTTGCGTTTTTCAAATAACCGCATTGATATATCCTATCCTATTGTTTAGAAATAGTTTAATAAATTTCAATGTAAAAATACCTATAATCTTTTTGCTTATTTTGCCAATTACACTTCCCATAAATGAACTATTCAATAAAATTATAACTTTATTTTTAAGAAATAACCACAGAAGAAGATTGTAAAAGTCAAAAAAATGAAGAACAACAATTCGTCAAAATAAAAAAATAATGTAACTTTGCAGTCGCTATGAAAAGTATGGAGTTAAATATAGACCTTCTGAAGGTAAGTCACGAAGAAACTTCTGTAACTTTAGACCTTCACGATGATTTCTTTCAAGATTTAGATCAGAATGAAATCAAAGCTGGTAATATTCATCTCGACCTTAAAATGCGAGAATCAGCTGCCGAAACGTTTATTTTCGATTTCAACATTCATGGCACAGTCATTGTTGAATGTGACCGTTGTCTCGATGACCTGGCCCTTGACGTATGCGTAAAAGAGACCATCAAAGTAAGATACGAAGATGAATCCGACTCTTCTGCCGACGACATTAAATTCATCCCCAAGAACACAACAACGTACGACGCTTCTTGGGACGTCTACGAAATCGTAGAACTTGCACTCCCTATTCAGCGTACTCACGCCATAGAGGATTGCAATGAGGACATGATCAATCACATTTGCAATGAATTTACCGAAGACGAAGAAAACTAACCAATTTCAGCGCTCTTCGAAAATAATAACTTTTATTAAATTAATCCTTTAAATTTATAACAAAAAATGGCACATCCTAAAAGAAGACAGTCAAAGACTAGAACTCTCAAGCGTCGTACACATGATAAGGCAGTAGCTCCTACGCTCGCAATTTGCCCTAACTGCGGTGGTTGGCACATCTATCACACTGTATGCCCTTCATGCGGATACTATCGTGGTAAGCTCGCTATCGTAATGGACGAAGTAGCAGAGTAATCTACTTTTTATTAGGAGTTAAAAGTTAAAAGTTCGCAGCCTTACTAAGTCCTAGCAAAGTTGCAAAGTTTTTACTTTTAGCTCCCTTTTTGTAAAATAGAAACGTTTTATCGGCGTTTCAAACTAATCTTAAGAAGTAACTTATGGAAAAGATAAATGCAGTCATTACAGGAGTCGGTGGTTTTGTACCAGAATATGTACTTACCAACGATGAGCTTTCAAGAATGGTCGACACAAACGATGAATGGATTATGACACGCATCGGCATTAAAGAACGTCGACTTTTAAACGAAGAAGGCCTAGGCACAAGCTATATGGCACGCAAGGCCGTGAAGCAACTCTTATCTAAAACAGGTACCGATCCTTTAGAAGTAGATTGCATTATCGTAGCTACTTCAACCCCCGACTTTCATTTTCCCTCAACAGCAAGCATAGTGCTTGGCCGCGTAGGCTTGAAAAACGCACATGCTATTGATATGCAAGCGGCATGTTGTGGTTTCCTCTATGCAATGGATACAGCTGCAAGTTTAGTGCAGAGCGGCCGCTACAAGAAAGTAGTTGTTTGCGGAGCTGATAAAATGTCGAGTGCCGTTGACTATACTGATCGTGCAACTTGTCCTATCTTTGGTGATGGAGCTGCTGCTGTACTTGTGGAACCTTCAACAGAAGAATTTGGATGGCTCGACTCTCACTTACGCACTGATGGTCTCGGACTTCCTTACCTCTGCATGAAGGCAGGTGGTTCTGTATGCCCTCCATCTCACTATACAATAGAGCATCGCATGCATTTTGTACATCAAGAAGGCAAAACAGTATTTAAGTTTGCAGTAACAAACATGACTGATGCTTGTACAAAGATAGCAGAGCGTAATAACCTTACAAAGGAAAATATTGCATGGGTACTCCCCCACCAAGCTAACGTTCGTATTATTGAAGCCGTTTCTACACGCCTTGAGGTTGAACCCGAAAAGGTTATGATGAACATTCAGAAGTATGGCAACACCTCTGCCGCTTCTCTCCCCTTGGCTTTGTGGGATTACGAAAAGCAGTTGAAAAAGGGCGACAACCTCGTGCTTACTGCATTCGGTGCTGGTTTCACATGGGGTGCTGCATATTTGAAGTGGGCATATGATGGAAAATAAACCCAACCATAAAGCAGGATTTGTCAACATCGTGGGTAATCCCAATGTAGGCAAAAGCACATTGATGAATCTCCTCATGGGCGAGCGTATTTCGATTGCTACTTTCAAGGCACAAACAACACGCCACCGCATCATGGGAATCATCAATTCAGATGACGCACAAATAGTATTCTCTGATACCCCCGGAGTTTTGAAACCCAATTACAAACTTCAGGAGTCAATGCTTGCCTTTTCTGAATCTGCACTTCAAGATGCAGACGTGTTGCTCTACGTGACTGACGTAATTGAACAGCCTGATAAGAACATAGAGTTTCTCGAAAAAGTGCAGAAACTTAATGTGCCTATTCTCTTGCTTATCAACAAAATTGACCTTTCAGATCAGCAAAAACTTGAAGCACTTGTCACCGAATGGAAGAAATTCCTCCCCACGGCAGAAATCTTCCCTATCTCTGCGCAAGCAAAGTTTAATGTAGACAATATTCTCAAGCGAATTAAGGACTTGATTCCCCTCTCACCTCCCTATTTCGAGAAAGATCAATGGACGGACAAACCAGCACGCTTCTTTGTTACCGAAATCATCAGAGAAAAGATTCTGCTCTATTACGATAAAGAAATCCCTTACTCCGTTGAAGTTGTTGTTGAACAGTTCAAGGAGAGCGAAAAGACCATCCACATTAATGCAATCATCTACGTGGAACGTGACTCACAAAAGGGCATCATCATCGGACACAAGGGTGTAGCTCTGAAAAAGGTTAGCACAGAAGCACGCAAAACATTAGAGAAATTCTTCCAAAAAAGCATTTTCCTTGAAGTATTTGTCAAGGTAGATAAGGATTGGAGAAATTCATCGAAGCGCTTAGAAAGCTACGGTTATTCTCATGAGTAATAACGACTGGGGCACTAAGCACTTCGCTCATTCATACATAATAAGAAACACATTATTTATATATGGCATTAGTTGCAATCGTAGGCCGCCCCAATGTAGGCAAATCTACACTTTTCAACCGTCTCACAGGCACACGCTCTGCTATCGTTTCTGATGAAGCAGGTACAACACGCGACCGTCAGTATGGTAAGGTTGAATGGTGTCAGCGTGAATTCTCTATCGTCGACACAGGTGGATGGGTAGTCAATAGTGACGATATTTTTGAAGAAGAAATCCGCAAACAGGTTAAGTTGGCTACAGAAGAGGCTGATCTTATATTGTTCGTAGTGGACAACAAAAACGGAATTACAGACCTTGATGAACAAGTAGCTGGAATTTTACGACGCACTAAAAACATCCCAATCATTCTTTGTGCAAATAAGACTGATAGCAACGAAGACCGCTATGTAGCTGCTGAATTTTACAGTCTTGGGCTTGGCGACCCATATTGTGTAAGTGCAGCAACAGGATCTGGTACAGGTGATTTACTTGACTTGATTGTTGAAAAATTAGGTCCTGAGCGTACAAACGAAACCATTGAAGAGAACGTACCTAAATTTGCCATTGTTGGTCGTCCTAATGCTGGCAAATCAAGCCTTATAAATGCATTCATAGGAGAAGATCGACATATTGTTACTGACATTGCAGGAACTACACGTGACTCAATCCTCACACGTTACGACAAATTCGGATTTGACTTCTACCTTGTAGATACTGCCGGTATTCGCAAAAAGAACAAAGTTACTGAAGATCTTGAATTCTATTCTGTTATGCGTTCTATTCGCTCAATTGAAAACTCTGATGTTTGCATTCTTCTTATTGATGCAACACGCGGTATCGAAAGCCAGGATATGAATATCTTCCAGTTAATTCAAAGAAACAACAAAAGCCTCATAGTTGTTGTTAACAAATGGGATACGGTAGAAGATAAATCACAAAAAGTAATATCGCACTTTGAAGACACCATTCGTGAACGCATGGCCCCCTTTAAAGATTTCCCAATCATCTTTGGATCTGCTTTAACTAAGCAACGAATTTTCAAAGTTCTCGAAACAGCAAAAGACGTATATCTCAATCGTAAGAGAAAAGTTGCAACTCACAAACTTAATGAAGAATTATTACCACTTATTGAAGCTTATCCTCCACCTTCGATTAAAGGTAAATACATCAAAATTAAGTATTGTGCTCAAATTCCTAACACACAAATACCTTCCTTCGTGTTCTACTGCAACTTACCACAATACGTAAAAGAACCTTACAAGCGATTCCTTGAAAATAAGATCCGTGAACGTTGGGATTTTTCTGGTACGCCTATTAATGTATTTATAAGACAAAAATAACATTGAATATTAAGATTGAATTCAAATTATAATTCAATTTGTTAATTCACTCAAAATATGACAAATTACTTTAAAAAGGCTTATGCAAAGTTGCTATTTACAACTTGCATGAGCCTTATTTTCCTTGAAACAAGTTGCACTCATCACACGTCAGATGCACAAAGTGAAATAGCACCTACCGAAAATGAAATTCATCACATTTACTCTCATCTGATGAAAGGAAGTTATACAGATTATGTTGACCATATAGCTTCATGCCTTGACAAACCACGCTTTTATCGAGAACAAATGGTGAACCTACATCGTTCGCAAGCACAAGAGAGAGCAAATGTAATGGGGCGAATTGACTCCATTACAATAAACAAAATTCAACCGCATCCTGATACACAGCATGCCACCATTCATATCACTCATCATTATTCACAAGCCCCTTCGGAAGAAATCCTTCTTCAGATGATTTTTATAGACAATAAGTGGATGATTAAATAAAGATGGCATCAAAAGGACAACTATTCAAATTTAATGAAGAATATAATAGCATAATTTTGCAGTATAAATCCAATCCTATTGGTATTCAGCAGAAATGTACTCAAAAACCTTTGGACATAGAAGTTTTTTAGTAATTTTGCGTAACTATTTGGGTACAGTTATTTACATGCTTTAAACAAAACAATATAATATTATGAAATTTCAAGAACGACAAGGGCTTAACTTGTATGAAATAAATAAAGAAGTTCTTGCTCAATGGGACAAACAAGACTTGTTTCATAAGTCTATGTCAGAACGTGAAGGTTCTCCTGAATTTGTATTCTTTGAAGGCCCCCCTTCAGCTAACGGTCACCCCGGCATCCACCACGTGATGGCACGCACCATCAAGGACGTGTTCTGCCGCTACAAGACGATGCAGGGTTTCCTTGTGAAGCGTAAGGCGGGTTGGGACACTCACGGACTTCCCGTAGAGCTCGGTGTGGAAAAGGAACTCGGCATCACCAAGGAAGACATCGGTAAGACCATCAGCATTGAGGAATACAACGCACAATGCCGTCGCAACGTGATGATGTTCACACAGGAGTGGGCAGACCTCAGCCACTTGATGGGCTATTGGGTAGACATGGAGCACCCCTACATCACTTACGAAAACTCGTATATCGAAACACTCTGGTGGCTTCTCAAGCAACTCTACAACAAGGACCTCCTCTATAAGGGTTACACCATTCAGCCCTACTCTCCCGGTGCGGGTACAGGGCTTTCAAGCCACGAATTGAACCAACCCGGTTGTTACCGCGACGTGAAGGACACTACGGTGACCGCACAATTCGAAATCACAGACGCTCCCGAGGCTTGGAAGGCATGGGGAACACCCGTGTTCCTCGCTTGGACAACTACTCCCTGGACGCTTCCTTCTAATACCGCGCTCTGCGTAGGTCCCGCGATTGACTATGTCGTGGTGAAGACGTACAACCCCTACACCGCTGCTCCTGTAACTGCCGTACTCGCAAAGAGCCGCCTCAACGCTTACTTGAAGGCTGAAGGCGCGGAAATCGCACTTGCCGACTACAAGGCGGGCGATAAGGTAATCCCCTACGAAGTGATTGCCGAAGTGAAGGGCGCAGACCTCGTTGGCATGCACTACAAGCAACTCATGCCCTGGGTGAAACCCCTTGAAAAGGCAGGTCACCTCGCGGCAGACTTCGTAAACGCATACGCACAGACACACCCCGAAAAGGTATTTGCCGTAGGCGCTGACCAATTCGTAGAACTCTCTGAATTGGCATTCCGCGTGATTGCCGGCGACTATGTAACTACGGACGACGGTACGGGTATCGTACACATCGCTCCTACCTTCGGTGCCGACGACGCCAAGGTGGCACGCGACGCACAGATTCCCTCGCTCTTCATGATCAACACAAAGGGTGAAACACGCCCCATGGTGGACCTCACAGGTAAGTATTATGTAGAAGCAGAACTCGCTCCCGAGTTTAAGGCGGCTTGCCTCGACGCTTCTTATGCACACCACGCTGGCGACTATGTGAAGAACGCTTACGCTCCCGAATTTAATGTAGGTGGCAAGTATGACGCGGCGGCGGCTGAAAAGGCAGAAGACCTCAACATCGTCATCTGCATGGAAATGAAGCAAGAGGGTTCTGCCTTCAAGATTGAAAAGCATGTCCACAACTACCCCCACTGCTGGCGTACGGACAAGCCCGTGCTTTACTATCCCCTCGACTCATGGTTCATCCGTTCAAGCGCCGCTAAGGAGCGCATGATGGAACTCAATAAGACCATCCTCTGGAAGCCCGAATCAACGGGTACAGGTCGCTTCGGTAAGTGGCTTGTAAACCTCAACGACTGGAACCTCAGCCGCTCACGCTACTGGGGTACGCCCCTCCCCATCTGGCGCAATGCTGAAAGCCGCGAAGAAATTTGCATCGGTTCGGTAGAAGAACTCTACAACGAAATCGAAAAGGCGGTAGCAGCAGACGTGATGACCGAAAACCCCTTGAAGGCAAAAGGCTTCGTGCCTGGCAACTACGACAAAGCCAACTACGACCTCATCGACCTTCACCGCCCCTATGTGGACAACATCAAGCTTGTCAGCGAATCGGGCAAGGTGCTCACACGCGAACTCGACCTCATCGACGTATGGTTTGACTCAGGTGCAATGCCTTACGCACAGATTCACTACCCCTTCGAAAACAAGGAAGCGCTCGACAATCGCACTTGTTATCCCGCCGACTTCATTGCGGAAGGTGTTGACCAAACACGCGGTTGGTTCTATACGCTCCACGCTATCGCAACGATGGTGTTCGACAATGTAGCCTTCAAGGCGGTTATCTCTAACGGTCTTGTGCTCGACAAGTTCGGTCAGAAGATGTCAAAGCGCCTCGGCAACGGTATCGACCCCTTCGAATGTATCAAGGAATTTGGTTCTGACCCCGTGCGTTGGTACATGATT
>JAZLDQ010000025.1:0-38111 GCA_045614785.1 Alloprevotella sp.
TACCTGTATTTTCCAGGGTTGCACTGACACAACGTTTTACATACTCGCCGTTTATTTCGGTAGCGTGGGCATTCGCTACACACGCCACGCCGTGACTTGCGGTCTGCTCGCTGACTTCGCAGGTATCGTGGCAGCCATCGGCATTTGCTATTTGTTTTTTTAGTAAACAAGTTGACAAGTACACGAGTTGACAAGATAGTATGGGAAATAACCGCGCGAGCTCCTAAAAACTTAAGACCTCAGAACCTAAAAATAGTAGACGAGTTATTAGGTACGAGTAGACGAGATGGTTTGACTCGAACGCCGATTTGCACGCTTGCATACATTCCGCACGGCAGTTGTACTCTGTTCTCTGTACTCTAAAAATGCCTAAAAACCTCATAACCTCATAACCTCAAAAAGACATGAAAAATATCCTTTTCCCCCTCATCATCATCATCTTCCTCGCATCATGCGGTCCTAAATATTATATTGTAGCCGACCGAGATGAACAGGGCAAAATTATCTCCGTAAGAGAAATGACGGAGGCTGAAAAAGCAGAGGCCATGCGTGTGCAAAAAGCCACACTGACCTATGACACCGTACCTCATTTCCGACTCGCCACACTCAAAAAACCTGCGGAGAATTACGACCCCGAGGATTACAACACCTTTGCCGTCTATACCCATCCGCATACCGTAGCACCTTTGCAGAGCACCCAAGGTACGAACAACATGGCGATATGGTGCACCAAGGAAGCCACTTACCTCGCTATCGTGGACGAGCAAATGTGGACAAGCAGATACCATCAGATTCCCAAAGAAGTTCACCTCCGCGATAGTCAAACGGGCAAAACGTACCCCATCATCAAACTCTTGGGTTACCCCTTAAATCAAGTTTTTTGGATAGAAGGCATCCCCGGCGAATGGCGTTGCCGCGTCCTCGTCTTCCCTCCTCTGCCCAAGCAATGTACCACCATCGACTTCATCAACGACGGTCCCAAACCCAAGCACGTCAAGGGCACTACAGGTTGGGGCATTCGCAAATCTTATTACAAAATTCCCGTCAGCACACTTCAAGCACAACAACACATCGCCACCTATAAGGAAACGGTGGTCGTAGAATAAACATACGCATCAATAACTATGGGGAGCGGAAGTCCCAAACAGCTCCGTTCCCCTTTTTCACACACCGATGTACTATAAAAATAGTATGAAACAAAACAATATCCCACTTAGTAAAAACTAAGTCGGAGATAATTAAAAATAGGTCGGAGATAATTTGAATGAAGTGCCAAATAGTTTTTTCATATCTCTACCATTGCTCCTACCGCCTCTCTAAATCATCAACTTACAGCCTCACTCGTAAAATAACATAAAATTTCTTTAAAAAATCTGTCACAAAAAAGTCGCTCCCTCGTTTTATAATTAGAAATACTTAACGCATAATTTTATGAAACACCTACTCCCCCTCCTCATTGCGCTCTTCGCCCTCTCGGCACAAGCACAAACATTCAAGTTCAGCGTAAAGGGAACTATCGTTGAAGAAGGCACGAAGGACGCACTCCCCTCGGTAAAAGTACAACTCCTCACCACCGACTCCGTGCGCGAATCGCACGCCACGACCAACGAAGAAGGCGCCTTTCTGCTCAAAGCCAAGAAGTCGGGCAAATACATTGTCTGCGCCGAAATGGTGGGTTTCGAAACGCTCTATCACAATGTGGAGTTGACCACCAAGAAATCCGCCATCGACCTGGGCAAACTCACGCTCACGGCTGAATCTTACCAGCTGGACGAAGCACAAGTCACCGCCCTCTCGCGCATGATGACCGTGAAGGCCGACACCCTCCTGTTTAGCACCAAGGCCCTGCGCCTTCCGCCCAACGCTTCACTCGCCGCAATGATGAAGGAGTTGCCTGGCATTTCCATTGACAAGGACGGCAACCTCACCTTTCAGGGCAAGACGGTGAGCCAGGTGCTCGTGGATGGCAAACCCTTCTTTGGCGATGTCAGTACGGCACTCGCCAATATGCCTACGGATGCCGTGAAGGACGTGAAGATGTATGAGAAGACGGACGAGGAGAAGGAGTTTCGTGGCGAACTCGACACGGACAAAGCTACCGTCGTGGACCTCACGATTAAGGAGGAATATAAGTCGTCGTGGATGGCAAACATTGACCTCGGCGCTGGCACTCACGAACGCTACATCGGAAAGGTGTTTACTACGAACTTCACCGACCGCCGTCGCACCGCAGTCTATGCGCAGGTGAACAACATCAGCCAGAATCAGCAAGTCGACGAAAACGGTAACTGGTACTACTACGGCGGTTTGAACGGCCTTTACACCTATCGCAAGGCGGGCGCGATGATGCAATGGGACAACGGCAAGGGCAATAAGGAGGCGGGCAACTTGCGCGTGAACGGCGATATCAACCTCTCGCACAACGACCAAACCAGCATTCGCACCAGTAGCAACGAAACCTTCCTCGGCGGTGGTAAGTCGCTCTTCTCCTACGGAAACAGCGTGGCGAAATCCCACCGCATGAGTGCTGATGCCAAAGCCGCCATCACCTACAACATTGACTCGCTCAACCGCATCTATGTGAACGCACGTTATGGCTACAATATGAGCGATAGTCGCAATAGCCACCTCACTTCTACCTATCAGGAACTCCCCAACGCGAGCGACAACCTTGCGGGAAGTCTCTTGGAAGAAAACCTCCCCGATGCCGTGAAGCAGCAAGCCGTTACGGCGCAACGCGGTAGCGGATTGAGCGCGTACGACAATCACACCGCGCGATTCACCGCCAACTACACCCACATCTTCAAGAAGGCGGGGCGCACCTTTGACTTTTATCTCAACGGAAGTTATAACACAAGCAGCAACGAAAACGATGCCTTGCAATACTACCGCTACTTCCGCCCCGACGCCCCCAAAGCGGAACTCACCAACCGCCAATTCACGGACGCGCCTTTCGAGAGTTATAGATTGTCGGGCGAACTCGGCTATGCCGAACCTTTGAGCAAGCACCTCAAACTCCGTGCTACCTATAACTTCGTGCACGACAAGAGCGACAACAAGAGCAACCTCTTCCAGCTCGACCGCTACGATGCGTATTCCAACCCTAACCTGCCCGTAGGTTTCCGCCCCACACCAGGCGACTCGCTTGAGTTTGTGCGCAATGTGGAGAACTCTTATTTTTCAGATGAATACACCAACGACCACCGCATTAGCACGCGCCTGCAAGGCACTTGGGACAAGGTGGAAACAGCTTTTAGTCCTGGCGTAAGCATCAGAAACGAGCGCCTCTACTATCAGAAGGGCAATGATTGCTACAATCCCAGTCGCACGGTGGCTCATTGGAACGTGTTCGGAATGGTGAAGTACAAGTTCAACCCGCAAAACTATATGCAACTCAATTATAGCGGTTCGACCTCGCGCCCCGACATCTCGGAACTCCTCCCCATCCGCGACACGAGCGACCCCATGTCGGAAACGGTGAACAATCCGAATTTGAAGACGGGATGGTACAACAACTTCTACCTCTCCAGCCACTTTTTCAACAAGAAGCGTGGCGATTCGTACAGCCTCTATGGTGGATTCGACAACACGACGCGTGAAGTAGTGACGACCTCGCAAGTTGACCCCACAACGGGCTTCACACGTTATAGTAAGATGAACACCGACGGGAGATACGCAGCTTGGGCTTCTTTCGGCACAGAACAACCCCTCGACACGGCACGCCACTGGACGCTCACCTCAAGCATCTATCTGCGTCACGATCACTCCACAGGTTATGTGGGCGCTATGGGTAACGACCTCGGCCTTTCATCCATCAATGATTTTAACGCTACCGCGCGCCTCGGTCTCCGCTTCCGCAAGGACATTTGGAGCGTATCGCTCAACGGGATGTGGGACGGAAGTTTCACACGCTACAAGGAAACGCCCCAGTACAACCAAGACGGACATACTTACGAAGTCATCCTTACGCCCCAGGTGGACCTCCCCTTCGGCATGAAGATTAACTCCACGCTCATCTACTACACCCGCACGGGTTTCTCCGACCCCATGCTCAACCACGACCAATGGATTATCAACGGCTCCGTATCGCAAACCTTCCTGAAGGATAAGTCGCTCACCCTCCAACTCGAAGTCACCGACCTGCTGAAAGAACGCACCTCGGAATTCAGCCACCTCAGCGCCACCTCGCGCACCTTCAGCCGCACCGAATGCTTCCTCAGCTACGTCATGCTCCATGCGATTTATCGCTTGAAGCTATAAAAGCTATAGAAACTATAGAAACTATAAAATCTATAGCATCTATAACACCTATAGCACCTATAATAAAACTCGGGCACCGCCAATGGCGATGCCCGATTCTTATTTCTACTTCTTCTTCACCGAAACTGAAAGCAACACACCCAGCACGATGCCCAGCAAGGCAGCAAAGAGCACGCGCTGCTCGGAGGGTAGGAGGAAGGTGATGGTATGTGCAGGATACCAGAAGAAAGGTATCGTCTTCTTAAACACAAATCCCCACTGCATCTGCCAATTAATGGCGGCGAAGCGCTCTGCCATAGGAATGGGGATGAGCAATGCTTTGAGTTTACCACCATGCGCAGCGATATGCGCGTCCGTAATTTTGTGGAACGTCATGAAGACAGGAGCAAAAATCGTGTTCATCGCCACCGACACAGCCAGTGCCACCCACAATTTGTCCATCGTAAAACCATCGGCTACAAAACACTGCGCAGCATTCGTCATGCCCATGTATTCGAGGAACAAGGGCGTGCCTTTCGAGAAGATAATCATCGCCATGTTAATGCCCATGCCCAAAAATCCCCACACGATGGCGCGCGGCAACACGCCGAAAGCGGGCCCGATATATTTGCCCGTCGAAATGCGGCAGCCCAGCATTTCGCCTAAGGTTGAAAGCACACCAAATTTCAGGAAACTCATCACCATGCCATGCTCGGCGTTGAAAAGTTTATAAGCATCGTAGAGCGCATCGCTCAATGCGAAGGGAAGGAATATTGCCACTATGGCAAGTGCGAAAAATAAGTCTGTTCGTTTCATTGTTGATTGGGGTTGAGAGGCTATAAAGGACTAGAGATTCTAGAGGTTCTAGATGTTCTAGAGACTCTAGATATTCTAGATGCTCTAGATTTAAACTCTGTAATTTCTATAAAAACTGTCTGCGCGTTTCTCTGAAAAATCTTTCATTACTCGCCCACTCCGAGGTCGGTATTTTCAAGGAGGACTTCGGCTTTGGAATGCAGCTTCAGCTGAGGATAGACTTCCGCGGCAAACCACTGCGCCAGCTCCTTGTCAGCGCGAACGGAGGTGGTGTTTTCACAAAAGACGTTGACGCTGAAATATTCAAAGTGTTGCTCCGCCAAGGCGATGTCTTTCAAAATGCGTTCGCGGCAATCGCCCTCTGTGCAACAGAGCAAGCAAACGCCGCTGAAGTAGCGCGCCACATCGGCTGCCGTCACTTCGGGAGCTACGCCTTTGTTCCAACTCGTACGTAGTCGGGCATCAAACGTCTCGATGCCACAACGAAACTTCACCTGTATCGGAGCAAAGCGCGCGGCAAAGTCTGCCAAACGGTGGCGATACATGTAATGCGCCTCGAACCAAAGCGTATGTACGCCCAACTCCAAAGCTCGGTCCTTGAGCGCAGAGAGCGTAGCTTCGTCCATCTCCATCGCCGAGCCCGAGTTGATTACATCTACCACGCCATACGCACCCGTCAACTGTTGCAACACGGGCTTGTTTACTTCGTAGGGCGACTCGGACACGTCGGTGTAGTAATCGCAGAATGCACACTTACGCCACTTGCAACCGCGCCCCTGCAGCAGGATGAACTCGCGCGGAAATTTATCGTGTATCAATGAATAGCGGTCCATGACGAAAGGCGGTTAACGTTTCCAGCGACGAATGGCATGAACAACGGCATAAGCCATCGGCGTGCCCATCGTAGCTTCGATCAACAACTTTGAACAATACTGGAACGCCATCATCAACAGCAACTCGCGCGTCGAAACGGTTCCGGCAAAGGCTATCAGCACGAAGGGCAGCGTGTCGAACACATAGCCCACCATCGAACTGCCAATGGTACGCACCCAAAGGCGACGCCCCTTCATTTTGCGCTTGATGCGCTCCATAAGCCAGGCATTAGAAAGCTCGCCCAGCAAAAAACCTGCCAGCGACCCTAACACGATGCGCGGAACGTAATTAAACAAATGATTGTAAGCCGCCTCGGTCTCTGCCATATATTCGGGCG
Source organism: Alloprevotella sp. (assembly GCA_045614785.1). Classification (GTDB taxonomy): domain Bacteria; phylum Bacteroidota; class Bacteroidia; order Bacteroidales; family Bacteroidaceae; genus Alloprevotella. Next base: position 6,266 of record JAZLDQ010000025.1, read on the forward strand.
AAGGCAGCCACACGCCCACTTGCGTGCAGACGACCATCACAATGTTGCAGACGAACGTCGTCCAAATCACCTTCTTTGCCGTCTTGAATCCCCAAATCTCGGTGAGCACGTCGCCCAGCATATAGGCAAAGGGGAAAGTGATTGTGCCCGCATCGAAATAAAAGAGATTCGCCAAGCCGATGACCTTAACAGCCATCACGTTCGACACCAGATAAAGCGTTACAAACAAAGCCGTCACGAGCATCAATGGTAGCCCGTCGGCTGTTCGGTTTTTGAAAGGGTTTTCCGATACCTTGTTCATAGTTTAAGTAATGTTTAGTTGAATAAAACGTCTGCAAAATTAAGAAACTACGGGGAATAACGCACACCTTTGGCAGGAAAAACTCTTCTTTTCCGCCGAAACAACACTCATTTTTCGCACCGTAGCAGAAAGCATTTTAAATTTTAAACGTAATTTTGCAAAACACGAACTCTATCTCCCCTATAAAATCAATAGCATCTATAACTTCTATAAAATCTATAGCTTCTACATAATCTATAGCTTCTATGAAAAAAATCATCTATCAAACCGAAGGCACCTGCGCCCGCATGATTGAACTCACAGGCTGCGAAGGCCGCATCGTTGATGTCAAATTCTACGGCGGCTGCCATGGCAACCTGCAAGGCATCAGCGCCTTGGTAAAGGGAATGCCCTACGAAGAAGTCATCGCCCGCCTCAACGGCATCCGCTGTGGCGCCAAAGCCACCTCATGCCCCGACCAGCTCTGCCGAGCCATCGAACAGCTCAAAGAGAATTAACCATCTATTAAATCTATAGCCCCTATAATATCTACTGCTTCTATATTATGACTTACGAAGAAAGAATAGAGCGCGCCGTTGCGCTTTTCAAGAGCGGCTACAACTGCTCGCAGGCTGTCGTTGCAGCCTTTGCTGATATGTACGGTTTCACAGAAGAGCAGGCTTTTCGCATGGCAGCTTCCTTTGGCGGTGGCATCGGCCGTATGCGCCAAACGTGTGGCGCAGCATGCGGAATGTTTCTCTTAGCTGGCCTCGAAACGGGAGCCACCGATGGAGCCGACCAGGAAGGCAAAGCCCGCAACTACGAAGTGGTGCAAGCATTGGCTGAAAAATTCAAAGCCGAACACGGCTCGCTCATCTGCGCCGAACTACTCGGACTGAGCAAGCAAGCCCCCACTCCCCACACGCCCGAAGCGCGCACTCAGGAGTACTACAAAAAGCGCCCATGCGCCATGATGGTAGAAACAGCAGCACGCATCTTTGCCGAGTACTTACAACAGAAACAGTAACCATCCACACATGCGCATTCTCCTCTTGGGCGACTATAGCAACGTTCATGCCACCTTGGCAGAAGGGCTTCGCACCTTGGGCCACGAAGTAACAGTGGCAAGCGATGGCGACGGATGGAAAAACTATCCGCGCGACATCGACCTGCGCCGCGATATCGAACGCGGGCGCCTTGCCGACCTGTGCTACTACGTAAGGCTCCTGCACAAATTCCGACAGTTTAAGGGCTACGACGTTGTGCAAATCATCAACCCCATCTTCCTCCCACTCAAGGCCGAACGCCACAAGCCCTTCTACAACTACCTGCGCCGCCACAACAAGCACATATTTATGGGCGCCTTCGGCATGGACCACTATTGGGTGAAGGCAGGGCTCGACTGCACCACCTTTCGCTACTCCGACTTCAACATGGGGTGCGAAGTGCGAGAAAGTCAAGACATCGACATCTGGACCACCGATTGGCTACGCGGTCCCAAAGGAGAATGGAACCAGCATGTGGCAGCCGACTGCGACGGCATCGTAGCAGGGCTCTACGAATACTACGCCTCCTATCGCTACGACTGGAGCTACAAACTCACCTTCATCCCCTTCCCCATCAAGGTGCAGCCGACAGTCATCAGTAAAGAAGCGCCCCAAAAGGTGCGCTTCTTCATCGGCATACAACGCAAGCGCTCCGTTTATAAAGGCACCGACATCATGCTGCGTGCCCTCGAACGCCTCGAACAGGAAATGCCAGAGCGCTGCGAGATTGTGAAAGTGGAGAGCGTGCCCTTCGAAGAATACACAAAACTCATGAACGGCAGCGACGCCATCCTCGACCAGCTATATAGCTACACGCCCGCCATGAACGCCCTCGAAGCCATGGCACGCGGACTCATCGTCGTCGGCGGAGGCGAACCCGAAAACTACGAAGTGCTTGGCGAACACACACTGCGCCCCATCATCAACGTACTGCCCACAGAGCAAAACATTTACGAAGCCCTGCGCCACCTCGCTCTCCATCCCGAGCTCGTCCCCCAGCTGCGCCAGCAAAGCGTGGACTACATCGCCAAGCACCACGACCACATCAAAGTGGCACAACAATACTTAGATTGGTGGAAAAGTTTTGAATAATCGGAATTATTGCAGACTTCTCTCACATAAAATAAAAACAAGGTTGATTCTTATATTCTGGCATATTGCTTTTTATATAAGAACCAACCTTGTTGATTTTCAAAAGACTAAAGTCCCATTTCTTTTATAATACGACGCATCGATTCCTCATTCACACTCGACATTTCCGATTTATCGTATATATAAACCAAAGCAATAATCATATCTGAAGTTGAAACTACAACATTCATGCTTATTACTCTAGCACCTCCAGACTTTCCACGACCTTTGCTCCTTATAGACATACGCAATTTGCGCATTCCTCCACCTAAATCAACACCTTGAAAAGGGTCTAATTCAAGACTTTTTCTAAATTCTATCAAATCATCTTTCAAGGATGGATAACGTTTTGCTAATTTCTTCGCCATTTTAATAAAATCAGGCGATAGACGAAACTCATAATTCATTCATCAATTCCTCCCAAGTAGCAAATTCTGTTTTACCATCCTTAAATTCTTTCGCAGATTCTATCGCATGACGAAAATCCACCAAATCCTCCTTTATTTTTATCTTAGATACTTCTTTTTCTCGTATCACTTTTACACACTCCACACCTTGAAGCCTGCTCAAAATATTTCGCAATCCAGGCAAAATACTATTGTCGGAAATGCTTAAAACTATTTGTGTCATAAATCCAAATTTTATAAATCCTCAAGTATCCTTACATTAAAGACCTTAAAGCTTGGTCTATATCATATTGTCAACATTTGAGAAACAAATACAAATCCACTAATATGAGAAGGAACTTGTAAGAAAAGGGAATTTCTTTGTCCAGCAAAATTACAAAACTTTTTATTATAATAAAAAAAGTCTTCAAGTTTTTCTTTGCGTAAACCTCAAGCAAATAAAAGGTAAAAATTGTGACAGTAAAGCAGACAAATGCTGATGAAACAGGAATGAAAGCAGATTTGGATTTCTCACGAAAATGTTGTATCTTTGTACTACAAGGAGGAAGCTACGCAGTTTCCTCCTTTTTTTGAGCCAAAAATGGCAAAAATTACCTCAAAGGTTATTTAAATTTCTTCAAACATCGGAAGAACGACATCAAAGATCGTTTTTCCTACCTCGTACGTCCGAAATTTCACCCTCAATTTTGCTCTCAAAACCTCCAAATTCGAAGCAAAAACAACTTTTTTTGATTTTTTTTGTTTTGCTAAAGCAGAATAAAGAGCAACGATTTTTTGAAAGAGTACAACTGCCATCCGGATGGTTTCTCGTCAACTCGTTTACTAATTCCATCTGAAAATATTCCAACGAGTGAGTCAAATTTTTTTCCTCTATTTTTCAAGTTATATAAATACGCTTTTCATTCATACTTTGTGAGTGCAGGAAAAAGGGAAGTGCAGAAAAACTTGGAAAAAGCATCGTCGTTTTCATTTCTTTATTGTAAATTTGCCACGATAACTAAAGTATAAACCCACATGGACGACTATTACGCGGAAAATTGTAGCAAGTAATAGGCGGGTAGGCATAGCACGTTGCTCCCCTCCCCGTCAGTAAAAGCTGAACTTTCTTGGAAGGTCAACGAAGCCTACATTTCATGATTACTTTTTGGAACTTTAACAAAGCGCTGCGCATACTCGAAGAGTGGCAGCCCGATTGCTGGGTGCAAGTAACGTGCCCCACAACCGAAGACGAAGATTTTTTGACGGGCGAACTGGGTGTGCCCTCCTACTTCCTTGACGACATTCGAGATAAAGACGAGCGCTCGCGTTTTGAATACGATGAGGGCTGGCAGCTCATTATCCTTCGCATTCCCTATGTGAAGGAGGTACGTTCGCGCACGCCCCACACTACCATTCCCCTTGGTATCATTCTCAAAAAGGGCATTTGCGTCACGGTGTGCAACCACGAAACGAACATGATGATTGACTTCGTGAGCTATCAGCAAAAGCGCAATATGGGATTCACGGACTCCGTTGACCTAGTGTTCCGCCTGTTCCTCTCCAGTGCTGTGTGGTACCTGAAGCGCCTGAAGCAAATCAACGTGCTCATCGAAGAAGCCAAGCAGAATCTCGACCGCGCCATCGACAACGAGGACCTTATCAGCCTTTCGCGCCTGCAAGATAGCTTGACGTACTTCATCACCTCTATCCGTGGTAATGAAACCTTGCTTTCAAAACTGAAATTCAAACTCCCCGTCGATGAACTCGACGCCGACCTCATTGAGGACGTAACCATCGAGATGAACCAGGCGCGCGAAACAACCAATATCTACGCCCACATCCTCGACTCAACGATGGAGACCTATGCCTCTATCATCAACAATAACATGGCGAGCGTCATGAAGCAAATGACGTCGGTGTCCATCATCCTCATGTTCCCCACGCTCATCGCCAGTATCTTTGGTATGAACCTGATTAACGGCATGGAAACTTCGTGGTGGGGATTCCCCCTTGTCATTGTGTCTTCCATTAGCGTAACGGCGCTGTTCTACTGGATTTTCCGCCGCCGCACGTGGATTTAAGAAAGTTCGTAACCCTCATAACATCAAAAACAGCCTCGCCCTGCGACATCAGGACGAGGCTGTTTTCTTTGTACTCACACTTAAGCTTATTCGCGAATGTCCAATTCATCGAGGAGGTATGTGCTACCACCGAAGCGGTCGATGAGGAAGAGTACATAGCGGATATCGACGTTGATGCAACGTTGCAATTCGGGATTGAAGCGAAGGTCGCTTGAGAGCGATTCGATATTGCCATCGAAGGCCACACCGATGAGCTCGCCGCGCGCATTCATCACGGGTGAACCCGAATTGCCACCCGTAATATCATTGTTCGTAAGGAAGCAAGTGGGGAGTTTACCGTTAGGAAGCGCATAGCGTCCGTAGTCGGCAGTGTCGTAGAACTTACGGAGTTCCTCGTTCATCACGTAGTCGGGGTCCTTGGGATTTTCCTTCTCAAGCATACCATCGAGTTCGGTCATCCAATCATACTGCACAGCATCGCGAGGACTGTAGCCACCCACCTTACCATACGTCATGCGGAGCGTGAAGTTGGCGTCGGGCGCCTTTGTCCAATCGTACATTTCGCAAAGTCCGCGCGTATAAACCTTGTCGAGTTCGGCACGCTTACGATTATAATTATTGAGTGACTGCGTAAAGTGTTCCTTCGTGAAGGTTGTAATTCCCTTCCAGAAACGATAGAGGGGATCGTTCTTTAACACATCAGGAGTAGCATCAGCGAGGAAAGCCTCGAGCGCTTCGGCAGAACGGAAGATACTCTTTGTGTAGATTTCCTCAATGAAAGCATTGATATTGCCTTCTTCAGCAAAGGGGACCAAACCAAGACGATTGTACTTTTGCCAATAAGGGAGGAGGAGTTCAACTGTTGCGCGGTCAAACGCAAGGTCAACCTGTGCTGCTTGCTGCTGCATCGCGCGCAAAGCCTCAGCCACTTCTTCAAGATTCACGGTGCTATCCGACTCTAGCGCAGCAATTTGCTTTTCTACAGCCGACGCACGCAAGCTGAATTTCATAGCACCGAAAGTGTAATTCACAAGGTAATAATCGTGGAGCGTATCCTTCACGGCAGCCACAAGTGAGTCGATACGACCGATGATGCTAGTGTATTCGGGCTTACCACTCTTTGCAGCAAACTCACGGAAGGCCTTTTCTTCGTCCGCCTTGATACGCATCAAGCCCGTCTTCTTCACACTCTCATTCATACCGCCGTAGTTCTTCACCACGTTGCCGAGGCTCATGTATTCGTCAGCCAACTTAAGGTTTGCCACGCTGTCGCGGTCCATAAGCGCCTTCATGAAGTTAAGCTGCGCTTCGCCTGCAAGATTGATGGGGAAGTTTTGGCTCTGCGTACGGAGTTCTACTTCCGAAGCTGTGAGGTAACGACTTGTACGACCAGGGAAGCCCATAATCATTGTGTAGTCGCCCTCCTTCACGCCCTTGAGCGAGATAGGGAGATACTTCTTACACTTCAAGGGCACATTCGCTTCAGCATATTCAGCTGGCTCACCGTTGGCGTCGGCATACACTCGGAACACGGCAAAGTCGGCATTGTGGCGAGGCCAAAGCCAGTTGTCCTGATTGAAGCCAAACTGCGCAATGTTCTGAGGAGGATTCACCACGAGGCGCACATCAGGGAACACCTGTTCGTAGAACATATAGAACTCGTTGCCACCGAAGTAAGGCACGATGCGGGGTTTGAGGTTCTTCTTGTCCTTCAGGTCGCTCTTGGCAAGGAGTTCGGTAGCGAGTGGCTGAAGGAAGCTTTGGCTCTGAGCGGTGTAAACGTCCACTTTCTTTTCGGCTGCAGCGGCATTTACCTCTGCTGTTACATCTACAACGCGGAGCACGAAGGTAAAGTCGAGGTCGGGCACAGAGAGTTCTTCGGCACGACTCTTTGCAAAGTAACCATCCTGAAGATAGTTGTGCTCCATCGTACTCATGGCGTGAACATAGCTGAAACCACAGTGATTGTTGGTCATCACAAGTCCATCGGGAGAAATGATTTCACCCGTACAGCCATTGCCAAAGATACCAATACATTCGCGGAGCGAGGGGGCATCTTCACTGTAGAGTTGCGAAGTCTTGAGCTTTAAGCCCGACTTCTTAAGCTTCTTGTCGAGCTGCTGACGCTCCATAATCTTGAGCAGCCACATGCCCTCGTCGGCAACGGCTGTTGTTGTGCCTACAAAGAGGCTGAGGAATAGGAATACGATTTTTTTCATTTATTTATAAATATAATTTGAGGTTATGAGTTTGTGAATCAGAACGGATATCCGATGGCGAAGTGATAAGCAAGTCCGTCACTGAACTTCGGAATGTTATACCATCCCTTCTTCTCCGTTTCGTAAGGTGCATGGAGCGCCATACCTACGTCGAAACGAAGTACGAGGAAATCAAGGTCGTAGCGAAGACCGAGACCTGTGCCAACTGCCACATTGTCGAACGAAGCACTGGCAAATTCCGCTCCAGGTCGAAGTTCGTCCTTACGCAGCAACCACACATTACCGGCATCTATGAAGAATGCCCCGTGCAGGTCACCCAACAAGCGCGCACGCAGCTCGGCATTGATTTCCAGTTTCACATCGCCCGTTTGGTCCATGTAGGCATACTTTGCCTGCTTGCTACGATAAGAGCCAGGACCGAGTGCACGCGCAGTAAAGCCTCTCACACTGTTGGCACCACCTACATAGAACTGGTCGGCATAAGGAGCTGTTGTGCTATTGCCATAACTATAAATCACACCACCAAAGAAGCGGTAGGCAAAATAAGCGCGATTCGTAATCTTAATGTGATTGTGAAACTCTGCCGTCGCCTTTATATACTGTGCGAAAGGCGTATCCATCATCTTCTTGTCCTTCTCATTAAAGCCTTGTCCACCTATGGCATAAATGAGCGACGTGAGATTACCTGCCTGCTTAAACGTAGTCTGCAACCAAACAGGATTACGATGGTGCGAAGCCGACACGTAAGTGAATGTATAACCCATAGAGGGGACAAACTGATCGCGCATACTGATGTAAAGCGCAGGATTATTCTCGCGGATAGCGTCAAAATCTGCTGTAGTAGATATCAGTTTGTTGTAATCAAGACTGAAAACACTCAGCTCATGCGATGCGTTCGAGATACGGCGCCAATTGTACGTCATACTTCCACCCACTGTAGCCATTTGAAAGAATTTGGCGCGATTCTGCCAATCGCCATTCAATGCAAACTTCGTTGAAGCAGGATAGCGGAAGTGGCGACTACTGATGAAAGGCGCAACAAAGCGAGGGAGCTCAATGGAGAGCTGCGTGCCCATTTCGTAAGAATTGAGCAACGAAGACTTCGAATCTGCCTGATGATTGAGTTGCCATTCGTAGGAACCATACACTTTCCAAGTAATCTTCTCCGCACCACCAAAAGCATTGCGCTTCGAAAGGCTATATGCCACACCAGGGCCTAATTGGTCGTTACTTTTCAGCGTAGCGTTCATCTCGAACGAACTGTCGTAAAGCTTATCAAGCATCGCACTGACGTAAATGTCGAGCGTATCGCAAAGCATTGTCGTGTCGCTCGGTACGTACTGCACGTCAAACTGACTAAAAGCGCCAAGCTGTGCCAACTTTTCGTACGTATTCTCCTGCATACTTTGCGTATAAAGGTCTCCCTTGCGGTGAGCTATCGCACGGCGCAACACCATGGGGCGCACCATAGGCTTCTTTCCACCATAATGAAACGTGGAAGTTCGGAGTGATAATTTCTGATCGACCACCTCCGACTGCGAACGTCGCAGGAAGAAGTGCATATTCCCAATATAATAAGGCTTGTACGCATGCGCATCTACTCCCTTCTTGGGGCGCACACGCAGTTGCACATATTTTTCACGCTGCAACGTATCGGCTTGATAAGTAATATTACTTCCTGAGAAATAATAATAACCATGTTCACGGAAGAGCGACTCCAAACGCTTTTGTTCATCTGTCAAGTCTATCACGCTGAAACACTTGTTGCGCTGCAAAGGGCTCTGCCAACGACTTTGCGCTATAAGTGTGTCCAACCCTACAGGAAAATGCTGATAAGCGATGCTATCCAAACGATACGGCGTGCCAGGAATGATTTGATAAGCGATTTTTGCCTTCTTGGGATTTCGCTGTGTGAGCACATCGTAGTCGGTAGAGGCGGAGAAATATCCATAGTTGTGCAATGTGTTGAGCGCAATCTTTGTTCGCATCTCCGGACTCACTGTGCTAATCAGAATAGGCGCCTTTGCAAAACGGCGAAACATCCACTTACGGATTCCACCATGCGAGTCGTAGCAACCATTGTACAAACGCAACCTGAATTGTAGCGGCGAACGCAACGACGAGCTGCCGAAAAGAGCACCATTGGGCGCATATGCCAACACCGCCTCCAGTTCCTCCTGAACAACGGCGAAATGCTTTGCTTCCTCCTTCTGCTTGCGCTTCAACAAGGCTTTTTCTTCCTTTGTCAACGGCGCTTCTGACACAGCGACGGACTGCCCTGCATTAGCAGACGAACCACTCAGCAAATCGTCCAACGTATGTACAACGTCGCCCACAGCAGTAATCACTCCTGCCGAATCAGCCGAATGCACTTGCTTCGGCTTTTTCTTTTCCATCAAAGGGACATAGCTTATTTCCTTGATACCAGTATAAAGCTGTTCGCCTTCGGGAATATTTTTTGTCAGCGAGCAACTTACAATCGCAAGTATGCCCATTGCGAAAACTATAATTCGTAGTAACATATATTTAGTAGACGAGTTTATAGATACAAGTAAACGAGAAGATTTCTGTTCAATGATGATTTTAGTTGACGAGTTTATAGATACGAGTAAACGAGAAGATTTCCGTTCAACGTTAGTCTCTATCTATCTCGTCTACTTGTCTACTTGTTAACTTGTCAACTAACTCATTTAAAGATGAAGAGTTCACCCAACTTGCTAGTCTTCTTTCTTAACACAACGCCACCGCCCATCTTAGAGAGTTGTCCTTCCAAGGGGTCGAACATACTACGGTCGTAGAACACCTGTACATAGCGCGTAGCCCCTTTGTCGAGGCGATATTCGAGCGTCACGTTGTCGATGATACTGGCAGCCGAATTGTCCGCCTCTGTCCCTGTGCTGACACGCCCTCCGATATTAATGGCAAAGCGGTCGCCAAAGAAGCGTTTCGAGAACTGGAAGGAATAGTCCGTTGTCGTTGCTCCCGTCGTTGTTGTGTTGTTTTCCACACCAAAGTTAATATCTACCGTTTGCAGCGCACTACCTGCTATACTCTGAATTTCGCTTTGCAAGAAAGCATTGAGCGCCGAGCTTGCCTGGAAGCCGCCTGTCGCCATGTTTCCTTCGGCGATAAACAACCCCGTTGCCATCAGCGAGACGGCCGTCTTCGAACGCTGCGCAGCCGTCATCGTCGTAAGCTGATTCTGGATACTTAGATCCTCGGGTGCATCAATAGTAAACTCAAAACCCATATCGTCGAGCGTTTTAGATATTGTCACCCCTACGTCGAATGCCACCGATCGCTGCTTATCGTCCTCCGTCACAAGCGCCTTCATACGCTCCGTAGCCTGAATATTCAGGCGCGGATTCATAATGTCGCCCGTAAATTCGATGTAGCTACCTTGCTGTAGGTCAAACGTCTTCATCGGTATGATGGGCAGCGCATACTTCATTTGGCCTTCCTCCATCGTCATGCGCCCCATGAGTCGCATTTCCCCTTGCTTAGTCATACGCAGTATAAGGTTTCCCCCACCCTGCACGTCCACATAGCTCTTGCCGTCTTCTGAAAGATTGCAATGGAAGTGCGCCGCTTCGCTGATACCTAATCCAAGGGTCACGTCGATATGCGTATCGGGCAAAGGTTCAATCGCCTGCTCGGTTTCGTCCAACTCAAAGTCAACAAACTCCACCAATCCGTCCAACTGGTTTTCTACCGTCAGCGGGCTGTCCTTCAGGATGTAAGTAAGGTTCGTACGATTCAGCACATTCAAGTCGCCACGTACGACAAGGTTATCCATCGTGCCCTTCATCGTGCAATCCACGTCAACGAAGAGTTTACCAAATGCCACGGAATACTGCTGGCGCTTCGCATTGATCAGCTCAAAGTTCTTTCCCTTCATGCTAAAATCCATACTCACCGCCTCCAAGTTCGACATATCCAACACACCATTCATCACAAGCGGTTCCTTGCCTTTTGTCGTGAGTCGGTAGTCATCAATCTTCATACAGCTATTTTCGAACACGATGGGCTTTTCGTCCATTTGGAAATCAAAGCTATACACATTCGAGTAGATATGCGCATTACTAAAGTTCACCGTACCATCGACGACAGACTTTGACAAATCCCCCCTTACGTTGAGCTGACCTTCTGCCGCTCCCTTCAAATAAATATCGGTGCCTTTCAAGAAACTGTTCACAATCGTAAGTGGGAAACTGTTAAGCATAGCCTCTCCCTCAAACCAACCTTCGCCCTCATTAAGGTAAGTGCCGTTAAGCTCCATAACGTCGGCCCCTTCAGAGGTGATAAATGCGCTGGCATAGTGCTCTTCTGCCGACTTTGGCAAATACACGAGGTCTGCCCCCAGATTTCCTAACTTCACGTCTTCAAACATAAAGTCGGAAGCCGTCACGCTACCCATGGCAGCCAAATGTTTATGGTCGTCCGTCACGTGAAAGTCTGCATTGAGCAAACCACCCAACTTAGGCATATAGGGAATCACGCCCGACAATTCGCGCAAATTCAAATGGCTTAAACTCAGCGTAATGTCGTTCACACTATCCGAGGGTTCACTGTAAAGTTGAAAACCCGTAAGGTCGTCGGCTTCGAGTCGAACATTAGCTCTGAAGCTATGGTCGCTACCCAAGCGAATATAGTTGTCCTTATTGATTTCAAAATTTCTAAATGCCACAACAGGTTGTGCGGGGTAAAGACGGAATTGCAGCCCATGGTCGATAATGTTTGAAAGCACACCGATGTTAAAGCCTACATTACCATCTTTATCCTTAAACAGAATGTCAGCCCCCACACTTTCCTCCAACAGGAAAGCGCGCGCTTCAAACCTGAATTTGTTTGGATTCTTACGAGTGTGGTTGTGCACCGCACTTTTCACTATAATTCCACGCTTACCATGCTCAATATCCGCCGTCACCTCATCCAACAACAGCTTTCCGAACTGCAATTTGTTGACAAACATTTTCCCATTAATCCCAGCCTCGGGAGTCGATTGCAAATCTATGCCCATCGTGTCGAGCTCATAGCCCATCGCACGCAGGATATTAGTCAGCGGATTGTCATTTCCCGCCTCCATCTTCAAGCGAATATTGGGAGAAAGCGTCTTCACCGTGTCATGATTGATGCGAAGTCGCTCAATGCTCTGCTGAATATATGCCACTAACGGGTCGACACTCTGTGCAACGTCAGCCACAAAGCCCTTTCCTCCAAATTGTAAGGAAAGGTTTCCGGCCTCTACATGCGCCATCGTTGTATCCGGACTTGTAGCACAACCAAAGAATATGTCCTTCATCATCACGCTGTGCTCGGGCATCTGAAAGTAATTAGAGCAGAAATTGCCTTCCACCTCCATGTCCGACAAGTTTGCATCCGCCGAAGCATTGATGGCAATCGTCGTACCTATCGAAATCTCCTTTTCCGCTCCAGCCAACTGCTGCAAAGACAATTTTTCAAAAAGAGCATTCATATTGATGTCATAACCATCGTGCAATGAAGCCTGCACGCGGCCTTCGCCCACAATGCCCGTTGTATGCGACTTAAAGTCAGCATTCAGCAACTGCTCCGAAAGATTAGCCGTGAGCAACATACCACTCAGGTCAATCGCCCCATAATTCAGCGAATCGGCCGTAAGCGCCACGTTCATATTAGCCTTGGGATGCATAGGATCAAAACCTTTGCCACTCACGTCCAGCCTTGCCACAATCGGACGTACATCCAGCTGGGGCATAAACGCAGTGACAGGCATTCTATCGAGATTCACGCTCAACTCATACACCTCTGTGTCAAGATTCGCATCGGCCTCAGCTGTCATGTAGCCCTCGTCCGTCGTCACAGCCACACCCACATCACATTGCGCACCCTTCATGCCCAATGTCGCTTGAGCCAGCACGCCCTGAGGCACTACCAGCATTGTGTCAGCCACACCGAGTTGCGACAAAAGAGGCTGCAAATTTCCTATGCGCAATTCCATATCCATGCCGGCTTCGAAGAGTTGAGGCTTTCCGTTCAGCGTATCAGGAATGATGTGTGCCACCGCTCCCGTTGCCTTCAATTCAGCCACACCTGGCATGCTGGCGTCCAAACGTTTAAACTCCATCCACTCCATATTGCCCACCATGTCGGCCACAAAATGAAGTTCACTCTTCGGATAATAATCTTGATAAGCAGCAAGGTCAAACAGTTCTGTCACAGCCACCACGTCCTCGCGTCCTACATGGCCATCGAGGCGCACGCGCATCAAGTCCTCACCTCGAGGGGCAAGCGCTCCAAAGGGTAAACTCACCGTTGCGGCCAACACACTATGAGGCGTTGCCACCAACGCTGCAGGCACAACAATCTGCATGCTATCAACATAGCAGGACGCTGCTATATCGCTAAGCACCAATCCACGCTGCTCGCGCAAGGTTGCATCACACAACTTTGCACTCAGCGTACCATCAGCACTGTAGTCTATGCTGTCAACACTCAAGCCTAAGCTATCAACAAAATAAGCAAAACACGGCTGCACCCCCTCCGAAGAGCTATGCTGCAAGAACACTTCAAATTGCTCTTCAACGCTCTGCACCGTATCCACTCCTGCCGACAACGCCAGCGAAGAAGCCCCCATCCCCAAATGCTGAAGGCTATAATGCCCAGACTTTAAATCCAATGCAGCAGTATCCACCTTCGCATCACCAATTCTGAGGAATGCCAGCAAGCTGTCAGCTGGTATATTGACAGAAACAGCCACATTGCTGAGTGTCAATTGGGGCAACATAATGCTCCAATCTACCGGTTCGGAAGTCGCGGTATCAGGCGCCGCTGTGTCTGCCAACTCCACATTGATGCGAGCATCAGCAAAACTCACGCAATCCAGATTCACACGTTGCTCAACCAAGTCAATCCCTCTACTCTGAGCCGTGAGCATACCAAGACGTCCGCTCACACGAGTATCGGGCAGATACGATTGAGAGTCCACCTGCATATTCTTTAGCGCCAATTGATCAATGTCCACACGTCCCACAAACAAGGGCCAAAATGCAATGTCAACATCCACCTCTTCCACATTCAACAACACAGCCCCCTCGTCGCTCACCTCAACGCCGTTCACTGAAAGCGTCAAGGGAAAACCTAGGCTAACACGCTCTACATTGACCTCCATTTGCGTAGCCTCAGCAACCTCTGCCTCTACCATATCGACCACAGCGGTCTGAACCGCAGGAATATAGAGCACTGCGGCAAGCAACAAGACAAGGCAAACGGGCAGCCCCACAACGAGAGCCACCAACCTAAATAAGAATCTTAAAATCAACTTCAATTTCAACATTGCTATCTTGCAAATTAAGAAGAGTTCTTGCAAGTTGCAAAAATACAAAAAAATGCGGAATAACCTCTTCACTATTTCTCTACAAATTAATGAAACAAGTTAGTGACAGTAGAGTGAACAGAAAAGGAAGTACCGCATGGTATTTCGCCCTCTAAGGGAAAAAGTGAAAACAGTAAAGCAGACAAATGCTGATAAAACATGAATCAAAGCAGATTTGGATTTAGAGCGAAAATGTTGTATCTTTGTACTACAAGGAGGAAGCTACGCAGTTTCCTCCTTTTTTTGGCTCAAAAACAGCAAAAATTACCTCAAAGGTCATTTAAATTTCTTCAAACATCGGAGGAACGACATCAAAGATCGTTTTCCCTACCTCGCATGTCATAATTTTCACCCCCAATTTTGATCTCAAAACCTCCAATTTCGAGCCAAAAACAACTTTTTTGAAAAAAATTCACTTTTCTAAAGCAGAAGAAAAAGCAACGATTTTTTGAAAGAGTACAACTGACAGAGTACAGAGTACAACTGCCATCCGGACGGCTTCTCGTCAACTCGTCATCTTGTTTACTAGTCAACTCGTTTACTAATTCCATCTGAAAATATTCCAACGAGTGAGTCAAATCAAATTCCTCCCCTGAGTTAGGGGAGGTGTCCGCAGGACGGAGGGGTCTGTAATAATTACAGGCTGTCCACCGCGGATGCTGTACGGGCCGACATAAAATAGCCCCCTACACCTTGCGCCTTATATCACCTCTTTGCGCCTCTTTGCGTCTTTGCGTGAGATTAAACATCAACCAGCACAATCATAGAATTTGGAAATCAAAAAAACACACCAAATTATTTTTTTATCGTCACCTAAATTGTAACTTTGCAACCGATTTGCGGAAGCATCGCGAATTTCACGATTGGAAAGGTGCTCGAGTGGTTGAAGAGGCACGCCTGGAAAGCGTGTATACGTCAAAAGCGTATCACGGGTTCGAATCCCGTCCTTTCCGCATTAAAAATCAAAGAATTCAGAGTTTTAAGTAGCATACACTTAAAACTCTTTTTTTGTATGCAGCATCTCCATTTATGCCTGCGCAGTATCTATACATTCTCTCGTTTGAATATTTGCAATGCAACTCACATTCCGAATGGCATTTGTGTAAATCCGTGAAAATCTGTGGTTAAAATTAATCATCCGCAAGGCAATTGTCGTATGTGGTCTATACGTTGCTCTAACAATTTCCCCGCATGGCACCTTATAACCTCACAACCTTATAACCTTAAAACCTCATAACCTTAAAACCTTATAACCTTACACTTTCCCCATCAAAAAAGGGCAGCGCACAGATTTTGTGCGCTACCCTTTAAATATAAACCATAAAGATATTAAGGCTGTCGATATAGGTCTTTGCCAGCCAAAACATCGCCGGCTGATTATTTCTCATCGAGTTCAACGGTGAAGCTCTTATTGAGGCCACTTTGTGTTTTAGCACGAATCCATAGCACACGGTCGGTTGAGAGGTTGGCCTGCTTTACGGCTTCTTCCCAGTCTGCCACGGTGCGAAGCTGGCGGTCGTTCACCTGCAAGAGAATCATTCCCTTCGCAACACCAGCCTCCTTCATCTTGCCTTCGCGCAGATGCTTCACAACAAGTCCGTACGAAAGGTTGAGCGCCTGCTTATCGCGCGATGAAAGTTCTTCGAGCGCAATGCCCATCTTGTCCTGATCTACCTTGCTGAGCACAGCAGTAGTGCCTTGAGCATTCTTAAGCGTAACGGTTACTACCTGTTCCTTCTTATCGCGGAGGTACTTAATCTTCACCTTGTCGCCAGGACGATGTGTAGCCAATGCTTCCTGAAGTTCGCCCGACTTCGTAATCTCCATCTTGCCAATATGCGTAATGATGTCGCCTTGCTTAATGCCAGCATCGTCAGCCGAAGATTCAGGTACTACTTCGCTTACATAAATACCATTGACTGTTCCGAAGTCCACCTCCTTGCCGCGCTCCATCTGCTGGTCAACATAATCGGCCACCATCATGTATTGCACACCGAGCACTGCGCGCTGAACGGTGCCGAAATTGCGAAGGTCATCGACCACGCGCTGCATGATTGTTGTAGGAATGGCAAAACCATAGCCGCTATAAGAACCCGTGCGCGAGTAGAGCATGGCATTAATACCAATGAGTTCACCCTTGGCATTGACAAGTGCTCCACCTGAGTTACCAGGGTTAATGGCAGCATCGGTCTGTATAAAAGCTTCGATGCCACCAGTAGCATTGAGCGTACGTGCCTTGGCTGAAACTACACCTGCTGTAACAGTACCAGTGAGCCCAAAGGGGTTGCCAATAGCCAAAACCCATTCGCCAAGGCTTGCCTTCGACGAGTCGCCCACCTTGATAGCTGGAAGGTTTTCAGCTTCAATCTTAATAAGTGCGAGGTCGGTCGTTTCATCAAGCCCGATGATGCGCGCCTTAAATTCACGATTGTCATTGAGCTTCACGAGGAGTTCGTCGGCATCTGCCACAACGTGATTATTCGTTACGATATAACCATCGCTGGTAAGAATCACGCCCGAACCAGCCCCACTGCGCTTAGGCGTCTGGATTTGTCGCTCACGTTGCTGCCCTGGTGTCTGACCGAAGAAGTCGCTGAAAAAGTCGTCAAACGGACTGCGATAAGGCACCGTCTGCACCTTAGCATTCGTAGTCACCTTGATATAAACAACGGAGTTAACAGCCTGGTCGGCTGCGTAGGTAAGGTCCACACGCTCAGAAGCTGGCGCTTGAGAGCATGCTGTCTGCACTGTCATAGGCATCAACAATATGCCTGCAGAAAGGATAAATTGTTTTAGCATAGTTTTTATGGTTTATGACGTTAATTTGTTTATTGTTTATATAGAGCTTCCCCTACTTCTTCAAAGCCTTGAGCAGGCTATAAGCCTTGTAAATACCTAGCTCACCTGCTCGGCTGAAGTCAGCCTCAGCCTCATCATATTTTGCTTCGTCATTTTTCAGCAATGCCCTATTAAAATAAGCTGGCGCCAGGAGAGGATCGAGCTGAAGGGCCACGTCATAATCGGCCTGCGCATCGGCTCTACGTCCTTGTAGGGTATAAATGACGGCACGATTATAAAAGGCAGGAGCCCATTCACGCTTAGTAATGTCAATAAGCTTTGTGGCATCGGCCTCGGCTGCTGCAAGGTATATGCGACGCGTCGGTTTATCTTCGTTTTCGGCTTGTGCCAGTTGGGAATTTACGGAGCAGCGCTGAAGAATAGCACACACTGAGGTCGAATCAGACATCAACGCCCCCTTGGCATCATCAAGCGCATCGCTGAAGTTGTAGCGCTGCGATTGGATTACGGAACGAAGCACCAAAGCATCGGCAAGGGTGGTGCCATCAAGCAGTGTATAGAGTTGCTCTGCCACATGTTCGTAAAGCGAAGGAGCAATCTGAGGTACACTCTGCACAGAAATCACTAAACGCAAAGGCAGCACTCTATGCCCATTGATGCGAGCTACTTCGGGATGGAAATGTTCGCTCTGCGCCGACTCGGCAAGCTGAAGCTTTATTATCCCCATAGGTTCGCGCTCTGTTTGCAAGTTCTG
This sequence comes from Alloprevotella sp., assembly GCA_045614785.1. Taxonomy (GTDB): domain Bacteria; phylum Bacteroidota; class Bacteroidia; order Bacteroidales; family Bacteroidaceae; genus Alloprevotella. The sequence continues at coordinate 24,316 of JAZLDQ010000025.1, forward strand.
AACGCGCCCGATAAGCTCATTAAGCAATGTATTGACAGTGTCAGCTTCTTCCACTAACTGCTGATAGTTCTCAAGCGATTTTTCAGTACGCGTTATGACTTTTCGAACAGGCGCCTTCGATTGCTTTCCGAAGCGAAGATCCAATCCTGCACGCTGCACGAAAGCCTCATCCCGCTTTGCTGCTCGCTCCTCGCCCAAACGTCGCAGGCACTCTGCTCTGAGCATATAGCCATAGATGAAATTAGGAAAATCCTTAATCAGAAGTGAAAGGTCGCTCACCGCCGTTTGATAATCGCCCGTGCGCTCCATAAGCAAAGCACGGTTGTAACGAGCCAGCGTGTTGGTGGGTTCCTCCGTAAGCACGTAGTTGAAATCTTCAATAGCCTCGTTGTCGCGCCCCACGGTAGCGAGGAGCAGTCCACGGTTGTAATGTGCCACAAAATGATGGGGAATGTAAGAAAGCACCTGGTTGTAATCAGTAATCGCGTCGTCATACCGATTGACAGCATGGCGCGCTTGTGCTCTCATCATATAATGGTCGCCCCAGGTGGGTTCTAAATCAACAGCATACGTAAAGCAGGAATCAGCTTTTTCATATTCGTCAACAGCCAAAGCCAAACGTCCACGCAAGCTCCAGGCCGAAGCATCGCGCTGCGTAATCGCCAGCAGCGAATCAGCCCAAACAATAGCACCTAGCGTATCCTCGCGTTGCATGCAGAGCTGGCTACGCACCATATAAGCCCTGACATGGCGCGGGGCTATCTTCAACAATTTCGTAACATCTACTTCTGCCTCATCATAGGCTTTCTCTTCCATCAAACATAAAGCACGATTGTACAACGCAGTCTGCTCCGTAGGTTCATCCTTCAGCACAGCAGCATAGTCTTCGGCCGCTCCTTTCATATCCTTATTGTGTATGCGACAGAGGCCTCTTAGCTGATACACCTCTGTGAGAAAAGGATTACGCTCAAGGCACTTGTTGCAATCAGCCTCAGCTCCCAAGAAGTCCTCCAAATTAAACTTTGCATACGCACGATAATAATAAGGCTTATCAAGATAAGGCTTCGTTTCGATAACTTTATTGAAATAACGAATGGCAGTGAGATAGTCGTCGAAGTAAAGTGCATGGCGTCCCATGAGCGTCACCTGCTCCGTGTTGATTTGAGCTAACAACATCAGCGGCAACATGCATAACAAGAACAATATCTTTTTTAACATAATCAGTACACCTCGTGAAATATTCCAAGCCTAATTCTTGCTTGTGGCTGCAAAGTTAAGCAAAGAGAACAAGAATACTTTGGTTTTAATATTTTTTAAGTGGGATAAAATAGACAAACTGCAATGTTAGCAAGATGTATTCATGATTTAAACAAAAAAGACCAGCCACAATTAACATAAATAAACACCAACACATTCTAACAACATAAGTACATGGCAGACTCACATTGCCGTAGCAACCTTTATCTGACAGAATAAATTTGGCGCAAAGCGAATGTTACGCATACCTATTAAAACAAAAAGTACAAGAGGCACTTTTCTCTTGTACTTTTTTATTTTACCGTTAGGCGCATAGCCTTACTTTATTCGATAAGAACAATTCACCTTTCCCTTCATGATGGCATTGAGTTTGCTCTTCACCATCTGCTTGCGCAAAGGCGCAATGCGGTCGGTGAAGACCTTGCCATCAAGATGGTCGAACTCATGCTGCATGACGCGTGCCAGGAAACCTTCCACCCATTCATCGTGAGCTTCAAGATTTTCGTCCAACCACTGCACGCGGATACGCGCAGGGCGCTTTACGGGTTCGTGAATGCCAGGAAGCGAGAGGCAACCTTCCTCCATAGACTTCATTTCAGAGTCATCCACCTCTACGATGTGAGGATTGATGAAGGCATGCAGATAACCCTCGTATTCAGGATGGTCTTCCTTCAAATCGTCAAGACCAATAACTGCCAAACGAATAGCCTTGCCAATCTGAGGCGCTGCCAAACCAACTCCTTCGGAGCGCTTCATCGTCTCGTACATATTCTGAATAAGCTGCTGAAGGTCGGGATATGTAGTGGGGTCAAAATCCTCGCACTGCTTGCGAAGAACGGGCTGACCGTATGTGTAAATGGGAAGAATCATAGAGTATGTAATAATTATTATATGGGAAATTGTGGAGCTTTGCTTGCCATATAATCCTGCAGAATAATGGTGGCTGCAATTTCGTCCACGAGGGCTTTGTCACGACGACGTTTCTGGCCGATACCACTTTCGAGCATCGCACGATGGGCCAACACGGAAGTAAATCGCTCGTCGTAAAACTCAACGGGAATAGCCGGAAGGGCCTTGCGCAATTCGCCGACGAAGCAACGCACGCGCTGCTGATTTTCGGAAGCCTCACCAGTGGTTTGCGTGGGGAGTCCGACGACGAAACGCTCAACTTCCTCCTTCGCACAATAATCTATCAGGAATTTCAGAAGTTCCTTCGTTTCTACCGTACAAAGTCCGTTGGCTATCAGCTGAAGCGTATCAGTTACAGCTATGCCCGTACGCTTCTTTCCATAGTCTATAGAGAGCAAACGTGCCATAGGTTTTGAGGTTATAAGGTTGTGAGGTTGTAAGGTTGTGAGGTTGTAAGGTTGTGAGGTCTTGAGGTTTTGAGGTTGAGAAGAACGATTAGCGAACCATCCGGATGGACTACTCTCTACTCACTACTCTCTACTCTCTACCCATACTGCATAGTTCCCTTAAAACCTTAAAACCTCATAACCTTAAAACCTTACTTTATATACTCATCGCCACCCATATAAGGTTGCAATGCCTTGGGGATGCGGATGCCTTCGGGGGTCTGATTGTCTTCGAGGAGCGCAGCTACGATGCGAGGGAGTGCAAGTGCAGAACCATTGAGTGTGTGGCAAAGGTGAATTTTCTTTTCGCCATCACGATAACGACACTGGAGGCGATTAGCCTGATAAGAGTCGAAGTTTGAAACAGAACTTACTTCCAACCAACGCTGCTGTGCCTCAGAGTAAACTTCGAAGTCGAAGCATGTTGCTGCTGTGAACGACATATCGCCACCGCAGAGGTGAAGAATACGATAAGGAAGTTCCAACTTTTCGAGCAATCCTTCTACGTGAGCCAACATTTCCTTGTGGCTTTCTGCAGAATGTTCGGGCGTATCGATGCGCACGATTTCAATCTTTGAGAATTCGTGCAAGCGGTTCAGACCACGCACGTCCTTACCATAAGAACCTGCTTCGCGGCGGAAGCACTGTGTGTAAGCACAGTTCTTGATAGGCAATTCCTTTTCGCTCAGAATAACGTCGCGATAAATATTCGTTACAGGCACTTCGGCTGTAGGAATCAAATAAAGATTGTCGGCTGTGCAATGGTACATCTGACCTTCCTTGTCGGGGAGCTGACCAGTGCCATAACCTGATGCTTCGTTTACTACAGTGGGAGGCATCACTTCTACGTAGCCACTCTTACGAGCTTCGTCGAGGAAGAAGTTGATGAGCGCACGCTGAAGACGCGCACCAGCACCGATATATACGGGGAAACCTGCACCCGTAATCTTCACGCCGAGGTCGAAGTCTATAAGGTTGTACTTTTTGGCGAGGTCCCAGTGAGGCACCTTATCGCCCACTTCGGCAGCGACAGCTTCTTCTGCGCGGGGGCTCATCTTTACCACCACGTTGTCTTCAGCCGAAACACCCTCGGGCACTTCGTCGTAGGGAAGGTTGGGAATTGTATAAAGCTGAAGTTTGAGCTGCTCAGCCGCCTCGCTCATCTTTGCTTCGAGCACCTTTGTTTGCTCCTTAATGTCAGCCACCTGCTTCTTTGCTGCCTCAGCCTCATCCTTCTTACCTTCCTTCATCAAACCGCCAATGCTCTTTGAGAGCGTGTTTATCTGAGAGAGCAAATTGTCGAGTTCTGTCTGAGCCGCCTTGCGCTGGTTATTGATTTCGAGCACGCGGTCAATAGCTTCTTCTGCGTTAGCAAAACGCTTCTTCTTCAAGCCGCGAATCACGGCTTCCTTATCATCAAGAATTTGTTTAATCGTAAGCATACCTTTTCTAATTATATTTTTATTTTCTTTTCTTTCAAACTGCAAAATTAGTAAAAATCATTGGATAGGGAGGTAATCCAGCTCGTATTTTAATGGTTAACACTCAAAACATTCGCCTTCCTTGCTATTTTAAGCAAAGCGAGGGAATGCAGCATGCGCTACATCCCCTCGCTTTTTAACGATAGGCACATTCATGAAACCTACCTCTAAATTATTTCACAAAGAATTTCTGCCCATTCTTTATATACACGCCACGTGATGGTGTTCCCGAAAGCTTACGCCCACTCAAATCAAAGATAAGATTATCTTCGCCTGGCGTCTTTACGACATTTTCGATACCACTAGTTGAAAGTGCACATTGGTTGGCGTTGACGACGCATCCTGTTTTAGCATCAAGCAATAATACCACAACGCGAGCATTCGCCACCTGTTGCACATCTGGAATCGCCATTCGATGATTAAAAGTGTACACTTGCCCAGGAACTATATCAGCAGGCAAAGAGCCCTTAAACCCATTTACGGCCTCTGCTTGATGTCGGGCTACATCCTCAAATACGAATGGGAAGATTCGATACTCTTTCTCTGCAAATCCATCCAGCGTATAATCTGTCAATCCATTAAAATAGTTTGTCTGGTAGAATCCTTGTCCCTCAAGATGGTCTTCAACAACAATGAACGCGAAACGGAAATCGGCTTGTTGGAATGGCTGCACAAACCGTGCTGTTGCATTGATTTCAAGTTCCTGTCCAACAACGGAAGTCGTCAAATCCACATCAGCCACCGTCACCTGCGCCTGCTCTTCAAGAAACATTGTCTCAAAGCCTCCTGAAAGCATTGTGTAGTCCATACCCTTATCGGTTTGAACAAGAAGCATCGGAACGGTCTCAACCTTGCGATTGACCCAACCGCTGGGGAAGCTTGAGAAGTTCATCTCACGCGCATAACCTTCAACCTCAAGCACATCATCATAGTGAGCTGCTATCGGAATGAAATGATTAGGATACAGCTTCTTCATACGCTCAAAAGCTATAATTCCTAACGGACAATATCCGCACCACATACCCGTGCCTTCTTCGATCACTGTGCGTCGATAAGGTTCGAACAACATACTTACTACGCAACAGTCTATCGTATCAGAACGCTCGCCTTGTATGTCAGCCCACATTTTATATTGAAGCGTATCGCCAAAGGGAATTGTGAACTCCTCTTCGAATTCAAACAAGAAATCCTCTCCTAAAGATATATCTACATTCGAATACTTTCGGCTATACTCCTGGCCTGCGACACGGCAATAAGCTGTAAACTCTGTTATCTTGTCAAGGGCGACAGACCGTACTTTTCCCGAAATGCGATGTTGTTCGCTTCCGTAAACGTGCGTACCCATGACATCTACTACCTCATACGTACCATGTCCACTTTTCACGCAAATATCATCAATCGCTAGAATCTCGCACATCTGACTTCTGTTGACAAAAGCGATGTAAACATCCTCACCTACATAAGCGCCCAAATTGGCCTCGCGAGCCGTCCACTGATTAATGCTCTCAACATCTACCACTGCAATGGGGGCATCCACAAAATCCTCTGGATGATTGCCAGTTGTAGATACGCGCACCTCGTAAGTGTCGCCCTTCTTGATATTCTCACAAACCGACTGAGCGCGCCAGCTGATAACAGCATCGGTGGACATAATGCGCATTCGTGGAGTCACCAGCCAATCATTAGCCGGCTGCACATCATCGCCCTTAAACTTAGAGGTGCTGGCTGCATATCGATTGTCCTTATTGCCACGCTCGCGCAAGTCAACCCAGGCAACACCATGATCAATGCCAGCTTGCACCATGGTATAATGATGCGTCTGCGCATCCAAATCGTATGTAACATAAGTTGAGGGAATACCAGCGTTGAAGTCACATGCGTGCACAACTACCTTATCGTCGTTAGCCCGACCCACTTGTGATACCAACAATCCCAACAACAAAGTAAAAAAAGATTTATTCATGACGCTATGAAAATAAAACAGGCGGAGCATACACCCCGCCTTGATAGAGATTGAATTTCTATAAAATCTTCATCATAAGGCTCCAGAAGGCTTGATTTACTTCACCAAAACCTTCTTACCATTAATGATATACAAACCTGCCTTATTAAGCTTGCTTAATTTACGTCCTGCGAGGTCATAAACGACTTCTGCTTGCTGACCAAGTTCTACCTGATCAACGCCTGCTACATAACCTGTCAACTCTGACTTTGCCATACGCCACAAGCCGCTATCACTTCGCATAGCCCAGGGTGTATCGTATACAGCTAAATATACGTAATCCTTATCCGAACGAATCTGCATCGGAGTTCCGGCTGGATAGCCTTTTTCCAACTTTGTCCAAGTAGCACCCTCGTCGCATGTGTGATACATACCTGTTTCAGCCATTGCTACAAACAAGTCATTTCCTTCTGCATGCATAGCACGTACGTTATTGTCGTCCGTATCAGGGCGAGGAATTGCACCCCAGTTGCCTTCAGCATCAAGCGTTACGACATAATCAGAGTTTACACTAAAGTTAGTCACGCTACGTCCTAAGCAAAGTTTTCCCTTGTAGAAAGCAGAGATTGCCATAAAGTTACTATCGTTTCGAATTATTTCCCACGAATTGGTTTCGGGTATATAACGGAACACGTAGTACACGCCAAAAGCATAGAGATTGCCTTCGTAAGAAACAAGATTGTAGATGTTTTCCACTACAGCCTTGCCACCCTTAGAATCTCCATAAGAAAGCGTTTTGTAGTCTGTCTGCTTCCAAGTTTCTCCATTATCTTCTGAATAAACAACACCGCCACCATTGAAGTCAGCAACGAAAAGCTTACCCTGGTGTTCTGTAATGGCATAAGACACTGTATATTCCACTTCCTCTTCGCCAAGCAAATCTGCAACAGCGCGTCCGTAACTAAGGATTTCCCAAGTAAGACCACCATCGTTAGAGCGTGCTACGCGTCCACAACAAGCTGTGGCAAAGATGTACTCGTCTGTCTCGCAGAATGCATTGTAGTTATAGTCGGTCGCAGCAGTCTTAAACCATGAAGCACCTTGGTCATTCGAAACATAAAGACCTCCTGAGAAATCAAACTGAAAATCTGCCAAAATAAAATTGCCATTCTTTGCAATGTGGAAAGCATTGGCTGTTGGCAACTCCTTGATCATCTCCCAACCCTTCTGAGCGTTCGCACTCATCACGAACGAAAATAAGGCTGCGAGGAAAAACATTCTAAAATTGTTTGCGTAAAATTTTAAATTCATAGAAACGGTTTTTAATAATTATTATTGCTGATTTTGTCAATAAATTAACAGCGCAAATGTAGGCAATATTTATTCAACGACAAAACCTGCATATGAAAATTAAGATAAATTTAAGTAGTTTTAACGTTTAGTAACCCGAGGTAATCAACCTTAGGGAGCATCCCCTGTGTAAACAGACCGCTTAGACTTTCGACCTATTAAGGTGAGGTGTTCAAAATTGCTAAAAAAAATGAAACAATTTTGAGCAGTATTTTGTATTCGTAATCTATTATTTCGAATGGACAAGAAGCCGATTTCTTGCTCTGTACCCTTGGGGAATATATAGTCGAATGTAACTAATTTACCCCCTTCGGTTCCCCCGTTATCAGGGGAAAGAAACCTCCTGAGTTAGCTAATCTTTGCCCACATTTATTTCAAGGGAAAAGGGCGCCTCGAAGAGGCAAAAGCTCATAGCCCAGGGCAAGTGACCGTAGGGAACGACACCCTGGGTTAGTGTCCATACCGAATGGTTCGCCCTAAAGGGGCAAAAGCAATATATATACTTAATAGGTTGATATTCAAATGTTTTAGCTTTTGCCCTTACAGGGCGGAAATCCATGCGGACTATTCACCCAGGGTGCCGCTTCTTCGTCGCTTTACCCTGGGCTGGTAGCTGGTTGGCCCTTCAGACCGCCCTTGTAAAGATGTGGGTAAAGATTAGCTAACTCTGGAGGTTTCTTTCCCCTGATAACGGGGGAACCGAAGGGGGTAATTTAGTTACATCTTCTCATTATAAGTTCGAATTATTAAAAAGTGAAAGTGCTTTAGTATTAGTCAGTCGAATCAAACTAAATTCTTCCCCTGAATTACCTGAGTGAGCGAGTAGCCGTAAGGGGAATTTTCCTTACTTTTCTCTTCGGCTTACAAGCAAAATGCTTATTTCATAGAGTAGCCACATGGGTGTTGCCACTAGCATGAGGGTAAAGGCGTCAGCTGTAGGTGTAATAATAGCAGAAAGGACAAGCAAACCCACTACTACGTGACGACGAAAGTGCCTCATCATCTGCGCTTTTACAAGCCCCATACTTGCTAAAATGCAGCAAAGCACAGGTATTTCAAACACAAGTCCCATGGCAAAGCTTAATACCAACAATGTTTCAAGATACGAAGAGAGCGTCACGGTGTTGGCTACGGCTTCGCTCACTTGATAAGCTCCCAAAAAGCGAAAGGTGAGCGGAAAAATCAAATAGTAAGCCAGCAAAATTCCTACAACAAACATAAGATAGCCACTAACCGCAAGCCGCAAAGCATAGTGGCGCTCACGAGCATAAAGCCCTGGAGCAATGAAGCAGAACAACTTATAAACAATATAGGGAGAAGCTACTAATAAACCTATGAAAAATGCGGCTTTTACGTGTAGTAAAAACTGATGAGCCAATCCCGTATTTATAAGTTGTATCTCGACAGAATTGGTAACTATTTCTGCGTTGCCAAGCGCCCACGTAGCAACAGCTTCAAGTCCGCGATAGGTAATGAAATCATCACTAACAGGTGCCAGCAGCACGTTGAATACCTCTGTCTTAAAGCAGAAGGCCGCAACGGTAAAAACCATCACGGCCACCAACATCTTAATGATGCTTCCGCGCAATTCATCAAGATGTTCCCAAAAACTTTGTGACGCTGACACGCTATGCGGATTTGTTTTTATCTCCGTCCTCGTCGGCATCCTTGCCGTTCATAGCATCCTTGAAGCTACGCACTCCTTTTCCAAGTCCCTTCATGAGTTCGGGTATTTTCTTGCCTCCAAAAAAGAGCAACACAACAAGGGCGATAATTATTATTTCTTGAAAACCAATTCCAAACATAATGAAAGTTTTAAAGGTTTATAGAACCTACCTTACGTAGTAAATTAATGTTTAGTCGAAGTAATCCAAAGTGCAAGCGCCATCTGCAGTGCCACACCTGGCATACTTATTAATAATGAGGGAATATTTCCTAATATCAACCATTCAGCACAAATGCCTACCATCCATGTTCCGGCAATAGCCAATATTATCATAGGCTTCTGAAAGTCACCACGACAACTCATAGCTTTGCTCGCACAGATGGCCAATACCACCGACTTTATTAACACTACAGGAAACATAACTCCTGTGGGCATCGCAAATAGCAGAGCATTTGCCAATGGGCTCGCAACCGCCGTGAGCAACGCTACGCGCCATCCCATGCAGCAGGCGGCTACAAGCGTAAAGACATAGATTGGTTGGAATATCAGGCCGCCCTGCGGAATGAGGTGGCACAACTGAGGAAGCACAATGTTTCCTAACACGAAGAGTGCTGCCAACAAATAAGTGCTGGCGTTACTGAAAGTTAGTGTTAATGCTTTAGTTTTTTGAAGCATAATCTCTTTTTTTATTTCTGTGTCGTAACTATAAAATTGCTAATAGTTTCTATCATATCATCCAGCTGAGTAAGCGGCAAGCAGCGCTTTTCAACAGGGCACATGTCCGTACCAGCACGATTGATGATATGCTCTACGACCTCTGTATATTCTACGTTCACATTGGCACCTTGAAGCAGATCAAGAGCCGGTTGGCTTATCACATCGGCATAAACATTGCTGACGCCTCCCTTCAGCATCAAAGCTGCTGCACCTTTGCCTATCACCTTGTCGGCAACGCTGCTATTAGCAAGAAAGTCTGGTGCAGCGGTATGAAGCTCATAGAGGTCGGCAACTCCACGCTTTGTAAATGTGCGAAGTTCCTTACCATTGCGAATTACGCAGGAGTATCCGCCTTCGTGGAGCAATGCTATTAGGTGTTTCATTGTTTCTGCAATTTTCTCTTATACTAAAGGAACCCAATCTATAGCGTGTCCTGCTTGAGCTTTTCAACAAAATCGTCGATGCGACGCAGCTGGCGTGGAATATCTATGTTTTGCGGACAATGCTTATTGCACTTTTTGCAACCAATGCAATGGTCTGCCTGGCGCAATTTCTCCACCATGCGGTCGTAGCTTACCAAGAAAGCACGGCGCGCTTGCTTATAGTTGGGGTCCATGCGACTCTCTGGAACATTGCCCTCGTTCACACATTTATTATAATGACTGAAGATGGAAGGGATGTCAATACCATAAGCGCAAGGCATGCAATATGCGCAATAATTGCAGGGAATGGTGGGATACTGCTCCATTAGTTTCGCTACGCTGAAGAGGTATTCGTTTTCCTCCTCTGTGAGTGGCACCAAGGGTGAGTACGAGCGAATATTGTCCTCAAGATGTTCCTTGTAAGTCATACCGCTTAAAACGGTGAGCACACTCTTTGGCGTTCCTGCAAATCGGAAGGCCCATGAAGCAACGCTGCTCTCGGGGTCTTTTTGCTTTAAAAGGCTTACAACGTGGTCGGGCACTTTAGAGAGTCTGCCTCCAAGGAGCGGTTCCATGATTTGCACAGGAATACCACGCTTTTCGAGTTCTGTATAGAGGTATTGCGCACCGATACCGCTACCTTTGGCAATGTGCCAATCGACATAGTTCATCTGTATCAGCACAAAGTCCCAATGATATTTGTCGTGGAGTGCCAACATTTCGTCGAACACCTCCTTCGAACCATGAAACGACCAACCCAAATGGCGAATGCGACCTGCCTTGCGCTCCTCTACCAAAAAGTCGAGAATACCATTGTCAACATAGCGGCGACGGAAAGCATCCATGCCGCCTCCACCAATGGCGTGAAGCAGATAGTAGTCGATATAATCCACTTGCAAATCCTTGAAGGACTGGTGATACATGGCGAGGGAGTTTTCGCGCGTGTAGTTTGAGAAGTTCGAGAGTTTTGTTGAAACGTAAAATGACTCACGCGGATGGCGCTTCAGCGCATTGCCTGTAGCCTTTTCCGACCAACCCTGGACGTAAACGGGCGATGTGTCGAAATAGTTTACACCATGGGCCATGGCATAATCCACAAGTTCGTTGACAGCATCTTGATCGATGACATTGCCATCACCAGCGGGATTAGGCAACGTAGGCCAACGCATGCAACCATATCCCAGCAGCGACACTTTGTCGTTGCCCAATCCAGGAAAACTTCTGTACGTCATTTTGTCAGACGGAGCAGCGCCCAATTCGCCTGTAGCCTTATTTTCTTCAGACTTTAAAGAGCATCCGCAAAGCGTAGCCGTAGTTGTGGCAGAGGTTATACCAACTATTTTTAAAAATTCACGTCTGTCCATACTTTATATCATTTTTTGAGTGTCAACACCTTCCACCACAATTCCGCTAAATGGGCGAGCGGGACACAAATTTTCGCAAGCGCCACAACCGATGCAGCGCTCTACATTGATGGCCGGTATGCGGCGGCTCTTTTCATCGCCTTCGACGGATGGAACCATCTGTATAGCTCCCGTTGGACAATGGCGCGCACAGTTATCGCAACGCGTTTTCTTTGTAGCTGCCAAGCAATTTTTCTTTATCCATACGGCACGTCCTATTTGTCTTGACGATTTTTCCTCACGCGTCAAGGGGAGCAATGCGCCATTCGGACATACGTTTGAGCAACTCGTACATTCGGGGCGACAATATCCGCGTTCATAGCTTGCTTCGGGTTGCATAAAGCGATTAAGGTCGCTCGAAGGTCGTAACACATTGTTGGGGCAAGCCGAAACGCAAAGTTGGCAAGCTGTACACTTGTGTGCAAAATCACGAATATTCTGTGCGCCGGGAGGAAGAATAGGAGTCGTACGTTCGGGAATTACTTTGTCCTTAATAACTGCAAGCCCTCCATCCACTTTTTTCTTCTGCGCCTGAATTACACTCGTTGCAGCCATGGCTACAGCTCCTGTCAGGAAAGCGCGACGCGAAGTCGAAGCGGGTGTCTCGCACTTTGATTCGGTTCCTCCAACAGCTATTTTTACCTTCTTAGGAGCTACTCCATATTTAATAGCACCACGCTTACACTTACCCAAGCAATCCATGCACACTACGCAACGGCTGTAGTCAATCTTGCGCTGCTTGCTGTCTATACAAGCTGCTTTGCAATTTTTCTCACAGAGCCCGCATCCGCTACATTTGCTTTCGTCAATTCTGGGCTTAAGCAGCGCCCTTGTAGAAATAAGTCCGAGCAATGTGCCTACCGGGCAAATGGTGTTGCAATACGTACGACCGCCTCGCCAAGCAAGGATTGCTAAAATGATGAACGTAAGCATTGCCACTCCAAGGCTCCAACCGCATTTTAGCCACACATCCACTTCGTAAAAAGCATAGCTATCCATACGTTCTGCCGCGAAAGCCAATGCGTTGTTGCCCCATTTCCATACTGGAGCAAACATATTTGTAGCAATACGACCGAAGGCGCTGTAGGGTTCAAGCAAATTCGTTACAACACCTGCGATTGGCTTAAAATAAGCCACCGCCAGCGCTCCAAAAAAGAGGATACACATCGCCAGGCGCAACCACTTACGATTGGGGCTGAAGGAATAACGATTTTTCTTCGCCTTCTTTCCTATCCAAGCAAATACGTCCTGCATAATGCCTAACGGGCACACTACAGAGCAATAGATACGCCCTAATAAAGCCGTTATCAACAGCCATAGAACTATCGTAAAAGTCGCACCAGCCAATATGGCGGGCATAAATTGCATTTTAGCGAGCCACGCAAACCCTGCATGCAACGTTCCCGTAAAGTCGAGAAACAACAATGTCAGCAGGAGCAGGGAGAAGAAAGCTAAGACTCTTCGTAACGTTTTTAACATTTTAACTTATTAATTTATAAAGACACTACATAACTACATATTCTCAACATACCAACGATAAAGTCGCGCGATGCCGTCGGGGAGTTCCACTTTGTGGCGCCATCCGAGCGCATGGAGTTTTGAGGGGTCGGTGAGTTTGCGAGGTGTGCCGTCGGGTTTCGTACTGTCCCAACGAATTTCGCCGTTGAAACCGATGGCTTTAGCAATGGTTTCAGCGCAATCGCGGATGGTCGTTTCAATCCCTGTTCCGACATTGATGTGACAGTTGCGCACTTCCTTCGAACCTGCGGGATAGGTGTCCTTAAAGTCGATGTTGAGCAAAGCATAGACGCTGGCGTCTGCCATATCTTCGCTCCAGAGGAACTCACGATAGGGCGAGCCAGTGCCCCAAAGCGTTACGATGCAGGGCGCTATGCCATAGCGACTGAGCAATGCGAGCACGTCAGCTTCGTCAGCACTGCCGTCCATTCCTTCTACGGGGCGGCAGTTGAGGTCGCGACGAACGCCTTCCCAATCGCCGAGCTGCAACAAGTGTGCCAAGTGGATTTTGCGAATCATTGCGGGCAACACATGGCTACGTTCGAGGTGGAAGTTATCGTTAGGTCCGTAGAGATTCGTAGGCATTACGGCGATGTAATTTGTGCCATACTGGAGGTTGAAACTCTCGCACATCTTGAGCCCGGCTATCTTGGCAATGGCATAAGGTTCGTTGGTGTATTCAAGG
>JAZLDQ010000026.1:0-3408 GCA_045614785.1 Alloprevotella sp.
GGAAAGGAGAAGAGGACTGTTTCTGTGTATAGTTCTATAACTAGATTTCTTAATAGTTCACCTCTCTCCTTTGGTTAACTTTTTACAAAGATAAGTTCTTTTCGCTTATCTTTTTTTCATTTGCAAATCTAAAGGAATTCTCATTTCTCCTTTCAACTCAGCATGGTTCGCTAATCTCTAATCGTAAAATGCTAATCACTCATCGCTAAACGCCAATCGTTAATCGTTAAAAAATCAGTGTGCTTTGCGTTGCTCTTTATCATATTGTAGCTTACGTGCAAAGAATTTAATTTTTCTTTCCGCCTCCTCCCACAATTCAGCATCATGGTTGTTATCATCAGCAAGGCGCTTCAGCTCCAATTCAGCTTTAGCCAATTCCACAGAGTCCTTTAGTAAAATTCCGTCCTCGCGAGCATTCATTGCGCGTGGATGAGCCGAGCGCACAGAATCTATTAATTCTACGGCCAGGTCGTACTCACCTCTTTGATAAGCCCCACGCGCCTCTTCTATCAGCGCACGCCCAGCTTCAATGCTGGCAGCAAGCCGGACGTCTTGTTTTGAACCACAGGCAACAAGTCCCAACATTACAATAGCCAAACCTATCTGACTTTTAATATTCTTTTCCATCATTTTTCAGTGCTAATAAATTATTCCGCTGTAAAATTACGAAAAACGCCTTATCTCGCTTCATAAATAGGCATAAAAAAGTTGCATCGAAGGCGTTAATACAATAATAGCAGTAAACCCACAAAAAATAGTGCAATTACCGCCATTTATCGCTCATGGGAATCAATTGTTAAAATTTAGCCTTTAAATAGTTGTTAAATTATTGATGTTTAGTTAATTATTCTTTGGTGAGAGTAACCAAAGAAGTGCTTGTTCATATCTTTGGAAAGTTGGCTATTACCCTGCTTTTATTTGCTAACTTTTAAATTTATGAATCTGCTGCTAACTGCTGATTCACATAAATAACATAAACTTACTTAGGGATATTCAGTAAATAATTAACTATTTGTTTTGGGTCAGGGGATATTTCAGGTTGGAAGACAACAATCAAGAATAAAGGGTAGCTAGTCTGTACATAAAGAATTTGACATCTCGCCCCCCCCTCTAAACTGCGTTCTGAGAGCTTTTATTTTTGCATTGAACGATTCAGCAGATGCGTTTGTTAACCTCTCTTCAAAGTAGTTGACGATAGTGTCGTTATGATTCTCAAATGTTTCAATAACCTTATTAAGTTTCCAATAAGGACGCCCATGGAGGCAAAGGGGCAATCGTTGCCATTGTGCAAGGAACACGTGTGGAAGATGTCGTTGACGCTCTGGGGTGCATTCTTTGGTGGGAGCGTGCGAAAGTACGTGAGGTGACGATGGATTTCTCCGAGAGCATGCATTCTATCGTCAAGCAATGTTTTCCTTACGCAATGATTACCATAGACCGTTTTCATGTACTGAAGGACTGCTGTGATGCTATGCAGCAGCTCCGCGTGAAACATCGCTATAAGGCATTGAGAGCGGACGTGGAAGCCCGAGAGCAACATCGTCTACGCAACAAGAGAAACTCAGAACTGAGAAAAAAAGGCAAAAAGGATAAGCGTGGGCGCAAGCCGAATCGTAAGAACGAAAAATACGAACCGAAAAAACTTGACAACGGAGATACCATCTGTGAACTGTTAGCCAGGAGCAGATACTTGTTGATGACCTCTTCAGAAAAGTGGACAGAAAGCCAGAAGGTACGTGCAAGAATACTCTTCGAACTATATCCTGACTTGAAGGAGGCATACGCCATTACGCATTCGCTTAGAATGATTTTCAGTAAGTCTGAAGCAACAAAGGAAACGGCTAAGAAGAGTTTAGCCAAATGGTACAGTAAGGTAGCGGACTTTGATGACGCAAACTTCAATATAGTATCGGCAACAATCTTTGAAAGGGAAGACGAAATCCTAAACTACTTCATCAATAGGGCTACCAATGCATCTGCAGAATCTCTGAACTCAAAGATTAAAAAGTTTAGAGCACAGCTACACGGAGTGGTTGATGTAAAATTCTTTCTCTTCAGACTAACTAACATTTACGCATTAACACAGGGTTTTGCAGGTGCCCCGTTTTATTTGACAGTAGGTTCATAGTCGTAATAATTCGCCCATATAATGCTTATTGTCATGACTTCTTTGTAATTTTGCAATATGATTCAAGAAGGATTTAAGTTTTATAAACCATGTCAGTTGTTACAATCTTATGTAAGGTACTATTGGGTATTCAGCAGTAATCAAATGCTGAGTACCTATACATTTCCAATCGGGTGTCCTCAAATCATCTTTCATAAGCGAACACCGCTGTTTGTCCCTGAATTGGGCGCAACACAGGATAAACTAACTATCAGCGGGCAGGTCAATTTTTCCTCACATCTGCAAGCCAATGACGACATTGAAATGATTGTCGTGGTATTTTATCCACATACGATAAATATGTTTCTGAACACTCCTGTTTCTGCTTTTTACAATAAGGAAATATCAGGTTACGATATTGATGATAAACAGTTCAACGAATTAGCAAAACAAGTGTTCGAATGTGAAGATAACAACCTTTGTGTCAATTTTATCGAAAAATGGTTGTTGTCTCGGTTATCAATAAGTTCGAATGACACCATATACCGAATAGAGCGAATAAATGCTGCAATAGAGCAACTGTGTGTTGCTCCTCAAACGTTTGTAACAAAATTATCTTCGAATTGTTGTTTGAGCAAAAAACAATTTGAAAGAGAATTCTATTTACATGTAGGGATGAATCCCAAGGAATATTCTCGTATTGTCCGTTTACAAAAGGCTTTGGCACTATTGCAGCAGAAAAAGAATTATATCAATCATGCGCAAATAGCTTATGCTAGCGGTTATGCCGATCAATCTCATTACATACGGGAATTTAAAAGGTTATCAGGATATACTCCACATTCATTGCTCAAAATAACAGAACCTTATTCTGATTTGTTTACCATACCCGTCTGAATGTCTCGTTTGTTCTATTTTCAAACAATGCATTCCTATACTTTTGCACTTTGAATTTAAATCTGTAAAAGTATGAAAGAAGTAAATCCTCAAGAAACCACTCGTGCATTCGCTTTTGAAATGTGGATGAATGCCCCAATGCCAATGGTCACATTTTTCAAGACACTTGACGTGTCAAATCTTATAAAAATCAGCAAAAAGAGAAGGTTGAAATTTAATATGCTAATGTGTTATTGTATTGGAATGGCAGCAAGTAAAGTCAAAGAATTCCTTTAGATTTGCAAATGAAAAAAAGATAAGCGAAAAGAACTTATCTTTGTAAAAAGTTAACCAAAGGAGAGAGGTGAACTATTAAGAAATCTAGTTATAGAACTATACACAGAAACAGTCCTCTTCTCCTTTCC
>JAZLDQ010000027.1:0-15561 GCA_045614785.1 Alloprevotella sp.
TTTCAATATCCGATACTTTTGTATAGCGCGATGCAGATGCAACTTTGAGGTCGCGGAGTTGAAACGCACGATGTTTTAATGTGTCGTTCAGCCATCTCTGCAAGCAGAGTGTATCCATATTGTTTACACAATGCGTATTGAATGATTGTAAGCAAAGGCTGTCGGTCCTCTTTATCATGCAGTCGATTCTCTCGTCATAGCAAGTCTCACCGCCCAGATAGTAGTGCCACCCGGCATGAGCAACCAAGAAACATGCTGCCTTGAAACGTTCATCATCATTTTGGCGGTAGTCTAACAATAAATTCCTCAGACTTGAGTCGCTCGACATAGCCAAAGCTGTTTCAACGTCGTGAGGAAGAGCATCCGTTTTGCAACTCATGCTGAATATTAATGTCCAACCAATGCAGAATGATGAAATCAAGAATCTCATAATGCAATATCAGTTGCAAATACTCCCTCGTTTGTTTCAAAAGTCATGACATACGTGTCAGCAGGTAAATTAGGAAGTATTATATTGTTTAACTCATTATATCTGCAAACTTTTTGCCACAACACGTCTTCTTCCTCCTTGTCATAAATACGAAGCACGAAAGTTTCTCCTATTATATTATATGGAGAAAAAGACAAAACTCCGTTGTAGAGTTCAGCAAAAATGATATTATCCTCTAATGTACGTCCACTTCCATTACCATCTTTTTCATTCTTGGCTGTTTGACCATTGCCAATACCTATTAAAATGATAACTTTCTTATTGTCTTCATTTGTTATTACGGATGTTGAATAGTTTACAACATTGGCAACTGTTTTTACATAAAAACCGTGCCCTAATAATAGTAATGTTACCAATAATAATTTATTTCGCATATCAATTATGTAATTAATTTTTTTGAAAATTACACATACATTAAATATCTACTTAATTATATTTTACACATTTTTTACACATTTTATAAAGCTTTATTATTCAGTGATTTATATTTTGTGATTTTATTTGCGACAATATTTCTTATATTAATATTATTCTTGTTATTTATTGAATTGTGTAAAATTAGTGAATAATAAATATCTTTATTTTAAATAAAAGAATATAACTTTGTTGTATTAAGTTAAAATAAGGTACCTCATTATACCATTATGAAAATCTTACATCATATTATTTCTTTTTCGTTATTGTTGTTATCAAGTATGTTTCATATTTCATGTAATGAAACATACCATTCTCGTCTTAATGAAATAAGCAACATATTACCATATAAACCAGACAGCGTATATTATTTATTAGACACAATGTATGTAGAAAATTATAATTTTTCATATGCTGATAAGATGTATTTGGAATTACTAAAAGCAACGGCACAAAACAAAGCATTTATACCATTTAATAAAAATAATGAGTTTGTTTTTCAACCTGTGCTAAAATATTTTTTAAAACAACCTGATTTGTATCTGCGCATGCAAGCATGCTATATCATGGGCTCTATCTACAGAGACTTAAATTGTAGAATTGCTGCACAGGAGTGGTATAACAAAGCGATTTCCATGGCAGACACAACTGCTGGAGCTAAACATTTAGCTTTACTCGCACGCATCTATAGTCAAAGTGCAGAAGTATGTCAATTCTTAGTAAGTATAGAACAACCATATGATTTATTTAGTAAGGGGGCATATTATGCTTTACAAGCTAAAGATACTTTACTATGGTTAGAATTACAAAAGGAAATGGCTATATGTATATCGAAACAAAATTATCCAGATTCTGCAATCACAAAATTTAAAGAATTACAATTACTATTTGAAAATAAATGCATGTACATTCATAGCATAAAGAATAATCTACAAATTGTTTTAACTCACATGTATAAGAATGATGTAGATTCAGCAAAAAAATATATTGATATCTTTAAAAGTGAATCTGCAAAATTTGGCTATGACTATAAGAACGACGGTTCATATCACACTTGCTTAGCTTCTTATTATGGTGCTATAGGAGAGTTAGATTCTATGTACCCTCATCTGCTATACATGGCGAGCCACCCAAATTGGCATTACAATGAAACGGGATATTATGGACTTTCGCAATACCATGAAATCCATGAAAATTGGGATTCAGCATTGTATTATGTGAGGAAGCAATATGATGAACTTAATAAGCAATTTCAATATACAATAACCAGCCAGTTGCAAGAATCAAAATTGGTTTACGACGTAGAGCGCGAAAAGGAACGCACACAGCAAGCGGAAATAAGAACGTTGCGCGTGTTGTTAGTAACGGTATCAATTATTCTGTTATTGCTCGTAATTATTATTGTCATTTATTTGAATCGCCGGAAATTACAAGCAAAGCTCGACACCGTATATCAGGATTACGTAGAAAAATCGTCGTTACTCGACAATGTTTATTCAAGCATGCTGCAAATGCAGGACGCTTATGAACAATTGAAGTCTCAAATCTCCAATCACGGAAGCAACAAGGAAAAAACGGAGCAGCAACAACTCGCGGAAAGCAGAATCGAAGCATTGAGAAATACAAAAATTGTAAGGCGCTTTCTTGAATTGTACGACATAAAAAAGCGACCGCAGCAGGAAGACTGGGATGCCTTGTTCGAAACCATCAACACCGTTAACCCTCGTGCTTGCGAGTTCCTGCTGCTGCACAAAAGCACGATGATTCTGGAGGACCACCGCATGTGCATGCTCATTTGCGCAGGTTTTACACCGAAGGTCATGAAGGAACTCCTGACATGTACATCTCAAAAACTATCTGTGCAACGCAAGCGATTCTTAGAACAATATTTCCATACAAAGGGAAGTGCCAAGGATTTCGACTTGCTACTACAAGGAATGAATGAGTAAAGAATAAAGATTTTGAAGTTTCGATGGGTAACTTTTGGAAATAGACAAGTCTAATGTAAGCTGACTAGAGCGCCATCCGGATGGTAGTTGTACTCTGTAATCTGTACTCTGTAATCTGTACTCTGTACATTGTACTCTAAAAAAGCTTTGCTCTTTTGTCTGCTTTAGAAAAGTAATTTTTTTTCAAAAAAGTTGTTTTTTATTCGGACTTGGAGATTTTGAGAGCAAAATTGAGGATAAAAATAAGGAGATACAAGATAGGAGAAACGACATCAAAGATCTTTTCTCCGATGTTTGAAGAAATTTAAATGACCTTTGAGGTCATTTTTGCTATTTTGGATCCAAAAAAAGGAGGAAACAGCATAGTTTCCTCCTGGTAGTACAAAGATACAACATTTTCGCAAGAAATCCAAATCTGCTTTGATTCATGTTGCATCGTCTTTTGTCTGCTTTACTGCTCAAATTCTTACCATAAGGTTTAAGGTTGTAAGGTTGTGAGGTTTAAGGTTATGAGAGCTATTCAGACTGAAAAAGCAATCAAACCGAATGGCAAACCTTAAAACCTTATAACCTTAAACCTTATTACCTACTCTGGCTGTAGCCTGGCGAAAGCCGGAGCTACTTAATTATCAATTTGTCTGACCCTGCAGCCTTAAAGCTCATGTCGAGCCCTTTCACGCTGTGTGTGAGTGCTCCGAAGCTAATGAAATCTACTCCGGCCTTGGCGTAAGGTATCATTGTTTCGAAGGTGATGCCTCCGCTCGACTCCGTTTCGGCACGACCTGCTACGAGCTCTACGGCTTTCTTCGTGTCTTCGGGTGTAAAGTTGTCGAACATGATGCGGTCGCAACCTTCGGCAAGGGCCTCTTCGAGTTCCTGCCAATTGCGAACTTCGCATTCTATCTTAAGGTACTTGCCATGGTCCTTGCAATATTGTTTTGCACGGCTGATGGCGTTATGCACACCACCGCAGAAGTCGATGTGGTTGTCCTTAAGGAGAATCATATCGAAAAGACCTATACGATGGTTCATGCCACCACCAATCTTCACGGCTTCCTTTTCGAGCATACGCATGCCTGGTGTTGTTTTGCGTGTGTCGAGCACACGTGTCTTCGTGCCAGCGTCGATAAGGGCTTGTTGATACTTACGCGTCATAGTGGCGATGCCCGACATGCGCTGAAGGATGTTGAGCATGAGTCGTTCCGTCTGAAGCAAGCTCTGCTCCTTACCCTTAACACTCATTACGATGTCGCCAGGCTTGACGTGAGCACCGTCTTCAATATAGACTTCTACCTCCATAGTGGGGTCGAAGCGATGGAACACCTGCTTTGCAATTTCTACACCTGCAAAAATGCCTTCTTCCTTGATGAGCAACTTGCTTTCGCCCATGCTGTCGGCAGGAATGCAACAAAGGGTTGTGTGGTCGCCATCACCAATATCTTCGGCAAACGAAAGATCGATAAGGCGTTCGTTAAGTTCGTCAACAGTGTACATAATTATTGAGGTTATATGGTTGTAAGGTTGTAAGGTTATAAAGTTGTAAGGTTATATGGTTGTAAGGTTGTGAGGTTATGAGGTGACTTCCGGATGGACCACTCTCTACAAAGATTATGAGGTTGTAAGAACCATGCGAGGATATTCAGCGCTCGAGTCTAACCATCTTGTTTACTTGTTAACTCATCAACTTGTCAACTAAATAAGGTTTTAAGGTTATGAGATTACCACCAGGAGAAAGTTGTGCTCTATTTTCTAAACTCTGCCTGTTGTCATTTTTTAATTGTTGAATGCAAATTTAATAATTCTTCAACAAAACGAATTGTTTTTTTTAGTAAATTCGCTGACGTTAGATTTCTAAATTATTATAGACTATGCGCATCGGATTATTTGGGGGTAGTTTCAACCCCATACATAAGGGGCACGTAGCTCTCGCTGCATGGATTGCAGAAGAAGGTTGGGTGGACGAAGTGTGGCTACTGGTCTCTCCTCAAAATCCACTCAAAAGCTCACACGACCTTATGCCTGAAGCAGAACGTTACAACTTAGCCCAAGCCGCACTAAAAGACATCAAGGGCGTGAAAGCCTCTGACTTTGAATGGCATCTTCCTCGACCTTCCTACACATGGCATACGCTGCAAGCTATACGCAAAGCTTATCCAGAACACGACTTTTCGCTCATCATTGGTAGCGACAATTGGGTGAATTTTCATCTTTGGGCACATACCGACAAGATACTGCAAACAACGCCCATTCTGATTTACCCTCGCGAGGGATACCCGATAGACGAAAGTTTGCTACCCTCAGAAGTAATACTTTTAAAAGATGCACCTCAATTTCCCTATAGTTCGACCGATGTGAGAAAAGCAATTGCTTCGGGCACTATCCCTGCAGATATGCTACCCGAGGAGGTGGTTCATCTGTTAACGATTAGCAATTAACGGCACTCCCTCTCACCCGCTCACCCGCTCATCGTAAAATGTTCTGGCGCTCATTGTTCAAAATCTACTTGCTCAACAAGTCGGGGCGCAGACGCTTAGTGCGTTCGAGCGATTGTTGGAGTTCCCAATCCTTAATTTTAGCTTCATGCCCCGAAAGGAGAATTTCAGGCACCTTCCACCCCTTATAGTCAGCAGGACGAGTGTAAACAGGGGCTGCCAAAAGGTTGTCTTGAAAGCTATCAGAAAGTGCGCTCTGCTCATCGCCTATCACGCCAGGAATAAGGCGTACAATGCTGTCGGCCATCACGGCTGCTGCTAATTCACCGCCTGTCAAGACATAATCGCCAATCGACACTTCCTTTGTAATAAGGTGCTCACGAATGCGATAATCTACTCCCTTATAGTGTCCGCAAAGAATGATGATATTCTTATGCATCGAAAGCGAGTTGGCCATGGGTTGGTCAAACTGCTCACCATCGGGAGTCGTGAAGATTATCTCATCGTAATCGCGCTCGGCCTTAAGCGCTGCAATGCAATCGTCAATAGGTTGACACTGCATCACCATACCAGCAAATCCACCAAAAGGATAATCGTCGACACGACGATGCTTGTCGGTAGTATAATCGCGCAAATTATGAACATGAATCTCCACTAAGCCTTTCTTCTGAGCACGTCCAAGAATGGACAAATTCATAAATGGCTCAAGCATTTCGGGCACAACCGTGATAATATCTATTCGCATGATGTATGTACTAATTATTCTTGAATGATAAGATATCGTCATAAAATGACAGATGCAAAATTACAAATATCTTTCGGGTTTTCACTAATTTTGCATGGTCAATTATAAATTAACAGACAACACTCATAACTTACACATAGGAACTCCCCCTCATTTTTTATGCTTAAAGACAGATTATTCGAGCTGCGCACTTTGCTCCACCAATACAACTACGAATACTACGTAAAAAATGAGCCCACCATCAGTGACTTCGAATTTGACGCCTTGATGAATGAGCTCATCCTCCTCGAAGCACAATACCCCGAACTCAAAGACCCCAACTCTCCCTCTCAACGTGTGGGTAGCGACCTTTCGGGAGATTTTGAGCAAGTGGCACATACGACTCCAATGCTTTCGTTGGGAAATACATACAACAAAGAGGAAGTGAGAGACTTCTACCAACGAATTGAAACAGCTCTCAATGGCGAACCATTCAGCATCTGCTGCGAACTGAAGTTTGATGGATTAAGCATATCACTCCACTATGCCGATGGTCAACTCGAAAGCGCAGTGACACGAGGTGATGGCAATATAGGCGACGACGTAACGCGCAATGTGCGCACAATACGCACGATACCCCTCCACCTTATTGAAAAGAGCAACCTCCCACCCTCTTTCACCATTCGTGGCGAAATCGTTATGCCATGGAAGAGTTTCAATACGCTCAACGAGCAGCGACAACAACAGGAAAAGTCCACCTTTGCTAATCCACGAAATGCTGCATCGGGCACACTTAAGAGTAAAAATTCAGCCGTTGTCGCTACACGCGGACTTGATGCTTACTTCTATGCCATGCCCGATGAAGAAGCTTTAAGCATGCCCGACTCACACTACGAACGCCTACAACAAGTGGCGCAATGGGGGATAAAAGTTTCGAAGCACACACATTTGGCCAACTCCCTTAATGAAATCTTTAGCTTCATTGATTATTGGGACGTTCATCGTTCGGAGTTGCCCGTAGCAACGGATGGCATTGTGCTTAAAGTAGATAGCATCAGACAACAGCATCAGTTAGGCATGACAGCCAAATCGCCTCGATGGGCCATCGCTTACAAATTTAAGGCAGAACGCGCTGCAACAACGCTTATCGACGTAACGTTTCAAGTAGGAAGAACAGGAGCCATCACGCCTGTAGCCGTCATGGAACCAGTACATTTAGCTGGAACCATCGTCAAGCGTGCGTCACTCCACAATGCTGACATCATCCAACAGCTCGATCTCCATATAGGCGACCAAGTCTTCGTAGAAAAGGCGGGTGAAATAATTCCTCAAATTGTGGGAGTTGACACAGAAGCACGCTCTTTCATGCCAGGTCCACAGGTCGTATTCCGACGCACATGTCCAGAATGCGGCACCCCACTTGTGCGCTTTCCTGGCGAAGCTGCTCACTATTGTCCTAACGAAAATTCCTGCCCTCCGCAAGTAAAAGGGCGCATTGAGCACTTCATCTCACGCGACGCCATGAACATTGACTGCCTAGGGCCTGAAACCATCGCTGATTACTACGACCGCGGACTCATCAAAACGGCAGCCGATCTCTTCAACCTCAAAGTAGAAGACATTGCTGGCGCAGATGGCAATCGACTTAAATCAGCACGAAAGATAATCGACGGTATTCAGAACTGTAAAACGGCAGGCTTCGACAAGTTGCTTTACGCTCTTGGCATCAGATTTGTAGGAAAAGTAGCTGCAAAAATGCTAGCCAACCATTTTCTGAACATTCAAAAACTACAGGATGCTACTGCTGAAGACCTACAATCAGTCGAAGGTATTGGCAATGTAATAGCAGAAAGTGTGGTAGCTTACTTCAGAAATGAAGACAACATGCAACTCGTTCAACGTCTGCAAGAAGCTGGCGTAGAAATGCAGATACAAGAACGTCAACTCATGTCGAACATTCTTGCTGAGAAGAATATTGTCATCAGCGGCACCTTCGAACATCATTCGCGAGAGGAATACAAAGCACTCATCGAAATGCATGGCGGAAAAAACGTTTCAAGCATATCCAAAAAAACGACTTTCATTCTAGCTGGTAGCAACATGGGGCCATCCAAGCTTGAAAAAGCACAGTCGCTCGGCATCCAACTACTTAATGAAGACGAATTTCTGCAACTCATAAAAAGCGATTCGAATAGTTAGAAATATGACGAGTGTTGAAAGATTTTTTAGAATCTACTCATATTTTTTTAGTTATTCACTCTAAATTACTATTTTTGCAAGAACTAATTAGACTTAAGGTAGTTTCTATAAATTAGCTTGAGTTGATTTAAATAATATTTAGCTGCATTCGGCAATTTGAAAATAATTTTCATTGCGCTCATTAGCAAAATATTTAAATAATATTTAGCTGCATTCGGCAATTTGAAAATAAATTTTCATTGCGCTCATTGGCAAAATATTTGCTTAAGATTTTTTGAGATTTCTCTTTTTGACGACGACGAAGCGTAGCGGGCTACGCTTCAAGGAGTTAAAGAGAAAAAGACAAAAAAGATAAGTAAAGCGGCCAAGCTGGGAATCTGCCGAAAGAATTTAAAATAACTAATTTATAGAACCTACCTCAACCTTATAAATAACAATGAATCGACAAAACTTATTCAGAGGATTGGGCGTTGCCGTAATCACACCATTCTTAGCAGATGGAAGTGTTGACTTTCCCCACCTCGGACAACTTATAGACGAGCAACTCGAAGCTGGAGTAGACTTCTTTTGCGTATTAGGCACCACAGCCGAGACTCCCACGCTCGACACGGATGAGCGCCAAGCTATCACAAAGTACTTTATCGAGCGTGTAGGCGGAAGAGTTCCTCTGCTTTTAGGCGCTGGCGGCAATGACACACGCAAAGTTGTTGAAGGATTGAAATCCATCCCCGAAGGCATCGACGGATTGCTCATCGTAGCGCCCTATTACAACAAGCCCTCGCAAGAAGGCATCTATCAACACTACAAAGCAGTGGCTGAAGCTACCGAATTGCCCATAGTAGTGTATAACGTACCTGGACGCACAGGAGTAAACATCAGCGCAGAAACCACCCTTCGCTTGGCTCGCGACTTCAGCAACATCATAGCAACAAAAGAAGCATCGGGCAACATCGCACAAATTGAAGACATCATCATCGGAGCCCCCGAAGGCTTCGAAGTGCTTAGCGGCGACGACGGCATTGCCTACGAACTTATGGCAACAGGTGCTGTAGGCGCTATCACTGTCATTGGCAATTCGCACGCCAAAGAGTTTGGCGAAATGATTCATGCTCTTCAAGCTGGCGACCTCGCAAAAGCGAAAGAGATTCACCACCGCTTCGCTACGCTCTACAAGCTTCTATTCGTAGATGGCAACCCCGCTGGAGTAAAGTCCGTATTGGCATTGCAGGGAAAGATTCACAACATCCTACGCCTCCCCTTAGTACCTGCCAGCGAAAAGACACAAGAGGCTATCCAGCTGTTTCTCAACAATTTTTAGAACTCTGCCTATGAAACGTAAAGCAAAGCTCCTGTTGCTCACGACTATATTGGGAGCAATGACACTTGAAGCAACTCCTCCTGTAAAGAAGTTTTACGGTCATCGCCAACCCAACGGTTCGGTGGTGATGATTCAAAAACATGGAGATGGATTACAAGGTTTTTACTCCACTCCTGAAGGCATGCCGCTCTTGCTCAACGAAGAGGGAGTCCTTTGCTATGCCGAAAAATCGGAAAGTGGAGTCATCTGCTCATCAAACATCTACTCAAACTCATTGCAAGCACCAGCAGCAGCTATCACTTCAGTGAGCGAAATGAGTAAAGTGATAACCCATACCCTATCCAACCAGCAGGCAAAAGCCTACACTCAAAACCGTGCACTCAATGCTGTAAACACAGATGGGTTAGGCACTTATGGGAAAAGTGGCAATGGTTGCGTAAAGAGCATTGGAGAAATCCGCATTCCAGTGGTGATGGTGCAGTTTCCCGACAAATCATTTGCAGAAACCACAACACCAGAGAAAGTAAGCCGCATGCTCAACGAAAAGGGCTATACTGACGAAAACTTCTGCAAAGGAAGCGTGAAGGATTATTTTGAAGCCCAATCAAGCGAGTTATTCTCTCCCTCATTCGAAGTCGTTGCTACCGTAACAGCTGATGAGTCCTATGCTTATTACGGCAAAAACAGCGGTTCGAGCATCGACACTGGTAGCAAAAAGCTTATCAACGAAGCCATCAACAAAGCAGAAGCACAAGGAGCCGATTTCAGCCAATTCACTGTAGATGGAAAAGTGCCTTTGATAAACATTTATTACGCAGGGCCTGGCGAACATTCTTCATTCGAAGCGGGTTGCGAAAACTACCTTTGGGCCCATTTTAGCGAATACAGCCTCACTTCGAAACAAGGAGTCCGTTTCAAATCCTACTTCATTGGTAACGAAATCTTCCAAAACTACAAACAAGAGGAAAATGGCGAATTAGTGGTTACAGAATCGAAAATCGACGGTATCGGAGTTTTCTGCCACGAGTTTAGCCATGCTTTGGGATTGCCCGACTTCTACTATACAGGGAGCAACGCCACCATAAGCGACACCCTCCACACCATGGACTTTTGGTCCTTAATGGATTATGGACAATATGCCTACGACGGCTACGCCCCCGTGCCTTACACAGCCTATGAAAAGTGTTATATGGGCTGGCTCGATATCGCTGAACTTACACCCGATAGCATCGGTGAGCACCAACTTTACGCAGCAGGTAACACTACTGGCGGCAACACTGCTTACCTCATCCGCAATGATAATAATCGACATGAATACTACATTCTTGAAAACCGACAACTCGGAGGGTGGCACCCCAACTTCCTAGGCAGTGGAATGCTTGTACTCCACGTTGACTACAATGCAAACGATTGGACCTACAATCGCCCTAACAACGACCCACTACACCAGCGCATGCAATACGTACCTGCCGACAACGTAAAACAATCAAACAGCAGCAAGAGTGGATGGAACGACTATAAGGGCGACCTATTCCCCGGCATAGCATTCAACTATAACCTCACCGACACAACTCTGCCAGCAACAACAACATTTACAGGAAGCTCTTTAGACAAACCCATTTACGACATTAGCGAAGCGGATGGCATCATCACCTTCTACTACCTTGCAGACAAAGAAGCAAGCGCTATCAATGCCGTAACCATGGACAATGCTTTAACAGAAGCCTACTACGATTTGAGCGGACGAATAGTAAAAACACCCTTAAAAAACCACCTTTATATAAAAGGAGGAAAAACAATTCTTTACAAAAAATAAGAAAAAAGTTTTGCTATGTAACGAAAGGCTATTACATTTGCAAACATAATTTTAACAAATCAAACATGGTTATAACATATCTACATAATAATTGGTGGCGCCACTTCCTAACATATCATACAACGTAAGGGGAGAGGCTACTGTTATTATACCCATGTTCAGATAATACAATCGATTCGAACGGGTGCTCCATCAATCTTACGATGTGAGTACTCGTTTTTTCTTTAGCTAACCTTGAAAAGGTGAAAACAAAAATCCGAACATCAAAACATCTAAACACCAGAACATCAAAACATCTTAACATAATACATAAAAAACTCAAAACTATGAAAACACAAACTACAGACTTCAACATTACTCCCAATGGCTACTACGGACGCTTCGGTGGTGCCTACGTATCCGAAGAACTCCTCAGATGTACTCAACAATTGGCAGCCGACTATCTTAAATACATCAACGACGCAGACTTTCAACTGGAATTTCGTGAGCTATTACGCGATTACGTAGGCC
This sequence comes from Alloprevotella sp., assembly GCA_045614785.1. Taxonomy (GTDB): domain Bacteria; phylum Bacteroidota; class Bacteroidia; order Bacteroidales; family Bacteroidaceae; genus Alloprevotella. The sequence continues at coordinate 11,853 of JAZLDQ010000027.1, forward strand.
GCCCCACCCCGCTCTATCGCTCAGAGAAACTCAGCCAACAGTATGGATGCACCATCTACCTTAAGCGCGAAGACCTCAACCATACAGGCGCTCACAAAATCAACAATGCCATCGGCCAGGCACTCCTAGCAAAACGCAGAGGAGCACGCCGCATCGTGGCAGAGACTGGAGCCGGACAACACGGAGTGGCAACCGCCACAGCATGTGCGTTGCTCAATTTAGACTGCACCATCTTTATGGGAGCTGAAGACATTGTACGCCAGCATTCAAATGTACAGAAGATGAAACTCCTCGGAGCACGCATTGTCTCGGTCACCGAAGGGAGCGGAACACTCGAAAATGCAGTTGACGCAGCATTAAGAGAATGGAGTCAACATCCTGAAGACACCTACTACCTCCTTGGCTCTGCTGTAGGACCTCACCCTTTCCCCGACATGGTGATGCGTTTCCAGAGCATTATTAGTGAAGAAATGCGCCAACAACTCCTCACAAAAGAGGGCAAGGAACTCCCCGACTACGTTATTGCCTGCATCGGCGGAGGAAGTAATGCAACAGGCAGTTTCAGCCATTTCTTAAACGACCTAAGTGTGCGCCTCGTTTTGGTTGAAGCAGCAGGACGCGGTGTCGATTCAGGACAGACAGCCGCCTCGCTCAGTTGCGGCACAGAGTGTGTGCTCCACGGCGCCAACACGCTTGTGCTTACAAACGAAAAGGGAGAATGCCAAGGGGCTTATAGCATCTCAGCTGGCCTCGACTACCCAGGAGTAGGTCCACTTCCTGCCCACCTCGTACACTCAGGGCGAGCCAGCGTCATTGCCATCAACGACGAAGAAGCACTGCGAGCAGCCTACGAAGTGAGCCAACTCGAAGGTATCCTTCCTGCTCTCGAATCAGCCCATGCCTTCGCAGCACTAAAAAAGATGCAATTTAAACCCTCCGACATCGTTGTACTCACACTTTCAGGACGTGGCGACAAAGACCTCGACACCTATATACAGTACATAGATTTGGCAAAATAAACAACTTCATCACCCATTAATAAGTTATTTTTTACCACAACTAAAGCAAAATAATAAGCATTCAGCACGGCCGACAATGATTTTTTAGCAGAATCTACTCGCCCATTCATTTTTTATTGTACTTTTGCGATTCTAATAACAACAAACACAAAAACTATGGATAGCACAAAGATTGTTGGCGCTAAGATTAAGGCGCTTCGTGAAACCCGCGAGATTAGTGTGGCAGAACTTGCAGAGCGCACGGGGTTGGCTGAAGAGCAGATTGCGCGTATTGAAGATAATATCGATATTCCCTCGTTGGCTCCGCTCATTAAGATAGCGCGCGCATTGGGTGTGCGCCTTGGAACATTCTTGGACGACCAAGACGACCATGGTGCTGTAGTATGTCGCAAGCAGGAAACGAGCGACACCATCAGTTTCTCAAACAATTCCATGGATGCCCGCACGCACATGCATTATCGTGCGCTCTCAAAGTCAAAGGCAGACCGCCACATGGAACCTTTTATTATCGACATTGACAATACCGAAAATCTTGACTACGTCCTTTCGTCTCACGAAGGCGAAGAGTTTATCTTCGTGATGGAAGGCACGGTAGAAGTGGCGCACGGTAAAAAGAAATATGTTATTGAAGCGGGCGACACCATTTATTACGACTGCATCGTGCCCCACCACGTTCATGGTTACGAAGGGCAGGCCGCTAAGATTTTGGCAGTGGTGTATACGCCCATTTAGAGTACAGATAACAGAGTACAGAGTACAACTGCTGTGCAGTACGTATTGTAGTCTGTAACCTGAAAACTAAACTCTAGAATCTATACTCTCTATTATCTTAAAATAGTTGTACTCTATACTCTGTACTCTATAATCTGTACTCTGTACTCTAAATAACATGGAACTCTTTAATCGCACCCTCGGCGAATGGGTGGAGCACTGGGCTGCCACCACGCCAGACAAAGAATATATCGTCTATTCCGACCGCAACTTGCGCTTCACTTGGAAGCAGTTTAACGAGCGTGTCGACAATATGGCAAAGGGACTGCTCTCCATCGGTGTGGAGAAAGGCACGCACGTCGGCATCTGGGCGGGAAACGTGCCCGACTGGTTGACCTTCCTTTATGCGTGTGCCAAGATTGGTGCTGTTGCCGTAACGGTAAACACCAACTACAAGCGTGCGGAACTGGAATACGTGTGCCAGAATTCCGACATGCACACGCTCTGCATTGTGAACGGCGACCGCGGAAGCGATGATTTCGTGAACATGGTTTACGACATCCTCCCCGAACTCCGCACGTGCCAGCGCGGCTATCTCAAGAGCAAGACGTTGCCCCATATGAAGAACGTCATCTACATCGGGCAGGAGAAGTACCGTGGCATGTACAACACCGCAGAAATCCTCCTTCTCGGTAGCAACATTGACGACGAAGAACTTACCGAGGCAAAACAAAAGGTGACGTGCCACGATGTGGTCAACATGCAATACACCTCCGGCACAACAGGCTTCCCCAAGGGCGTAATGCTCACACACCACAGCATCAGCAACAACGGCTACCTCACGGGTGAGCACATGAAGTTTACGCAAGCCGACAAACTCTGTGTCTGTGTGCCGCTCTTCCACTGCTTCGGTGTGGTACTCGCCACGATGAACTGCCTCACGCATGGTTGTACGCAGGTGATGGTCGAGCGCTTCGACCCCCTCCTCGTGCTTGCCTCTATCCATAAGGAAAGATGCACCGCGCTCTATGGCGTTCCGACGATGTTTATCGCAGAAATGAACCACCCGATGTTCCCCATGTTCGACATGTCGAGCCTCCGCACGGGAATTATGGCGGGTGCACTTTGCCCCATTGAACTCATGCGTCAGGTGGAAGAGAAAATGTTCATGCGTGTAACGAGTGTGTATGGGCTTACAGAGGCATCCCCAGGCATGACGCAAACACGCATTGACGATCCCTTCGAAGTGCGTTGCACTACCGTAGGCCGCGAATTTGAGTTCACCGAAGTCAAGGTGATTGACCCCGAAACGGGAGAAGAGTGCCCCGTAGGCGTGCAGGGCGAAATGTGTAACCGCGGCTACAACACGATGAAGGGCTACTATAAGAATCCCGAAGCAACAGCAGAGGTTATTGACGCCAACGGCTTCCTCCATTCTGGCGACCTTGGTGTGAAGGATGCAGACGGCAACTTCCGCATCACGGGTCGCATCAAGGACATGATCATCCGAGGCGGTGAAAACATCTATCCCCGCGAGATTGAAGAATTCCTCTACAAGATGGAGGGCATCAAGGACGTGCAGATAGCAGGCATCCCCTCTAAGCGCTATGGTGAAGAAGTCGGAGCCTTTATCATCCTTCACGAAGGCGCAGAAATGACCGACCTCGACGTGCGCGAATTCTGCACCGGCAAGATCGCCCGCTACAAGATTCCCCGTTACATTTTCTTCATCAAGGAATTCCCCATGACGGGCAGCGGCAAGATTCAGAAGTTCAAACTCAAGGACCTCGGACTCAAACTCTGTGAAGAGCGTGGTACAAATATTATTTGATAGCAAACCCGAAATCGGTTGTGTGGCGTTTTTTACGGAATCGCCCACAGCGATTTCGGGTTTGTTCTGTTTAATGACCTGCCGCTCTTAAATAAGCGGGTACCTAATGCAAGTCTGTTTTGGAGCAAAATCAGTTGTCGGGAAGGTA